>JBDKUG010000134.1:0-1889 GCA_039679815.1 Smithella sp.
ATGACACAGAGAAACAACAAATCTCTCTATTGCGTAATCTGGGTTTAGAATACTGTACTAATCGGCGCCGAAGCGGCGAAAATCAAATGAGGGGATGACGTGTTCAAGCGGGGAGGGTCAATCCTCCCGATGACGACGATTCATCGGGAGGATTTTGATGAATTATTTCTTTTCTTCCTTGATACCGGCGATATTCTTGGCCAAATTCTTTTTTTGCTCCAGGTTGCCCTGGCGGGCAATCATGATTCTCTGGGCTTGTGGTGAGCCAGCGCCGTGCATGGATTCAGTGCGGTATCCGACCGCCGCTGTTCCCAGTGTCAGATTTTCAACCAGGCGCATGACGCGCGCCCGATCTTCGCAGGACACATTGGCCGTGCCTTTCATGTATTTTTCCAGAACCTTGCCTATTTCGGGATTTTTAAAATCCTTTTCAGAGGCCATGGTGACCATTATGCCGCCGGCAATGTCTTCGGCCAGGCGGGCGATTTCGTAAGGGAAGCGTGTAACGTTCTGCTTGCAGACATTGGCCAGCAGCAGATCGATCAGATACGTGCCGGAGGACGTTTTGTGGCCCTGCGCCGAGCAGGCAATCCCGCAGGAAAACAGGGTTTCATTGAGATGCGTCATTTCAATGAGCTTGTCCTTGACATGGGAAGCTTTTGCCGCTCCGTTGTAGTCCGCGGCAAGCGCCGCCGCCCCAATCAGGACATCGCCCACGCCGACCTTGCAGCCGCCGTAGCTCTGGCGGTGATAACCGGCAAAGCGTTCGACCAGCATGCCGCTGAATTCATACTCGCCGCACATCAACACGTTTTCCCAAGGGACGAACACATTGTCGAAAACCATCAGGGCTTCATGTCCGCCAAATCGGGCATTGCCCACGTCTATGGTGCCGCCTTCCATTTTTCGCGTATCGCAGGACTGACGCCCGTAAATGTAATAAACGCCTTTTTCATCCGCGGGGCAGACAAATGAAACAGCGTAATCCGCGTCATCCTTGTTCATGGCAATGGTCGGCATGACCAGAATCCAGTGTGAATTGACGGCACCGGTCTGGTGGGCTTTCGCACCGCGTACCACGATGCCTTGATCGTTTTTCTCGACTATGCGCACATACATGTCCGGGTCGGCCTGTTGGTGTGGAGCCAGGCCCCGGTCGCCTTTGACGTCGGTCATGGCTCCATCAACGACAAGGTCTTCGTCCTGAACCATTTTCAAAAATCGGATGAACCGTTCATGGTATTTTGTGCCGAGTTTCTGATCCATTTCAAAGGTGGTGCTGTCCGCCGCGTTCATGGCATCCATGCCAACACATCGCTGAAAACAGGCTGCCGTCTTCTGTCCCAGAAGACGCTGCATTTTGACTTTTTTCACCAGATCTTCGGTGCTCTGATGCAGATGCGTGAAGCGATTAATTTTATTTCCGGTAAGATGGGATTTGGCCGTCATCAGATCTTCGTGCTCTGGCTTTTGTGCCAGTTCATACGTCATTTTAACAGCGTTCATTGACGGACGGATGATGGGATGGTCCACCCAGTTTTTCACGAGTTCCCCCATGAGGTAAATTTTAAAATTCATTTTTTGCAAACTGTCTTCGTATTGCTCGGGTGTTTTAAGGGCCATGATGATTTCTCCTGGCATTGTATTTACATGGAACTGCAACGTCTGGATCTTAATATTTATAATGTGATGATGAATTTCCTTATGTCAATCAGTGGAATCCGGAATAGCCCCGATCAGGTTTCACTCCGTTTTTCCATTACCGATAATCATATTTTTTACAGCATTTCCACGATAAACGCGTGACCGGGACCACCGCTGGCGCAAAGGGCCGCGCAACCGAATTTTTTGCCTCGGCGCTTGAGTTCAGCCATCATCGTGATAATCAG
>JBDKUG010000042.1:0-10857 GCA_039679815.1 Smithella sp.
ATGAGAGCGTCCACGCCTGCATCGATCAGCCCGGGAAGGGCTTGCCGGACCGAGGCAAGATCCGTGTTGCGGGCAAACGTGTTGACGGCCGCATAAACCCTCACGCCCCTGTCATGTGCTTCGGAAACACCCGCCACCAGGTCATTTAAAGAAAATTCGGCAGACGATGCGCGCAGGCTTAAACCCGGCACACCGATGTAAACAGCGTCCGCACCATAGAGCAGAGCGGTGCGCAGTTTTTCCATATTGCCGGCGGGGATAAGTAATTCAGGCTGGCGCATAGGAAAACTCCACTACGGACAGTACCGCCGCACCTGTTCCATGACCCTCAGGGATTTGACTTCTTTTCCCAGCACATAAGAAATAAAACCGCACAGAATGCTGCGGGATTCGGACGCCAGGCCCTCCGGCATGCTGACCATTTTCATCTTTTCCATTTCCATGTCTTTTCCAAGGAGCAGCGTCCGGACAGTTCCGGCGGAAACATGCTGATCGTATCTTTGCGGCCGGGCACATGTGGCACAGAAAATGCCGCCTTCTTTCGGATAGAAATAATATGTCCCGCCGTTGGTTACGGGGGTTTTACAGCGCACACAGGCGGTGAGCGCCGGTTCAAAACCGGTAATTTTCAAAAGGCGCATTTCAAAGAAGCGAACCGCCGTGTCCGAAACATTATCCCGTGCCAGCAGGGCCAGAAAATCCGCAAGCAGTGAAAAAAGATTTTCATTGATTTTCCCTTCCATGCTGAAATGATCGGTTAGATCAATGAAATATGAAGCCGTCAGGGTCTTTTCAAGATCCTGACGGATGATGGGATAATGATCGATAATGTCGCAGGATTCAATGAAGGCAAGGGCGTCACGGTTTTTCCGCGAAAAAATAATACTGGTCAGTGAAAACGGTTCAAAAACATTGGCGAAACGCTTTTTACTTCGTTTGGCGCCTTTGGCGATCCCGTTGATTTTGCCTAACTCGCGGCAGTAAAAGGTTACGATTAAATCCGATTCACCGTAGCTTAAGCTTTTCAGGACAAACCCGGTGGTTTTATGGCTTTCTGCAGCACTCATGACTATAACGCACGGCCGTCGTATTTGATGTCGCCCGCCACAATGGTCAGGACGGCGCGTCCCTTCATTTTCCGGCCTGAAAACGGAGAGTTTTTCCCCCTTGAAACAAACGTTTTCACATCCACGGTCCACGTTTGTTCCGGATCAATAACGGTGATGTCCGCGTCGGAACCTTTTTTCAGCGTACCTTTGTTCAGGTTTAAAAGTCGTGCCGGATTGCAGGCCATTGCGGTGATCAGCTTCTCCCATGTAAGAATGCCGTCGTGCACCAGATTCAGGCTCAGGCCAAGCGATGTTTCCAGGCCGCTGATGCCGTTTGCGGCATAGGCGAATTCCACCTCCTTGTCCGTTCGTGCATGCGGTGCGTGATCGCATGCGATGGCGTCAATCGTTCCGTCCGCCAGTCCTTCGTTTATTGCCGCGATGTCGGCCGCGCTTCTCAGCGGCGGATTGACTTTGTAGCTGGTGTCGTAATCCTGGAGGCATTCGTCGGTTAATGTGAAATAATGCGGAGCTGTTTCAGCCGTCACTCTCAGTCCCCGCATCTTGGCGTCGCGGATCAGGCGTACTGAACCGGCCGTGCTGACATGTGCGATGTGAATCCGGGTTTGCGTGTATTCGGCAATCAGAATATCGCGCCCCACCATGGCCTCTTCGGCGATAGAGGGAATGCCCGGCAGCCCCATCATTGTGGACCAGTACCCTTCATTCATCAGGCCGCCCGCTGAAAGATTGATATCTTCACAATGCTGGATAACCGGCAGGTCCAGAGATCCGGCGTATTCCATAGCGTGCCGCATCAGGGCCGCATCCATGACCGGTTTCCCGTCATCGGACAGGGCGATCACACCCGCTTCCTTGAGGTCCCAGAATTCCGTCATTTGTTTGCCTTCCGAACCGACACTGATCGCGCCGATGGGATACACATTGGCCAGATGGGCCTCAGAGGCTTTTCTGCGGATGAATTCGGTAATGGAGCGGTTATCATTGACAGGTTCCGTATTGGGCATGCAGGCGATGGAGGTGAAACCTCCGGCTACAGCCGCGGCCGAACCGGTGGCGATCGTTTCTTTGTATTCCAGACCCGGTTCGCGCAGGTGCACGTGCATATCGATTAATCCCGGTACTGCAATCATATCGGTTAGATTGATTATTTGTGCCGCAGGCGGTGCTTTGATGGTTGTGCCGCAGGAGCTGATTTTTCCCTCTTCAACCAGAATGTCCATTCGGGCATCCATCTTCTGGGAAGGGTCAATAACCCTTGCGCCTTTTAACAGCAGTTTCATTCGTTTCCTCCGGAAAGCAGGTAAAGCAGCGCCATACGGACGGCGACACCGTTATTAACTTGATCGAGAATAACGGAGCAGCCAGGATCGTCAGCAATGTCAGGTGAAATTTCCACGCCGCGATTGATCGGGCCTGGATGCATGACAATGGCATCAGGTTTGGCGAGCTTGATATTTTTTCGGTTCAGGCAATAATGCTGGGCGTATTCGCGAAGCGAAGGAAAGATGTTCTGCTTCTGGCGTTCCAGTTGAATGCGCAGCATCATGACAACATCGGCGTCCGTGATCGCATCTTCCAGTTTTGTGCAGGCTTCGACCCCCATCTGCTCGATGTTGCGTGGTATCATGGTGGCGGGTCCGGCCACAATGATCCGGGCGCCCATTTTGGACAAACCGTAAATGTTTGACCGGGCAACCCGACTGTGGAGGATGTCTCCGATGATGGCGACCTTCAGACCGGCGAGCCGCCCTTTCTTTTCCCGGATCGTCATCATGTCCAGCAGGGCCTGCGAGGGATGCTCGTGTGCGCCGTCTCCGGCATTGATAATAGATTGACGGACCAGTGAGGCAAGCAGGTGCGGGGCTCCGGCGGCGCTGTGTCTAAGCACAATGATGTCCGGATTCATAGCCTCCAGGTTGCGTGCAGTATCGATCAGGGTTTCCCCTTTCACGACGGAACTGGTGGAGGCCGATATGTTGATCGTGTCCGCGCTGAGTCTTTTTCCGGCTATTTCAAAAGAGGTTCGTGTGCGTGTGCTGGCTTCGTAAAACAGGTTAATTATGCTTTTACCTCTCAGTGTCGGCACTTTCTTGATTTCGCGCGTTGAAATTTCCAGAAAAGATTCTGCTGTTTCCAGAATCAGGTTGATCTCGTCAACCGTCATTTCCCGGATACCGAGGATGTCTTTTTTTGCCAGTTTCATCATAAATTTTGCCCTGTTTGTTTAATCCCGCTCACGCGGGACGAACGTTAATTCTCCGCAGCTTGCTGCGAGGTGGCTGATCCAATCATGTTTCTTCTTCAATAAGGACTTCATCTTTTCCGTTCTTTTCCAGCAGATTGACGCTGACCGCCTCCCACAGAGAAGAAGGAAGATTTTTCCCGACATAATCGGCGCGAATGGGCAATTCACGATGGCCGCGATCGATGAGGACAGCCAGTTGAATCATTTTGGGGCGGCCGAAATCGATTAAAGCATCCATGGCGGCACGGATCGTCCGGCCGGTAAAGAGAACATCATCCACCAGAATCACTTTTTTATCCTCCAGATCGAAGGGTATCTTTGTCTTGCCCAGCGGGGCTTTCTTGCTGGTTTTTGTGATGTCGTCACGATAAAGCGTGATATCCAGAATGCCCAGCGGGATTTTTGTGTTTTCAATAGCCGAGATTTTTTTCTGAAGCCTTTCGGCAAGGTAAATGCCGCCAGTGCGGATGCCCACCAGTACAAGATTATTGATACCCTTGTTTTTTTCCAAAATTTCGTAAGCGATGCGAGTCAGGCATCGTTCGATACCTTCGCTGTCCATAACCACTTTGGGACTCTTTTTTTCAGGCATGTTTCCTCTCGACGACTTTTTGAAATTCTAAAATGACATGTATTTTTCCCGAATAATTCCGGGACCAATCGGTTAAAAATATGTAAGCAGTCATAAAAAAAGGCCTTTCCCGATGAGGAAAAAGGCCTTAATTGACTTTATGCTGAGCTTTTTCATTTTTTTTCCTTTTTCAATCTCGCCGGATTAAATTAAAAGGGTATTTGCATGGTTCATACAATGGAGCGGCCTGTCTGTCAAGTCCTAAAAGAATCATCGGTTCATTTCAACAGGTTGCCTATTCGCTCCCAGCGCACTTTTTTCAGAAGATTTCCTTCTTCACTGTTCCAGGACCAGTAGATCAAAAGCGCTTTCCCTTCCACGTCTTTTAAATCGACAAAACCCCAGAAACGGCTGTCAGCGCTCTCGTCGCGTTTGTCACCCATCACAAAAAGAGAGTTCCCGGGCACAACAACCGGTCCATAGTTATCACGGGGCTGCACCATGGCAGGATAAACGACACTGTCGGAATAAATGCCGAAACCGTCTTTGTACAGCTTGTCGTTGATGAAAATATTTTTATTTTTGATTTCGATCTTGTCTCCGGCGACACCGATGACACGTTTGATATAATCTTTTGAACGGTCATTGGGGTAAATGAATACGATAATATCGCCTCGTTCCGGATTCGAAACAGGCAGCAGGGTGGTTCTTATGACGGGTATTTTGATGCCATAAATAAACTTGTTGACTAGAAGATGATCGCCGATGAGCAGCGTGGGTACCATGGATCGGGACGGAATCTTATAAGCCTGTATCACAAGTGTCCGGATGACGACGGCAATCAATATCGCGATGATAATTGCTTCAATAAATTCCTGAACTTTTGCTTTCGATTCTTTAGCGGGTTTTTCTTTGGTCAAGCCTTTTGGCATGTTTTTGTTATCTTTCATGATGTGAATGAACCCCTATGAGTAAATATTGGACAGAGAAACAAAAATCATGGCCAGTGCCAAAAACCCTTTAACCATTTTGCGGCAAATCATGGCGAAGACATCCTGGCCACTTGACTGATGAGTGATGCTTAATCTGGAATGACGGCGCCGTTCTATAATTAATAATCCCGCGAGCCCTCCAAGAAAGAACCCTCCCCAAATACCGGGTCCCCAGAGAAACGGTGCTAAAACAATCATTCCCGCTAACGCACCGATAATGGACCCCCGGAGAGATCGTCCTGTAACCGGCGTTTCGTGGGCGTGGCGATATCCCGCCCAAAAATCAATGGCTTCGGCAAAAATAGAAAAGACCAGCAGAAACAAAAGAACTTTCCAGCCGATTTGTTCAAAACCCGTAGAAATGGCATAAAGCAAAACGTCCAGGAAAATGATAACAGTTCCGGGTAGTCCGAACAGGCTCAAATAAATCCCGATAAACAATATTATTATAAAAACGATAAATCCTGCCGCGGCAAAAGACGACAAATTATTTTTTCCCCTTCAGTTTTGCAGGTGACAGCTTTTCAAAAAGCAGCACGCTCGTGCAGGCGATATAGATAGTGGAATAGGTACCGGCTACGGTACCGACCAGCATGGCAAAGGCAAAATCGTGAATGACCGCTCCACCGAAAATATAAAGCGCCAGAAGCGTGAGAAAAACGGTAAGAGATGTCAGAATGGTTCTGCTGAGGGTTTCATTTATCGCCAGGTTGATGACATCGCCCAACTCCTGTTTGGGGTTCCGTTTTACAATTTCCCGGATCCTGTCCAATGTGACGATGGTATCATTGATTGAAAAACCGATTACGAAGACTAATACCGCGAGAATGTTAATGGTGAATTCCATGTTCATCAGAGAAACAGCCCCGACGACAATCAGAGTGTCGTGAACAAGAGCAAGAATTCCTCCTGCTGCGTAACGGAATTCAAAACGCCAGGTAACATAAATCAGGATCGCCAGCCAGGAAAGAATGACGGCGACGATCGCTTTGCGTTTGAAATCGGAACTAACTTTAGCACCAACGACTTCCACTCGCCGGATTTCATAATCCTTATTAAAAGCGGCGGTGAGGGGATCTCCTACATTGGCTGCAAGCATTTTTTGATCGGAGAATGACTCATGGGTACGAATTAAAAATTCATTATTACCGAACTGCTGAATCGTGCTGCTTTCCAGTTTGGTTGATTTCAAGGCTGTACGAATCTGGTCGGCGGAAACATTTTTCGAAAATTTAACCTGAATGATTGAACCGCCGGCAAAATCGATGCCCAGATTAAATCCACCATGATAGACAACCGATCCGACGCCAATGAGAAGCAGGATGGCTGAAAAAATCATCGCGTACTTCATTTTCCCGACAAAATCTATGTTAACCCCTGGTTTGATCAACTCCATGCTCATACTCTATCTCCTGCTTGCGCTTGAATTTTAGATGCTCAATTTCTTAATGCTATAGTTCTGGGTGAAGTAATCGAAAATCACCCGCGTAATAAAGATGGCGGTAAAAAGACTGACACAAAGGCCAATGATCGTTGTTACCGCAAACCCCTTGATCGGGCCTGTTCCGAAATACATCAAAACAAGAGCTGCGAGGATACCTGAAACATGCGTGTCAATGATGGTAATAAGAGCTCTATCATAACCTGTGTCGAGTGCCAGACGGGGCGTTTTCCCCGTTCGTAATTCTTCGCGGATTCTTTCAAAGATCAGAATATTCGCATCAACAGCGACACCGATTGTCAGGAGCATGCCGGCGATGCCGGGCAGCGTTAAGGTTGCCCGGAAAGCTGCAAGCACCGCCAGAATCAGTAGTATGTTCATGGCGAGGGCAAAGTCGGCAACCAGGCCGGAAAGCCGGTAGTAAACAAGCATGAATAGAAAAACTAAAAGCGAACCGATAATGGTTGCCATAATACCCTGACGGATCGAATCGGTACCAAGAGAAGGACCAACGGTTCTTTCTTCCAGAATGTTGACCGGAGCCGGCAGGGCACCGGCGCGAAGGACGATGGCCAGATCGCGGGCTTCCTCCATGGTGAAGTTTCCGGTAATCTGTGCCTGACCGCCGGAAATTCGTTCCTGAATGACCGGAGCAGAATGAACCACGCCGTCGAGGACAATGGCCAGACGTTTGCGGACGTTTTCATTGGTGATGCGGTCGAAATCCGCCGCCCCCTGCGAGTTGAATTTTATGGAAACATGCGGCTCGCCAAAGCGGTCGGAAATCTGAACTTTAGCAGTTTCCAGCGAAGCGCCGGTCAGCAGGGTTTTGTTTTTCAGCAAATAGGGGACCTGTCCTCTCTGTCCGCTTGATCGGTCTTCGCGCGTGCCATAAGCAATGATGGATCCTTCTGGAACAGTGCCGCGCAGGGCTTCATCGAGAGAATTATCCTCGTCAACGATTTTGAATTCCAGAAGAGCCATTTTACCGATCAGATTTTTTGCTCTTTCCGGATCTTTGACCCCGGGTAGTTGAATCAATATCCGGTTATCACCTTGCTGAATAATTTCCGGTTCCGCAACACCGAATTGATCGACGCGGTTACGGATGGTTTCCAGCGAATGTTCAATGGTCGTTTTTTTCAGATCAATTGCTTTTTTATCATTGATTTTTAATGTTACCAGTTGTCCGCTGTCGCGAGGAGTAGCTGATGCTATTTCCAGATCAGGATAATTGTCTTTTAAAATTTTTTCCAATGCGGCTTTACCGGCCGAATCGGTCAACTCAAGGGTAATCGTGGCGCCTTTAGCTTTTTCCACATTACGGAAGCGGACTTTGTTCTCCATGAATGATTCTTTCAAATCATTAGACATTCTTTCCATAATGGATTCCAGAGCTTTATCCGCATCAATTTCCAGAAGAAGGTACATGCCGCCCTGTAAATCCAATCCCAGATGAACTTTCTCCTGAGGCACATATTTATTCCATGGTGAAGGAATATCGGAGACAAAGGTCGGTATCAAAAAGTACAAAGCCGCAAGACACGTTATTACGGCGATAACTACCCTGATTTTCAAAGATTTGAACATGAAATGCCCCTTTCTATACTATGACTTAGTCGTCGGAGCCGGTGATCCCGATTTCTGAAGGACGGCAGCGATAGCGCTTCTTGCGACTTTAATTCTGACTTTGTCGGCTATCTCCAGTGTCACGACCGCATCAGTAAGGCCGGTTACCTTGCCGTGAATGCCGCCGGTTGTCATGACCGCGTCGCCAAAGGCGAGGTTATCCAACATGGCTTTGAGTTCTTTCTGCTTTTTTTGCTGTGGGCGGATCATCAAAAAATAGAAAATGCCAAAGATCACGACCATCATGATCATAAAGCTCCAGTCACCAACTCCCCCCGCGCCCTGTGCTCCCGCCGCTCCCGGGTTGCCTCCCATTGCGTATGCTGTTGATATCAATTTTGCTTCCTCCTTAAAATATGCCTTTTATCAGAAAATTTTATAATGTCATCTCATTTTGTTAAAAAAATCTTTTTTAAATTCTAAGAAACGGTTTTCGCTTATGGCCATCCGTATTTTTTCCATCAGGAGCATATAATGGCGGATATTATGAATAGTATTCAATATCATAGCCAGTATCTCACCGGCAACATAAAGGTGCCTTAAATAACCCCTGGAGTAATTTTTACAGGTGTAGCAATCGCATGTTTCATCGAGCGGGTGTTCATCTTCCCGCCAGCGGGCGTTTTTTATAACAATCTTTTCGGAATTTGTAAACAATAATCCGTGCCGGGCCGATCGAGTGGGAATGACGCAGTCAAACATGTCAATACCGCAGGAAACGGCATAAACAATATCAGCCGGCATCCCGACGCCCATCAGGTAACGGGGCTTGTCGGAAGGAAGCAGAGGCGTGATTTCATCGGTGATGGCATACATGATTTCTTTGGATTCTCCAACGCTGACGCCACCCAGTGCGTAACCGTCAAAACCGATGGGGACAGTTTGTTCCACGGCCTGACGGCGAAGATCCATGTAGGTGCCGCCCTGGATAATGCCGAAAAGCGCCTGATCAGTAGTGTTTTTCACTTCTGCGCATTGTTTTGCCCACTTCACGGTTAAGGCCAGGGAATCCTGTGTCTGCTGCAGCGTTGCGGGGTAGGGCGTGCATTCGTCGAGGCACATCATGATATCCGACCCCAGTGCTTCCTGTATTTCAATGGCTTTTTGTGGAGTGAGGAAGTGCCTGGACCCGTCAATATGGGACTGGAACATAACCCCTTCCGGCCCAATTTTGCGAAGCGCTCCCAGGGAATAAACCTGGAATCCTCCGCTGTCCGTGAGAATCGGTCCCGGCCAGTTCATAAAGGTGTGCAGGCCCCCCAGTTTGCGAATGGTTTCATGACCGGGACGCAGGTACAGATGATACGTGTTGCCCAGGATGATTTGAGCGCCGCACTTTACGATGTCTTCGGGGCGCAGCGATTTGACGGTTCCCTGTGTGCCCACGGGCATAAACGCGGGAGTGTCGATTGGGCCGTGAGGGGTGACCATTTTTCCGAGACGTGCCCCCGTATCGGGGTCTTTCTTTATCAGTTCAAATGAAAAAGGCATGGAGCGGTCCTATAAAATCAGCATACAGTCGCCGTAACTGTAAAATAAATAACGGTTTTCAACAGCCCTGGCATAGGCTGTCTTTACAAAATCGGTGCCTGCGAAAGCTGAGACCAGCAGGAATAAGGATGATCGGGGCAGATGAAAGTTGGTCAGCAGACCGTTTACTCTTTTAAAGGAGTAGCCGGGGTAGATAAACAGCCTGGTTTCGCCTGATTGCGGCGCAATATGCCCGTTTTTATCCGCCACACTCTCCAGGGTTCTTGTTGATGTCGTGCCTGCTGCGATGACCCTTCGGGCATTGTTGATGGTTTCCGCCGCGTCGGGCGTGATTTCGAAATATTCCATCTGCATGACGTGATTTTCGACGATTTCTGTTTCTATGGGCCAAAAGGTGCCGATCCCGACATGCAGCGTTATGGCTGCGATCCCGACACCTTTGGACTTCAGGGCCTCCAGGATTTCCGCTGAGAAATGCAGACCGGCGGTCGGTGCAGCGATAGAGCCGGCCGTTTTTGCGTAGATGGTCTGGTAGCGTTCCCGGTCGCTGCCATTGTCCGGCGCGGTACTCTTTTTCCGCTTGATGTAGGGAGGAAGGGGTGCACGTCCAAAACGTTCCAGGTAGTTTTCAAAACCGTCTTGAGCGTTAAATGTCATCAGCCATTTCTTATCTGACGCTCTGGCATCAACCCTGGCTTCGCAGGAATGGCCAAAATCAATCACGTCATTTTCGTTGAGTCTTTTTCCGGGACGCGCCAGCACTTCCCACACTTCAGATCCATTTTTTTTCTCTTTGCAGGTGATAAGCAGTATTTCGAGAATGGCCCCTGTGGATTTTTTGCCATAAATCCTGGCCGGAATGACGCGGGAATCATTGATGACCAGGACGTCGCCTTTTTGCAAACAGTCCGGCAGGGAAGAAAATTGGAGATCCTCGATGGTGTTTTCCCGGCGGTGAAGCATCATCATGCGGGAAGCATCTCTCTGCGGTCGCGGGTGCTGCGCAATGAGATCGTCAGGCAGAAAATATGAAAAATCCTCCAGCTTCATGGTTTTTCCAGTAAAAAATGAAAATTTTATTTAAGTAATCAGAATGGGATACGGATGTCAATCAAAACCGTCAGCGACGTCCGAAATAAAGCAGAATCAGCCCGAAGATGATCGTGGAAATGCCAATCATCCGTAAAGTGGAATCCGGCAGCGTTGTGATTTTGATCAGGTAAGGTTTCAACTTTTCCGGGAAAACCAGATAGGGAAGTCCTTCCACGATAAAAACCATGCCCATTACACAAAGAAAGTAATCCAAGGGATCATATCCTCTTTTCTTTCGCTTCGTCCCAGAGTTTGTCCATTTCAACAAGCGTAGCCTTATCAATCGATTTGCCGTTCGCTAAGAGCTGCCGATTGATGTATTC
>JBDKUG010000399.1:0-10517 GCA_039679815.1 Smithella sp.
CGTTTCAGCATCATGAAAAACATGATGCTGACTGGCAAATGTCCCGAAATCGTCCCAGACGGGGACCGGAATCGAGGCAACTGGAAAATCCTGCCCCATTGCTTTTCTGACCGCATCTGCAGAATAGCGGGAAAGGGTGATGGTTCGTCCATGGTCCGCGAAGACGTATCTCCAGTCATTTTTAGGATTTCCATCCCACACTTCGTCCGGAATATGATCAAACTCCCACGCAAATACACAAAGCGTCGGACAACGCAGGCCAACAGCGGATTTATTGGGAGGTGAAAATGTCAGAAAGACGCATTCCTCGTCGCGCTTGCGGCAGTCGTCATAAATGGCATCAACTTCCTTCTCGGGGTCACTGACCAAAACCACCTGCCCCAGTTCCCGCAACACAGGCAGGAAGCCCCGCAAGACAAAGTAATAGCTGTATTCCGGCATGCCCAGGCTATTATTTAATTTTTCTTCGCTAACTTGAGAATATGCAATGAATATCATTTGTTAAATATTTAGTGCTTAATCGGTAGTCGGTACAGACGCTTAACATTCTGTTTCTTCAGGATAGTATAATTCAGAAAGAACCCAATTTGTTTTTTCTTGCTTCTTTAACACCTTGAATCCTTATATGTTTTTAATTTTGTACCAAAGGTGGCCGACATATTCACGCATCACCAGGGTATTGTTGGAAAGCCATCGCGATTGCGGAATAAACCGGACAGCCGCTGTACCCGCCGGTGACGCGTACAGAAAACCTGCCGGCAGGGGCTGCACATTTTTATAATATTTTCTAAATTCCGTTTCGCTTCTTTTCATGTGCCAGGCCGATGTCACCAGACCGATTCTGATGTCTTTGCCGGCAAACATTTTATTGAACTCCACGGCATGTTCATGCGTGTTACGCGATTTGGCTTCAAGACGTATTCTGTGGCCGGGAACACCCAATGATTCGGCCATTTGCGCCATCAGTTCCGCCCCGGAAACCCTGCTGTTTCCCTTGCCGGAACAAACAAGGTATTTGGCGCCGCATTGCTTATACATCCGGACAGCATGCACCAGCCTGACCGTGGTGGTCTCGCCGGGAAATGTGTCGGCAAGCGCCTGGATATCATAGTTGGTACCGCTCAATACTGCGATTACATCCATCGTCATTCTTTCTTTGACATGGAGATTTTTTATATAGCTTTTCTCCAGCCGGTAACTCAGATAGCTGGACACGGGCTGAATACTGAATCCATAAAGTAAAACAATGACAAAAAACAAAAACAAGCCGCCTCCCTTTTGCTTTCCGAAGAATGATGACATCAAAAATGAGATGATCAGAAGGGCAAAAATGATGAAGACGGGATCAACAAAAGATTTTAACACATCGTACATTTGCGGCACCATTTACCTCTGTGCTTATTTATACAGCTCCGCCCCTTCAGTTACACGCATGCCTTCCTGCGTGACCTGATTAAACGCATTTAAATATATAACAACATCAATATTGTCAAATATTTATTCGTGAATCCCCGCTTTGAAAAAGGGCATATACCCTCAATGCCTCTCGTCGCGGTTCGGTGTGTTTTGAAGCCTTTGATAAAAACGCCTCATCTGGCGGAGAAATGCCACTTGATGATCTGTAAATACGTGAATAATTTCTGACGAAGACCTGCCGCCATACCCAACGTGAAGATCACGCCAACACCATTTAGCAGCGTGTCCACCAGCAGCCGCAGGAAAATGATCACTGCCGCCGCCCGATAATACGCCCCGCCATGCCATTTGCGAAGGAACTGGTAGCGGGAGCGATAAAATTCTATGCGCGAACGCACATTGTGGCCGATGCTTTGTCCCTGAAGATGATAAATCAGGGCGTCCGGCACCTGATAAATCCGCCAGCCGGCGCGCTTCATCGCGTACGCCAGATCTGTCTCTTCAAAAAAGAAAAAGTAACTCTCGTCAAAGACAGCGACATCATCAAGCGCCCTTTTGCGGATCAGCATGCACGCACCGATGGCTGACTCCACTTCCAGCGGCGAGGCATGTTCATACCTTTTGCTGGGATATTTTGAGGGGAAAAGATATTCCAGAAGCGATGTGTTGGCGGCAAGGGTCAACAGCGTCGGAAACGCGGCGATGGAATTCTGCTTGCTTCCGTCCGCATTCAGCAGCTGGCCGCAGACAATCGCGGCGTCGGGAGTTTCGTCCGCAAAAGACCACATCTTTCTGGCTGCGCCGGCCGTCAGAACGGCATCTGTGTTGATGAGCAGGGCGTATTTGCCTTTCATCACGGCGAAACCCTGATTGTTGGCGGCGCCGAATCCGCGGTTTTCCCTGTTGGAAATAATTTTGACCTGCGGATATTTTTCAGCCACCATGCCGGCCGATCCGTCCGTGGATGCGTTATCCACAACGATAATTTCATGCGTCAGTGATTCTGCTGTTTTGATGATGGAGTCCAGGCAGTCCTGCAGAAGGTCTCTGGTATTCCAGTTGACAATAATGAATGAGATATCCATTTCACATCACTTCCGGGGCAGGCTTTTTTCCCATCTTTTGGCATGTTTTAAAAAAACATACTCCGCGGAATTTACCGCAATGACCAATCCGGGAACACCATCCAGAAAACCGAGTTTCCAGAGATAACATTCGAGAAATTTTCCAAAGGCGTGAACAAGCCCTGCCGCGACAAACCAGCCGCCCCGGGGATGGCCCTGCCCCGCATAGATTTCCGAGAATCTGTTCATCGTGACCACCTGATCGGAGATGCCCCGATAGACATGGTGCAGCATGGGATTTGTCAGATGCTTTACCCCGCCCTCCACGACAAGTTTGTCATGGGGATTCACGCCCTGCCACTTTCCTCTGCCCCGGCGAACCAGCCGCACTTTGCGGTCCGGATACCAGCCTCCATGCCTGATCCAGCGTCCCAGATACTTCGATAATCTGGGCATGGAAAAACCGCATGTCTCCATCCCGGCTAAGGACACCGCCTGACATATTTCCGTCGCCAGATCGGCGGGGACCTCCTCATCCGCGTCCAGACAAAGAATCCACTCGTGGTTTGCCGCCTCCAGGGCAAATTGTTTCTGGGCGACGTATCCCGGCCAGGCATTCGTTATCACGCGGGCGCCTGTTTCCCGGCAGATGTCCTGCGTGCCGTCGGTACTTCCGGAGTCCACAACGACGATCTCATCGGCAAAGCCCAGGCTTTTGAGCAGGTTCCCGATTCGATCGGCTTCATCTTGCGCGATAATCGCCACACTGATCTTCGGCTTTTCCAATTTAATCTTCTTTTCCACGTCAGTGGTTAATGCATCCGGCCGTGCATTTAGCCGGCCCCGCTAAATCTCATTTTGGCCATTTCCAGTTTTGCAAAATCAAACCGGCCGCGGCCGCGTGTCCATCCGGCGACCAGTGATCATCGTAATCCAGATAGAATTTCCGTCCGTCCGGCGTTCGACGGACAAAACTCTCAAAATCAATCACCGTCACGTCCCTGTGGGCCAGGCTATACTCCCGCAAAACCCACCTTCGATTATCTGCCTGATCCTTCCTGTATAAAATCGATTTGTCGGACGTGTCAATAATGTAAAGGGGGCTTTCCCCGACGCCTTTACGCAGGCGATCAAGACAGTACAGCAGGAATTCTTTGCGCTCCCGATCAAAAGTCGATTCAGCGGGCGGATTCATGGGAGGAGGAAAACTGTATCCCGGCGGCGCCTTGTCTATGGTCAGCGATTCCTTGATTCTTTTGCTGAAAATAGGCCTGATGATTCGGGCGTGATAGGCATGCAGATAGGAACCTCTGCGGAACTTGTCCCAAGACCAGTAACCGGGCTGCTGCCTGGCCACCATGGCGATAAATTCTTTTTCATCATCAGGCCCGGGATGATATTCGATATCAAAGACACCGGGCGCTGTTTTTTTCATGCCGCCCAAAAGATCGTTCGGACAAAACACATAGACAACAGCAACGGGTTTGAGCATGTCCCTGTATAATTCAAACGATCGGACAATCAAATCAATGTCCCACGCGGGCATCGCGAGGTTGATGACCTGATAGGCGGTGTCCTTCTTCTGCAATTCTTTTTCCAGAATCCTGCCGACGGTCTGATCCCACTGGACACCCCAGCCAAAAGCAAAGGAGTCGCCCAGAACCACAACATTTTTTCTGCCGGGCGACAAATCCCAGTCCGGTCCGCGAAAACCCTGATTGTTGGTATCAACATCATAGTCGAGCTGGCCCGGATAATACTGCTTCACGCCGCGCAGATTCTTCTTGAGCGTGTAGTGAAGCTGGGGGTGAAACTGGCCGTAAAGCCCGACGATCACAGGACGCCTCACCTGATAGACGGCTTCTTCAATCGTTTTGATTTTCAGAAACGGCAGGAAGATCTCTACCAGCACCAAAACGATGCAAAGGGAAAAAATTAAAAGCAGAATATTGGCCGCGTAGCGTTTGAAAAAATTTTTCAAAGAATCCTTCATAGCCCTTTATGCCTTTGCATTAAAACAGCGTGTAGATCAGGGGAGCAACCACCGATCCTTCCGCCAGAACCAGTAAGGTCCCGATAATCAGCAGAAATAACAAAATCGGAAGAAGCCACCACTTTTTCCGAACTTTCAGGTAAGACCATAATTCTTGCAAGATTGACAATTTCCCCATTGCTTCAACATCCTCAAATATTTTTTTTCAGAACTGCCTTTCGTAAGCAGATTTCTCGGTTTTGGCTTGATCCCGCCCAATCCAGTAGCTGGCGGCAGCCTTGTCTATTTTCAGCTCCAGAAATTTTTTCCCCGCAAGGCGGCCTGCAAGTCCGATAGGCGTAACCATTCCATAAAAAATAACTGCCACGATGATTCTGCTCATGACAAATCCCATGACCACAGCCATGGCCATCCAGGCCCTCTGAAGCGGCTTTAACACCACCGGCCGGACAAAAGCCAGGGCGGCAAAAACAACCCCCAGGATAAAACCGGCAACAGCATAAGTATGCTGCTGCTTCCCCAACAAGTACAACGATCCCAGAAAAAGAATCGAACCAATCAATAGTCCGAACTTCTTCAGGTCTGACGTTTCAATTTTGATGTTCTTGATTTCTTCTATTATCATCGCGCTCAGTCATTCTCAAATTTTTTCTGCCAGTTGATATCCCGGTCCAGTGGTTTCTGGTCTTCTTTATTCAACAGATAATTCCCCATGATGAGGTAATCCATATTTGTTCTCATGAAACACAGAAAGGCGTCTTCCGGCGTGCATACAATCGGCTCACCCCGCACATTAAACGATGTGTTTATGATGACCGGACAGCCATATTTTTTACCAAATGCTTTAATCATTTTATAGTAAAGTGGGTTGATTTCCTCCGTAACCGTCTGAACTCTGGCCGAATAATCCACGTGCGTCACTGCCGGGATAACGGAACGGACAACATGAAGCTGATCCAGACCGAAATAAGATTGCTCCTCCTGGGTCATCTGTCTGCGGATATTTTCTTTAACCGGCGCGACAATCAGCATGTAAGGGCTTTCCCGATCGAGATCAAAATAGTCGGCAACTTTTTCTCTCAGCACACTGGGGGCAAAAGGGCGAAAACTTTCCCGAAATTTTATTTTCAGGTTCATGGTCTCCTGCATCTGCGGCGACCGGGCATCTCCGATGATGGAACGCCCCCCCAGTGCCCGTGGACCAAATTCCATCCTCCCTTGAAACCATCCGATCGTCTTTTGTGCGCCAATCAAATCCGCGACTTTTTCCGGAATGTCCAGATCCGGTATTTCTTCAAAGGGAATGTTCTTGCTCTGAAGATAACGGCCGATTTCATCCCTGCTGAAATCCGGCCCCCAGAAGCTCCCTTTCATAAAATCATTCTGACCGTCTGCGGTCCGCTGATTGTCCAGATACTGGTACCATACAAAAAGAGCCGCCCCGACGGCGCCCCCCGCATCTCCCGCTGCAGGCTGTATCCATATATTTTCAAAAGGCCCTTCCCGAAGGACTCTGCCGTTGCCGACGCAATTGAGTGCGACACCGCCCGCAAGGCAGAGATTTTTCTGCCCCGTTTCCCGGTGAATATGCTTTGCCATACGAAGCATCACCTCTTCAGTCACGTCCTGAACAGAGCGGGCCAGATCCATATCCCGCTGTGTGACATCTGATTCAGGCTTGCGCGGAGGGCCTCCGAACAGCCTGTTGAATTTCGCGCTGGTCATGGTCAGCCCGGCGCAGTAATTGAAATAATTCATGTTCAGCCTGAACGACCCGTCCTCTTTGAGATCCATCAATTCCGAAAGGATCAAATCCCTGTATACCGGCCTTCCGTATGGAGCCAGTCCCATGACTTTATATTCGCCCGAATTCACTTTGAATCCCGTGTAGTAAGTGAAAGCGGAATACAAAAGACCGAGGGAGTGCGGAAAATGGAGCTCCGAAAGAATTTTAATCTGATTGTCCCTGCCCAAACCGTAACTTGTCGTGGTCCACTCCCCGACGCCGTCTATGGTTAAAAACGCGGCTTCCTGAAAAGGCGACGCGAAAAAAGCAGAGGCAGCATGAGCCTCGTGGTGTTCAGGGAAAAGAATCATACCCTTATAATTGATCTGGTCCCTGATCAACTCCTTCATCCACAGTTTCTGTTTGATCCATAAAGGGATCGCCATCATGAACGAGCGAATGCCGGATGGTGCATAGGCAAGATAGGTTTCAAGAATTCTTTCGAATTTAATAAACGGCTTATCATAAAAACAGACGTAATCCAGATTGTCGCCCTTTATTCCGCCCTGTTTCAGGCAATAATTGACGGCATGTACCGGAAAGGCAAAATCATGCTTTTTGCGGGTAAAGCGCTCTTCCTGTGCGGCCGCGACAATAGCCCCATCCTTCACAAGACAAGCTGCGCTGTCGTGATAAAATGCTGATATACCTAAAATATTCACTTTATTGTTTTACCCGGCCCTTTTTAATAGTGCCAAATGACGTCAGGAATCGGCAAAATACTAAAAAATGACGTTTTTTCTAACATATTTATCCGGTTATTTAAACATGATTTTTTCTTTTATCTGTGTTAGTTCAAACGAAAACATTTAAAAAGACTTGTGTTATGCGAGAAATTGCGGTTGTGATTCCTAAATACGGCCTGGTTGGAGGGGCCGAGCAATTTGCCTTGGAGCTTACCGAAAAGCTTTCCATCGGGGGCCGGAACTCTTTTGATGTATTTGCCAATCGGTGGCAGTCCGATTCCAGCGCTGTCCGGTTTCATAAAATTCCGATTATTTCCTTTCCCAAGTTTATGACAACCATCAGTTTTGCCTGGTTTGCCCGACGCCGGATCCGACAAAATAACGTTTCCCTGGTGCACAGCCACGAAAGAATTTTTTCAGCGGATCTGTTTACGCTGCACGGAATTCCTCACCGGTACTGGGTGCATTCCGTCCGCTGCAAGCCAATGAGCCTTTATGATCTGGTAACGGCCTGGGTGGAAAAAAAGCTTGTTTACGAGGGGCACTGCCGCAGGTTTATCGCCGTTTCCGAGCTGACCAGGGACATTTTTCTGCAGGAATACGCGGTTAATCCGGACAGCGTTTCGGTGATTCATCCCGGCGTGAATTTGTCCGATTACACAAGCAAAATCAACGCGCGGCATGCCGTAAGAAAAGCATTAAACATCAGCGATGATGATCCGGTCATTATCTTTGCATCAATGAATTTTGAGATCAAGGGGCTTGACCATATCATGCTGGCCCTCGCGCGATTAAAAAAGCATAACAAAAGCGTTAAGTTGATTGTTGCCGGAAAAGGCAACATTAAAAAGTATGAAAAACTGGCGAAGGATGCGCAGATATCTGAAAACATCATTTTCACCGGCACAGTCACCAAGGATAAATTAATCGATCTTTACCTGGCGGGTGATCTTTATATGATGCTTTCCAGGTTCGATACCTTCGGCATGGTTGTCCTCGAGGCAATGGCGGCGGGCCTCCCGGTAATGATCAGCAGCCGGGTCGGCGCGAAAGATCTGGTAAAGGATGAAAAAAACGGCTTCATCATCCCTGACGCTTCAGATTATGATTATATCGCATCCAGACTCACCCTGCTGCTTGACAAAAAGATTCGCACGGAAATGTCTGCCGCCGCTCATCAAACGGCTTCGGAAAACACATGGGACAAAGTGGCAAAAAAATATTCGGACCTGTACGATGAAGTTTTTGCGGCAAAACATCGAAAAAACAATGAAGGACTTCCTTAATTCAACATGAAGATTATCGATCCATCCACCTATAAACTCCCTGCTCATGTCCGTAAAATCCTGCTGATTCAGCTCGGGGATATCGGTGATGTGGTCTGGACGACTCCGACAATCCGTGCCGCCAGGAGTGCTGTCCCGGACGGGAAATTGTCCATTCTGGTCCGGGAGGGTTTTGGCAGCCTCCTGGAAGCCGACCCATCGGTTGACCGGGTCTTTGAGACAAAACATTATCCAGGAAATCTTTTCCGGCAGGCAGCCGGACACTTCGCTTTTTTAAGGAAAATCCGCGCCCGGCATTTTGATCTGGCCATTGATCTGCGCCTGGGAGACCGCGGCGCTTTCATGTCACTGGCAACGGGGGCACCGATTCGCGTAACCATGCATCATCCTCAAGGACTGCCTTTCTGGAGAACATTCTGCTTTACGCACGGCGTGGTGCCTGTTGGCGATGGAGTTATTAAACACCGCGGCGCAACCGAGCAAATTCTGCGCATTGTAAGACCCCTCGGCATGGACACACAAGATATCTCTCCCCGCCTCTGGGTTTCAGACGAGGTTAAAAGACGTGTCGGGGAAATTCTATCGCGTGAAAAGGCAGACGGCCAAAAACAATGGATCACCATCAATCCTTTTTCCCGCTGGTCCTACAAGGAATGGGGCGAGCGCAAGTGGGCTCACGTCATCAACTGGCTCTGGAAAGACCGGGGCATTCCATCCATGATCATCGGATCTGCTGAAGAAAGGCAACGGGCGGAAGCCATTATCCGGCTATGCGAAACCCGGGTGATCAATCTTGCGGGGCAAACGACGCTTGCCGAACTGGCCGGTGTGCTGAGTTTGAGCCGTCTGCATATCGGTGTTGACAGTGCGGCACCGCACATCGCGGCGGCCACCGGTGTCCCGACGATTACCATTTACGGTCCGTCCTCCTGGTTTGACTGGGCTCCTGTCGGGAAAGACCATCGTGTGATTCTTCCGGAAATGGATTGCGTTCCCTGTCATCAGAAAGGCTGCGACGGAAGCGGACACAGCCGTTGCCTGGATGAGTTGAAACCAGAACAGGTTATACCCGTGATCCGCGAAGCATTGGACAGGATGTAAAGAAGCATCCTTAAGGATGAAGGTTGTTCAACCTCGCCTCATAAACCCTTCACCCCGGCATCATTTGCAGGAGCTCTCCAGCATATCGCATAGTCGCCCCCCTGGACCCGTCCAGCGCCACCCTGGCAAGACGAGCCTTCCCGACATAAGCTTCCGGCTGACGGATTATGGAGATCAGCGTCCGTGAAAGCTCATCTGCATTCGTCACAACAAGGGTATTTCCGCGAACTGCTTCCAGCGCCCATAAAAAATTATCCATATGGGGTCCGTGCATGGTCGGCACACCCCACGCGATGGGTTCAAGAATGTTCTGTCCTCCCAGATCCACAAGACTGCCGCCTACAAAAGCCGCCTGGGCCAATCCGTATAAATCAAAAAGTTCGCCCACCGTATCGACAATCAGGAGATCCGCATTTTGGCGGGGAGCCTCGCTTCTCAACATCCATGAGATGTCCAGGCGTTGAGCGAGTTCCATCAGGTGCTTGACGCGGCCTTGATGACGGGGGGCCACGATACAAAACAGACCGGGATTTTCCCGGCGTGCCGCCGCAACGCTTTTCATCACGTCAGGCTCCTCACCTTCACGGATGCTTCCCGCGACAAAAACCGGCCGGGAGCCGGCTCCCAGTTCCATACGCAGGCTCTGTGCGCGCTCCGGATGAAGTTCCGGCATAGAGTCGAATTTCGTGTTACCGATGATCCGCACATCGGTTACGCCCAATGCCCTGAATCGATCGGCATATTCTTGCGCCGTGGCCATGATCCGTACTCTCTTCAAGAGGTGCGCAATAAACGACTTCACGAACCGGTAGCGCTCGAATGATCTGCCCGAAAGACGCGCATTGACCAGGGCGACAGGAATGTCCGCCTCCTGCGCCGCCATACACAGGTTGGGCCATATTTCCGTTTCGGAAATGATAAGGGCTTTGGGAGCCAAATGCTTCATGTAGCGTCGCATGATCCATCCGACATCAAATGGCAAAGGCAGCACAAGGTCAACACTTTCAATACTTTCCGCAGCCTGCCTTCCCGCTTGAGTCATTGCGCTCAGACAGACCAACGTGCGGGGACGGCAGGACTTCACGGCTTCAATCAATCCGGCCAGCGCCCTGATCTCGCCCAGAGATGCACCGTGAAACCAGATCAGGTCTCCTTCGGGAACACGGGGCAGGTCAAGAGAAAGTC
>JBDKUG010000060.1:0-3697 GCA_039679815.1 Smithella sp.
AGAGAGCCCTCCCGTGACGATAAGCCACCATTGCCCTTTCTTAAAATAAACGCCAGTGAAAGAAAATAGATTATAGAAAACACAACACAGGCACCCACAACTCCTTTAATACCATACCAATACGCACCCGCAAAGTTTAAGGCAACACCTAACAACGCTGTTATAATCTTGGCTAACATCATGTCACGTGTTTTCATTTGGCTCATGAGATTAAGGGAAAGAATTTGACCGACTGAAAAAAATCCACCAGCAAGAACCATCCATGGTAAAAGATGGGACACAGATGCATATTCTGGAGCCACAAAAATTCGGAATATCTGTATGTGAAATACAGATCCGAGCAAGAAGGCCATCCCCGTCAACAAAAACCCCAAGCCTGTAAAACGTTTGTTCAGTTTATTAACGTTCGCGTTGCGTTGGCTGTCCGTTGCATCGCCAGCTAACTGATAGTAGATAGGTGCCACAAATTGCATAGCCATCCCCGTGATCATGTACATCGGCATGTAACCTAACTGGAAGAGCACAGCATAAAAACCCACGTCTTGTGTCCCTGACATAAGTTCTAGAGCCCAACGATCGGAAATGAGCTGGATCCATGTAAATATTCCGAAGATTGACATTGGCCATATAAATTCCCACATTTGTTCCTGCAGAGTGTTTCCTTTTTTGACATTTTCTGTTCCCTGGAAATTAATTTTTTTTAAAAAAAGATACTGTGATCCAAGTACAAGTATTGCAGCAAACGAATAGCCGACCATTGCCATGGTACTGGTAGCGCCTATCCAGAGCAGGAAGCCCGCAGCAACGAGAAAACGAGCCCAGGGATCAACACCCTGATGGAGGGCTACTATGGAACGTTGTCGAGCTGCATTCTGAATACCGCTGAGGATTAAGTTAAGACCGCTAAAAGCTGCAAAGATTAGAGCAGCAGTTGCGATGCCAATCCATTTGGTCTGACCGATTATACCAAAACCGATGATCAATAACAGCATCAACAAAAGAACGAACCCGGTCGTGGATAGCACCAATCTGCGGATCGCCTGCAAATACTGACTCAGTTCCCCTTTTTCAAATGAAGGAGCGTAAAAGCGGCATGCGGCGGCGCTTAAAGGACCTGAAACAGTCTGGTTAACGAAGTTCGCCAGGGTTATGCCCAGGGCAAGCTCACCATAGGCAACGGGACTCAACAGCCCCGTAAGCAATCGTATTCCAAAAAGAGTGCCCAGCACGGCTACTGCATGGCCGGAGAAAATCCATAACCCTTCCCTGGAAATATTTCGAAACCGTTTTGATTTTATGAGCCCTCTAGCTGTCAAAACTTTTGCCGAACCTTTTGGCATGATTATGGTGACAGATTTTCAACATTCCAGACTTTTTGTCTTTTATCCTTGCCCCTTCGGTCGCTGAGCCTGTCGAAGCGCGGTCCTTGATCCTCTCCTACCTCGTCGCCTGCACCATCACTTTTTCCACAGCGCTCACGACATTATACATATCGTTAGCTGACAATGTAGGATGAACCAGAAACATCAGGCTGGTTTCACCCAGTTCCTTTGCCACCGGCAGGCGCACTGCAGGCCGCAGGCCGTTGCCATCGAAGGCCCTTTCCATATATACCTCACTGCAGCTTCCGCTGAAACAGGGTATCCGCGCCGCAGCTAATTCGTTCATAATCCTGTCCCTGTTCCATCCTTCTTTCAAGCGCTCCGGCCGGACAAAAACATAATACTTGTAATAAGCGTGTCGGATATTCTCAGGTGGCTGTGTCACCCTTAACCCCGGCATTTTAAGAAATGCCTCTGTCAGGATCTCCGCGTTTCGCCTCCTTGTATTCACCCATTCCTGAAGCTTCTTCAGTTGGATTCTCCCGATAGCCGCCTGCATCTCGGTTAACCGGCCATTGGTCCCGAATGATTCATGCAGCCAGCGAAACCCTACCGGATGCTGCCAGTGGTAAACCGCGTCATAACTCTTGCCATGATCTTTGAATGCCCAAGCTTTTTCCCAAAGGGTGTCATCATTTGTCACAAGCATGCCTCCTTCGCCGCCTGTAGTCATGATCTTGTCCTGGCAGAAGGAGAAGGCCGCAAGGTCGCCCATGCTTCCGGTATAACGCGGATAAAGACGCGGCCATTCTTTTTCTAAAGGTTGATTATGATCAATTGTTGAAGCCCGGCCCTGTATGCGGCTGTAATAAATTGCGCCATGACTCTGGGCGCAGTCTTCTATCACCTTCAGATGATACTTTCCCGCGACTTCCATTATAGAATCCATATCACATGGCCATCCCGCAAGGTGAACGGCAATGATCGCCCGCGTTCTTGGCGTGATCACTTTAGCAATCGATTCCGCCGTTATGTTCTGACTTTCCGGATCAACATCGGCAAAAACCGGTTTTGCCCCCCGCAGGGCTATGCAGCTTGCTGAAGCAACAAATGTTCTTGGTGTAACAATCACCTCGTCCCCGATACCGATATCCAGCGCATAAAGTGCCAGATCCAGGGCGACAGAGCCATTCGCCAGCGCGATGGCGTGTTTCACACCGCAGTAGGCAGCAAATTCATCCTGAAAAACATTCACCTCATTGCCGGTCCACTGATTAATTTTACCTGAACGCAGCACCGCCGCAACGGCCAGAATTTCATTATCCGCAAAGTAAGGCCAGGCGGTTTTGGGCGAAAGACTTTCCGGCGGCATCCAGCCATCCTGCTGAGAAAGCAATGTCAATTCCCGTACAATTTTTTCAATACGTAAATCATAATTTGCTGAAGGCATAATCTGGTAATTCCGTAGGAAAGCGGTTGCCAGCAATCTACTCAGAAGGATAAATGAAAATATAGCAACCCACCCCGCAAGCAGTGTGCTGCGTGGCACAAAAGCTTCTGTCAGATAAACCCATAACAGGAACAAAAGAAAAGCCGTACCCACAGCCTTGATGACAATAAGAACCCGGCCCAGATAAGGCACACCCCTTGTACCCCGGTAAAGTCCATTAATGGAATAGGCAAAAAGACAGCAGGCTGTAAGAATAGGTACGTCAGGCAGCCAGACCTCCAGAAACATCTGATGAAAAAAATCACGCGATGTCTCTGACCAGGTGAATCCTTTGTACCCTACCGTTGTCAGAATCCCGACCAATAATCCCAAATTGCTCAAGGCAAGATCTGCAGCCACCCGCAAGAAAAGACCGCGAGGGGTATAATCTGTCTGAAGCCGATTTATCCACCAATCAGGCAGTTTCATTTCATCCGTTCCTTGTGATCCGCAGCTCCAACAACCTTTGCCGGCACACCGTACGCGCGCGCATTATCAGGTATATCCTGATTGACAAAACTAAAAGCCCCGATAACTGTATTTTCACCAACCGTCACACCGGGCATCACGACGCTATGTGAGCCAATGCGACAGTTTTTCTTCAACACAATCAGCCCTTGTTTATTATCAATCGTGGATACGGAATAAATGGAACAATGAGAGCCTATCTGTACATGATCTTCTAAGGTAACACCATATTTTGCATTGATATATGTAAAGGCCCCGATATCTGTCCCATAACCCAATTTTAATCCAGCAAGATTCTGTACAACCCAATTGTATTTTGTCGGTTCGCCTTCATTTATTTCAGGATACTGCCAATTATCAAATCTGTTTTCCATAGAACAACCTCTGTTATTTTCCACTGCCCATAAACTCTTCCATC
>JBDKUG010000303.1:0-4450 GCA_039679815.1 Smithella sp.
AGAGCGGAACTTGCGGGCGCGCTGAAATCTTTCGGTGATTCCGTCCAGACGCGTATGGCCGACATCGCCAAAATTCAAAATGATCAAATGGAAAGCTTTGCCAGGCAACTGTCTATTCTCACTGCGACCAATGAGAAAAAGATGGATGATATCCGCCTGATCATTGACGGAAAACTCAAGCAAATCCAGGAGGACAATACCCGCCAACTGGACCGCATGCGGGAAACCGTCGATGAAAAATTGCAGAATACACTGGAAAAACGTTTGGGAGAATCCTTCAAACAGGTTTCGGAACGGCTCGAACAGGTCCATCAGGGTTTGGGCGATATGCGAACACTGGCAACGGGCGTGGGCGATCTGAAAAAAGTGCTCACCAACGTCAAGTCACGCGGTACGTGGGGAGAGGTCCAGCTGGGCGCGCTTTTGGAAGAGATATTGTCTCCGGAGCAATACTTAAAGAATGTCAAGATAAAGGATTCAGGCGGGGATTTTGTAGAATTCGCCATCAAGCTGCCCGGCCAGGGCGAATCGCCCTCCGATTTCGTGCTGATTCCGGTGGATGCAAAATTCCCGATGGAAGACTACTCACGGTTGATGGAAGCGCAGGAAAAAGGGGATGTATCGGCCGCGGAAGATGCGGTCAGGCAGTTGGAAAGCAGCATTAAAAAGGCGGCCAAAGACATATGTCAAAAATATATTGATCCTCCCAGAACCACGGATTTCGGCATCATGTTTCTGCCGTCGGAGGGGCTTTATGCCGAAGTGATCCGGCGTACGGCGCTGGTATCAAACCTGCAGCGTGAATGCCGTATCGTGATTTCGGGCCCCTCCACGTTTGCCGCGTTTCTTAACAGCCTGCAAATGGGGTTCCGCACGCTGGCGATCCAGAAGCGCTCCGGTGAAGTCTGGAAAGTGCTGGGGGAGGTGAAAGCGGCGTTTGGGCGGTTCGGCGATTCGCTCGATGCGGTGCGCAAAAGACTGGACCAGGCCGCGACTTCCGTGGACGACGCGCAGAAAAAGACGCGGACGCTCGCCAGCAAATTAAAGTCCGTCGAATCCCTGCCGGGTACGACCGAAGAAATCAATGTCGCGGATCCTGAAACGGATTGAGCAGGCGGCATCTTAACATTTGTGTTTTCAGGATCAATTCCTCCGGCTGGTTCAGTCATGTTGACTGAACCAGATGTTTTGAATGATTAAACTCAAACCATGGGTTCAATCTGCAAGATTGAACCTGCAGATTGGGTGAATGCTGTTAATTTTTAGATGTATTGCTTAACAAGATGGTAAGGCCGCGCTTCGACAGGTTCAGCGACCGTTGACACATGCCCAAGAATTTCTTGACATACCGGGAAATTTTCTTATAAAGTAAACCCCAAAAATCATATGAGTGCTGTTTGAAGAATATGCCGATAAAACAAACCATACTCGTTTGCGCATTCCTGCTCCTGAGTATCGTTGATGCAGGTGCGGAAAGATTTAACATGCCGGCCATTCCTGAGCAGGACAGCATTGTGAGGTTTGCTGAATCTTTCGTGGGGACGCCGTATGTATACTCAGGTAACGGCGAGAGGGGTTTTGACTGTTCGGGTTTTGTACACTTCGTTTATAAAAATTTTGGCATTGAGGTCCCCAGAATTTCATCCGCGTATTCGGGCTTTGGAGAGACAGTGACCCTTGAAGACTGTCAAAAAGGGGATATCATTTTATTCACCGGTACAAACTACAACCGTTCATCAGTCGGGCACGTAGGAATCATCATTTCTGACCGGGGAGAACCCATCCGGTTTATTCACTCTTCATCTTCCAGAAAAAATCGGGGCGTTACAATAACCGATTATCACAATTCAAAATATCCCCGGAGATATATGGGGATCAGAAGGCCGTAAAGCAATTCTTTAGCTTTGATCAATTATGCCTTGATGTGTAAACCATATCACAGATCGATCCAGATCGTATTTTATCATCATTGCTTTGCTATGCCTGTGCTTTCCGGTGACGGCATTGTGTGAAGCCTGTAACGATTATGAAAATACCAGTGAAAAGGGAGCAGGCCCATCAGGGAACTTTCTAAAAAAGAGATGCACGATCAACTGCAAAAACTTGCCATATTCCGGACAATCATCAAAGATTTGGGGTATCCTGTTTTAATGTCACCGCCTGAATATCAAAGATTAAAACCATGAAGTCAACGACCGCGCAATCGGGGAAGCCTGCTGGGGGCTTCATCAGAGACAGGTTCATCGATTGGGGATAAAAGAACTGTATTTGCCGGCCGGTTGAACCGTTATTGATACAACGGCTTTTTCTTTTTTTTGTTTGAACTGGCGACACAGGCGTTTTCACCTTCCGTGCCGCAGCGGCACATGTCGAGCTCCCGGGTTGGTGCAAGGCCCAAATCAATAATCATTTCATGATCCAGCTTGCTATCCCGGCCCGTTGTGGTCAGATAGTTTCCGGTCATCAGGGAATTGGCCCCCGCGATGATACCCAGCGGCAGGATCTGCCTCAGATTTTTTTCCTTGCCGCCACAAAGTTTGATGTCCTTATCCGGCAGCATGAAACGGAAAACGGCGATGGTCATGAGTATTTCCATGGGCGGCAGGGGGGACAGATGGTCCAGCGGCGTACCCTTTATCGGATTGAGAATATTGAGCGGAATTGAATCGACGTCCAGTTTGCGCAAGGTTGCCGCAAGCTCAATGCGGTGCGTAACACCTTCGCCCATGCCGATCAGCGCACCTGCGCAAACACTGAGCCCCGCCGCTTTTGCGGCGCGGATGGTTTCAACGTTTTCTTCATAATCGTGAGTGGTGCAGATATTATTGAAATAACTGCGGGCAGTCTCCAGGTTGTGATGATAGCGATACAGCCCGGCAGCTTTGAGTTTGCGCGCTCTGTCTGCGTTGATAATGCCCAGCGACGCGCACGGGGAAATGCCGATTTTATTCATGCCCTCAATGGCTTTAAAAATTTCCATCCATTCTTTTTTGGTTTTGACGGATTTTCCGCTGGTGACGATTCCGAAGAATTCCGCCCCGTCTTTTTTTGCCTGACCCGCTTCAGCGATCATTTGCCTGGCCGGTTTAAGAGGATAGGAAGGGACATCGGTTGAATAGTGAGAGGACTGCGCGCAGAATTTGCAGTCTTCGGAACAACGGCCTGACTTGGCATTGGTGATGCCGCAAAGAATGATATTTCTGCCCTTAAATTGTTCGCGGAGCCCAGAGGCCGCCGCCAGAACCCGATAAGGGTTGCCGGCTCCCTCAATGAAAAGCTCCAGTGCTTCGGATGCGCTGATGCCGGTCCCTTTCAGGGCCTTACGGTTCAGTGTGTCGATCAAATCCATGCTCTTTTTTCCTGTCTTTCGTGCCTGGGCGGTTCATAGATGAATGGGAACACCATGTTCTCTTAGATGTTCCAAACAGTGAAATCGCTTTATCACAACTTTGGATTAAAAAGAACAGGCAGCAGAAAAATATTTTGTGTATATTTTCTGCCTGGTGGCTTAACTTTCTTTCGTTGCCATACGGAACGTCTTTTGATATGGCAGTGCAAAAAGATTGACGGATTGTGAATTTGACTAGAGGAATTTATATAATCGGCACGGATACGGGTGTGGGCAAAACCGCGGTTGCCGCGGGGCTGATGTGCCTGCTTCTGAAAAATCAATGCCGTGCGGCTTATTTCAAGCCGGTGGCCAGCGGTGTGACCGTTGTTGACGGCGTTGCGGTATCCGCGGACGCGGCTTTTGTCAAAATTGTCTCTGGATTCGCCCAAAAGCCTGAGCAGGTGACGCCTTTTGTATATGCCGATGCTGTTGCACCACATCTGGCCGCACGACTGGCCGGACGCCCGATTGACAGGGATGTCATCAGAAAAAGCCTTGATGAATCGAAGATCCGCTACGATTGGATTGTAGCGGAGGGCGCGGGAGGTCTGGCCATCCCCCTGAATGATGAGGGCGTCATGCAGTATGATTTGATCCGTGAGCTGAAGTTTCCATGCCTGCTGGTTGCGCGCGCCGGACTGGGTACGATCAATCACACGCTTCTGACGCTTAGTTTTGCCAAAAGTGTCGGCCTGATCGTCAAGGGCATTATCATGAACGGCATGGGGGATTCGCCCATTGAGCGGGACAATGTTGAAACGATAAAAAAGATGTCGGGTGTCGAAGCCATATTTACGCTGCCGGCTGTATCGTCGCTGAATACTGAAGCACTTCAGGCCGGAAATCTCGGGGAAGTCTTTGAACAGGCCGTGCGTTTTAATGACATCATCAGCATAATGGGAATCATTTAAAAGATGACGGAAAATTATTTTGATAAAAAATTGCAACAGATCAAGGCAGAAGGTCTTCACCGGCAAATGAAGTATCTGCTGTCGCCGCAGGGCGCCCATGTGAGCATTGCGGGGGAAGACATCCTGATGCTGTCCTCCAACAGCTACC
>JBDKUG010000262.1:0-20769 GCA_039679815.1 Smithella sp.
GACAGCTGAAAAGCAACAAAGGCTTGATCTGGTCGCTGATTATTTCCATTCCTTTGTGGCTGATTCTGGGAATCATCCTGGCAAAATTGATTATTCGTTAAAATAATTTCTTGACAAGCTGAAATCTCTCATTTATATAACTGGAAAATTAGAATAGACAGGTTTTTCAAATGAACAGACACATCAATGCAAACAGCCAGCTTTTCAGCTTTTGGTATTATTATGCGTCGGTCTGCCTGTCGCTGAGGAGGACTTGGTAAAGTAATTTAAACCAACAACAGCCATGGGTAGACCGAAAGGAAGCCGCCCATGGCTTTTTTGTTTTTAAGGTCATGGCAGCAAACGTCATGGCCTTTTTTTTACTCATTGAGGAGGAATTTATGATTATTGTCATGAAAAGTCATGCAACGGCAAAACAGATTGAGGATGTGGTGCAATGGATCGAATCCGTGGGGTACAAAGCGCACCCTTCCAGCGGTGTGGAACGCACCATTATCGGAGCGGTTGGTGACAACCGGGACAAGGCGGTGCTCAAATATGCAGAGTCGCTACCGGGCGTGGAAAAGACGATGCCGATTCTCAAACCCTACAAGCTGGCCAGTCGCGAATCTCATGAAGGAAATACAGTCATCAACATCGGTTCCATCGAGATCGGTGGACCGGAATTTATCGTGATGGCCGGGCCATGTGCGATCGAAAGCGAAGAACAATTGCTGGAGAGCGCCTATGTTGTCAAAAAAGGAGGCGGGCAGATTTTAAGGGGCGGCGCATTCAAGCCGCGCACATCACCATACAGTTTTCAGGGCATGGAAGAGGAAGGTCTCAAGGTCCTGGATGCCGTCAGCCGGAAAACCGGCTTGCCGACCGTGACCGAAGTGGTCAATCCGGCGGATGTTGATCTGGTGGAATCCTATGCCGATATGCTGCAAATCGGCGCACGCAACGTACAGAATTTTGCCCTGCTGAAAAAAGTCGGCCATGCACGCAAGCCTGTGCTGCTCAAACGAGGTATGATGACAACCATTGAAGAATTATTGATGTCGGCGGAATACATTCTTTCTTCCGGCAACCCCAACGTCATCCTTTGTGAACGCGGCATCCGTACCTTTGAAACCAGCACCCGCAATACGCTTGATATCAGTGCCGTGCCGGTGCTTAAAAGCCTGACCCATTTGCCGGTGGTGATCGATCCCAGTCACGCGGCCGGGAACTGGAAGTATGTCATTCCCCTTTCCCGCGCTGCTGTGGCCGTGGGTGCCGACGGCATTATCGTGGAGGTGCATCCCGAACCGGAAAAGGCGGTTTCCGACGGCGCGCAGTCTCTCAAACCGGAAAAGTTCTATCAACTGATGGACGATATTCGCGTGCTTGCCAAAGCGATGCGCGGCTGAATGAGGGAGCGTGTATGAGAACCTTGAAAGTCAATCTTGATAAAAAAACGTTATCTTCTTACGAAATACGCATTGGTAAAGGCATTCTTGACCGCGTGATGCTTCTCATTGCAAAAAACCACAAGGGTGCCCGCTATGTGATTGTCACAGACAGCAACGTCAACAGGCTTTACGGGCCGACCATGCAAGATGGCATGGAACGGGCGGGGTTGAAGGCATCTGTCATTGAAATTCCAGCAGGGGAGTCTTCCAAAAATATTTCCGTCGTGATGGATGTAGCCGGAAGGCTGTTAGCCCAAGGCGCCGACAGGGAAACGATGCTTGTCGCTCTGGGCGGCGGGGTGGTGGGAGATTTGACTGGCTTCATCGCGTCGGTTTACATGCGTTCGGTGCCGTACATTCAAGTTCCGACAACGCTTATCGGTCAGCTGGACAGCGCGATCGGAGGAAAAACCGCCGTGGATCTTCCGCAGGGAAAGAATCTGCTGGGAACGTTTTACCAGCCGCGCGCTGTGTTCGCAGATGTGAACTTTCTTGATACGCTGCCGGATCGGGAGTTTTGTAATGGTCTGGCGGAAATGATAAAATACGGCATTATTGAAGATGAAAATTTGTTCAGGTGGCTGGAAGAGGATATGGATGCCGTCAAAAGCAGGGACCCGGCGCTGCTGATGAAAATTATCGAAACCTGCTGCCGCATTAAAAAGTCGATTGTGGAAATTGATGAACGTGAGCACGGACTGAGAAGAATTTTAAATTTCGGTCATACGCTGGGGCACGCCCTGGAAGCTGCTTCGGAATATAAACTGTCACATGGTGAAGGTGTGGCGCTGGGCATGATTGCCGCTGCCCGTCTTTCCACCAGGATGAATTATCTTCCGGATGATGAATCAGACCGTGTGAAAAGCGTCATTGCAAAGGCGGGACTGCCGACTGCGATTGATGCTGCCTTCACAACGGATGAAGTGATCAGACGTTTCAGGGCGGATAAAAAGAAGAAAGATGATGTGATTCATTTTGTCCTGATTAAAAAAATCGGCATGCCCTTTGTCAACGCAAGTATTAATGAACAGCAGATTGGAGATGTCCTGGAGGAGATGAAAGCATGAAGCCGTCTCTGGATGTGTTGCGAGAAGAAATGAGGAAAAAAGACCGGGAGATTATCCGGCTGCTCAACGAGCGTTCCCGGATTTCTGTCCAGATCGGTCAGGTAAAAGGTCAGACTGGCCTGGAAATCTACAATCCCGCGCAGGAAGCGAGGGTGTTTAATTATTTACAGGAACTCAACGGCGGCCCGCTGTCGGGACGCCAGATGTCGGCGATTTTCCGGGAAATCATTTCTGCATCACGCGATTTGCAAAAGCCCATGAATATTGCCTATTTGGGGCCCGAAGCCTCTTTCAGTCATCTGGCAGCGCGCCTGCATTTTGGCGCTTCCAGCAGCTTCTTTCCGCAACAGGGGATTGCGCGTGTTTTTGATGAAGTGGAAAAAGGCGCTGTGGAGTGGGGCGTCGTGCCAGTGGAGAATTCCCTGGAAGGGTCCGTGAATGTGACACTGGACCGGCTGGTCTTAACCCCCCTGAAAATTCAGGCTGAAATGTATTTGCGCATCAGTCAATGCCTGATTTCATCAGCTAAAAATATGAAAAGCATTAAATATGTTTACTCGCATCCGCAGGGACTTGCGCAGTGTCAGGCCTGGCTCAGGTCCCACCTGCCAAATGCCGTGCCGGGTGAAATGGAAAGCACAGCAGCGGCAGCGAAGATGGTACGGGGGAAAAAGACAGCCGCAGCGATCGGCAGCTCGCTGGCCGCAACCACCTATGGATTGAATATCCTGGCGGAAGGGATTGAAGACAATCCGTCCAACACCACGCGATTTCTGGTGATCGGGCAGGGTGAAGGGACGCCCACGGGAGACGACAAGACATCTCTTATTTTCGCTACGCCTGATTTTCCCGGATCGCTGCACCGCGCACTGGCCTCATTTGCAAAGCGAAAGATTAATCTGGCAAAGATAGAGTCGCACCCGGTAAAAGAAAGAATGTGGGAGTATCTTTTCTTTGTCGATATGATCGGCCATATGCATGATAAGGCCGTTAAAGCCTGTTTAAAGGAATTAAAAGATAAAACAGTTTATTTGAAGATACTGGGATCGTATCCTCAAGCCAAGGATGGATTATGATTTGCATACCCATTACGGACAAGACGCACAAAGATGCGCTTCAGACAATCGAGAGAGGCGCCCACGCGGCCGATGCGGTTGAGCTGCGCATGGATTTAATTCCGGATGGCGATCTGCCGGGACTGATTGCCGCGGCCCGACGCGTATCCAATCGCGTAAAAATCATTGTCACCTGCCGAAGACCGGAGGAAGCGCTCCTGCCGGAACCCGTTGATTTGCCTTCCCGGAGAGAGGGCGTGAGCGGGGCCGCCAAAATCAATCTCCTGAAACAGGCTGTCGAGCTGGGTGCCGACTTTGTCGATATCGAACTGGCTTGCGGAGATAAGGCCATCCGGCAGCTTCTGTCCTGCATTCGCAGGCAGAAAAATGCCACACAGATGATTGTTTCCTGGCATGACATTTCCCAAACACCGTCGCTTAAGGAATTAAAATCAATATTCGAGGCGTGTGTGAAGGCCGGGGCGGACATTGTAAAGATTGTCCCTTATGCCCGAAAAATGGAGGACAACCTGAAAGTGTTGAGCCTGATCGACCACGCGATTGCCCGCGATCAAAAAATTATTGCAATGTGCATGGGGGAACTGGGGCAGATCAGCCGCATGATGGCACCGATCTGGGGGAGTTATCTGGGGTTCGCTGTATTGCGTGGCGGTAAAAAGTCGGCGCCCGGCCAGTTGACGGTCCGGACAATGAAAGACTTCCAGTATTTGCTGCGAAGAAATCGCCGCTCAGTTCAGCCCTGGCTTTTGCCGCCGGGTGCGTCCAACTTTGTTCTTCTGGGGCATCCCGTTCGTCACAGCCTCTCGCCGCTGATGCATAACAAAGCTCTGGAAGCAATGCAGATCGACGGACATTACAGCGCCTTTTGCGTCAATGATCTGGCCGCGGCAATCGAAGGAATCCGGGGCATGAATATTCGCGGCGCTTCCGTCACCATTCCCTTTAAAACAACCGTGATGGAATATCTTGACGAGATTGATGAAGATGCAGCTGCCCTGGGCGCAGTCAATACGATTGTGAATGACCGGGGACGGCTCGCCGGCTACAATACGGATTGGCTTGGATTGGTCAGGGCTCTGGAAGACAGGATGGACATTGTGGGGAAAACGATTGTAATCATCGGTGCAGGAGGGACGGCGCGGGCAGCGGTTTACGGCATTAAAAAACAGAGCGGGAATCCGATCATCGTCAACAGGACACTGGATAAGGCCAGGACACTGGAGACGATTTTTGATTGTCCGTTTTATCCGCTTTCGTCAATCGGTAAAATCAGAGCCCATGCCCTGATTAATACCACGTCCGTCGGAATGTATCCGCAGATTCATCAATCTCCGGTTCCCGCACCGGCGCTGGTGAATTACGAACTGGTGATGGACGTGATCTACAATCCATGGATGACCCGGCTGCTGCGGGACGCCGAGGCCCGGGGAGTGAGGACGATTCCCGGTCTGGAGATGTTTGTGAGGCAGGGCGCCGGGCAATTGAAATTATGGACTGGGAAAGAGGCACCTCTGGCTCTGATGAGAAAAACCGTTCGGGAGAGGTTGAAGAATATTGAAAACAGAGATGAATAGAAAGGATTCTTTTGTGGTCGTTGACGTGCCCGGTTCGAAAAGCATAACACAACGTGCCTTGATTGCCGCCGCACTGGCCCAGGGAGAATCGCTTATCCGTCACGCGCTCGTGGCGGAGGATACGCGGTATTTGATTGCGGGATTGAAAAAACTGGGTGCGAAGATCGAACCGGCCGCCGATGGTTTTGAAATTATTGGCACCGGGGGCAGTATTACCAATAAATGCAATGAAATATTTTTAGGGAACAACGGAACAGCGCTTCGCTTTCTTACGGCGCTGGTCTGCCTGGGACGCGGGCGTTATATCTTAACCGGTGAGAAACGTCTGTTGGAGCGGCCTGTCGGCCCGCTGGTTTCAGCCCTTCAAAATATGGGTGTGACGATTTCCTGTCGCGAAAACTGCCCACCGGTGGAAGTGACGGCCAACGGGCTGAAGGGCGGTGAAATCACTCTTACGGACATTGAAAGTTCGCAGTATGTGTCCGCACTGCTTTTGTGCGGTCCTTACACGGCAAAAGGCATTATGCTGACCCTGGAAGGAAATATTGTCTCCGCTCCCTATATTGATTTAACCATTCGGGTGATGGATGATTTCGGCGCGAAAATCATCATGAGCGGCAAACATCAATACACGGTCGGTACGCAGAATATTTACGCCGGAAGGGAGTATTATGTGGAAGGAGACGCTTCCAGCGCTTCATACTTCTTCCTGGCCGCCGCCCTGGCCAAAAGGACGATTCGCGTGCAGGGGGTGACCAGGAAAAGCGCGCAGGGGGATATCCGCCTGCTTGCTATCCTGGAAAAACTCGGCTGCACCGTTACAGACGGGGAAACCTGGGTAGAAGTGTCTGCAGATCAGGATCTGGCGCAGGGGGACATGACCTTTAATATTGGGGATATGCCGGACATGGTGCCGACGGCGGGCGTTCTTGCGGCTTACCGCAAAGGGCGGACGATGATTACCAATGTTGCTCATTTAAGAATCAAGGAAAGCAACCGTCTCGCGGCAATGGTCACGGAGCTTAACCGGATCGGCATCAATGCATCCGAGTTACCCGAAGGCCTCCTGGTTGAAGGAGGAACCCCCCATAGCGCTGATATCTCAACCTATAATGACCACCGGATTGCCATGAGTTTTGCTGTTGCGGGACTGATTACGCCGGGCATTGAGATTGCGGATAAAAAGTGTGTGGATAAATCCTTTCCGGAGTTTTGGCAGGAGCTGGCGAAACTATGAAAGTCATCCTTATCGGCTACCGGTCGTCCGGAAAGTCAACGATAGGTGCGATTCTGTCTAAAAAGCTCAAAATTCCGTTTGTGGATTCCGATCAGATCATTGTAGAAGAAGAAGGCATGCCGATCAAAGAATTTGTGGCCCGTCATGGATGGGAGGCCTTCCGCGCAAAAGAAACAAAAGTGATCGCTTCGATCTGCAGCATGAATCCTTGTGTTGTTGCCACGGGTGGCGGAGCGGTAATGGCCGCGGGGAACAGGGAGTTGTTGAAAAAATCGGGAACCCTGATATATTTAAAAACACCTTTGCGTGATATTGTTGAAAGGCTCAAGCGGGATTCGCAAAACGAACAAACGAGGCCGCAATTTACAGCGGAATCCCTTGAGGAAGAAACAATGGCTGTCCTGAAGGAGCGCATTCCTGTTTACGAATCCATCGCCGATTTTACGGTGGACACGGACGGCAAAAATGTTATACGGGTCAGCGACGATATTTATCAGTATTTGTCCAACACGGGCATCGTATCCGATATTAAAAAATTAAAAAAAAGATTCATCAGAAATCTATAGCGGGAGAAGGTTTTTATGGCCGGAAATACCTTTGGCGAAGTGTTTCGCGTAACGACCTGGGGGGAGTCCCATGGTCTGGCGCTGGGCGCGGTGATCGACGGCTGTCCGTCCGGGGTGGATCTGATCGAGGACGATATTCAAAGGGACCTGGATCGCCGTAAACCTTCAAAAGGGGCGGCATCCACATCGCGCGTTGAGAAAGATCGTGTGGAAATCCTGTCGGGTGTATTTCAAGGCAAAACCACCGGCACTCCGATATCGCTGGTCATCCGCAATACGGACACACGATCGGCAAGCTATGATGACCTGAAAGATATTTTTCGTCCGGGACATGGTGATTATACCTACTCTAAAAAATACGGAATCCGCGACTGGCGGGGCGGCGGACGTTCTTCAGGACGGGAAACCGCGGCCCGCGTTGCCGCGGGCGCGATTGCAGAAAAAGTAATTGCCGCAGCCGGCATGGAAGTGATCGCCTATACGAAAAGTATTGGCGGAGTTGAGATGAATCCTGCAGGTCCGGTTGCCGGTGAAGATTTTAAAAAGAAGGTGCGCGAAAGCGCCTTGTATTGCCCTGATCATATCGCTGCACAGGCGATGGAAGAGCGGTTGGCCGATGTCCGCAAGGAAGGGGATACCCTGGGCGGTGTGGTGGAAATCATTGTGCGGGGCTGTCCGGCGGGGCTGGGCGAACCGGTGTTCGACAGGATGGACGCTGATCTGGCGAAAGGCCTGATGAGCATTGGAACGGTGAAGGCCGTCGAAATCGGAGATGGATTTGCGGTAGCTGTCCGAAAAGGCTCCCAGACGAACGACCCGATGGGAGAATCGGGTTTTGTGAAAAATTCTTCCGGAGGAATTCTGGCAGGGATTACCACCGGCCAGGACATTATCCTCCGCGTATTCTGCAAGCCGATTCCATCGATTGCCCTGACACAGCAAACGGTCGATAAGGATGGCCGGGCGTGCTCCTTTGAGATTAAGGGTCGGCATGACATCTGCGTCATTCCGCGAATTGTGCCGGTTTGTGAAGCAATGGTCTGCATTACGCTGGCCGACCACTGGTTGAGACAAAAGGCGGTTCGTTTATGAAAAAGGTAACCGTAGGCATTATCGGCGGGACGAACGGCATGGGGCGATGGCTTGCTGATCTCCTGACCGCACAGGGCTGTATCGTACATGTCACCGGGCGAAAAACGCAAATGACATCAGTCGATGCGGCACGGAGCTGTGATGTGGTTGTCGTATCGGTGCCAATTGCGGCAACTGCCGGTGTGATTGCCGAGGTCGGGCCATACGTCAGGAAGGGTCAGGCTCTGATGGATCTGACCTCGCTGAAGACAGATCCGGTGGCGCTGATGCTTCAGCATTCTGAAGCGGATGTGGTCGGATGCCACCCGCTTTTCGGTCCATCTGTCACGGAACCGGCAGGACACAATATTGTTTTATGCGCGGGCCGGGGGGATGCCTGGTACACATGGATCAAAACAATCTTTGAAGAAACAGGCTATACCGTTCTGGAAAGAACACCCGGTGAGCACGACCGGATGATGGCGATTGTTCAGGTCCTCAACCATCTCAACACCATTGCGCTGGGGATGGCGATTGCCGAGGTCGGGACTCCGCTTTCGGAAGTCAACCAATTTTCCACACCGATTTTTAAAACCAAGATGGACATCATCAAAAAAATATTCACGGAATCCCCCGAACTTTACGCCGATATCATTGCGGGAAATCCCGATCGGGATGATGTGCTTCAAACCTACGAACGGGTTGTCGGGAAAATGATCAGTCTGCTTGCCGGGGGTGACGGGGCCAGGCTGAAAGAGTCCATGGAATCTGTCGCAAAGAAATTGTTTTAAAAGATCATTCCCTGCAGTGTTCAATTGCCGACTTGTCATTATCTGATGTCGTCGGAAGTACCCCTATTAAGCGGTTGATGATTTCCGCCAGATTTATCCTGTCGGGTCCGGAAATAGTGTTTGTCTTTTTCAGATATGGTATATTACAATAATCAAGACAAATAGCGGAAAAAAGGAGCACACCGGGGATATGGCAGAATTAATCAATCAGATTGCGGATATGATCGCGAAATCGAAAAAAGTTGTTGTTTTCACAGGTGCGGGCATCAGTACGGAGTCAGGCATTCCTGATTTCCGCGGCCCCGGCGGATTGTGGACAAAATATGATCCGGATGATTTTACCATCGATAAATTTCTGGGGTCACATGAGACTAGAAAAAAAATGTGGCAACGCCTGAGGGAAGGCGGATTGATGGAAGATGCGGAGCCCAACGCGGCACACTATGCAATTGTTCAACTGGAAAAGATGGGCAAACTCATCTCACTGGTCACGCAGAACATCGACAACCTTCATCAAAAGGCGGGCAGCAGTCCGGAACTGATTCGGGAGCTTCATGGAAACATGCAGAGGCTGGTTTGCCTGAACTGCGGCGAGCGTTATCCCATTGCCCTTGTCAAAGAACGATATGCCGATTCAGAGGATGTTCCGACATGCGATTACTGCATGGGAATCCTCAAACCCGATGTTGTCTTTTTCGGGGAAGCCCTGCCGCAGCGGACGCTGGCTCAGGCCATGCAGGAGGCGGAAGATTGCGACGTAATGATGGTTATCGGTTCTTCACTGGTCGTATATCCTGCCGCCTACGTTCCGATTCAGGCCCAGCGTGCAGGTGCCCGTCTTGTCATCATCAATAAAGGATCGACCGAACAGGATTACCTGGCTGACGTGCGCATTGACGCCTCGGCAGGAGAAACGATGACGAAAATAATAAACAGGATAAAGGATAAAGGTTAAAGGCCCAAGGTCCAGGGTCAAAGGTTAAAAGCAGGAGGATAAAGAAAACATTCAATTTTAGCCTTGAACCTTGTACCTTGAACCTTGAACCTTGAACCTATGGGGTTTACATGTGCTTAATCCTTTTTGCCTATAACGTACACCCCGCATACCGTCTGATTCTGGCGGCCAACCGAGATGAATTTTATGAGCGGCCTTCGGCGCCTGCTGATTTCTGGATCAGGGATCCGCAGGTGTTGGCGGGTCGCGATCTGAAGGAAAAAGGCACGTGGTTAGGTGTGACCAGAAGTGGAAAGTTTGCGGCCATCACCAATTACCGGGATCCGGCTTCATGGCAGGCGCAAGCGCCTTCCCGCGGCAAGCTGGTGAGCCAGTATCTGACTGGATCCAACGATCCGGAAAAGTATCTCAGAAACATCTCCAAAAAAGCACATGCCTATAATGGCTTTAACATTCTGCTGGGTGATGCAAACAACCTTTTGGCATACTCAAGCCGGGGTGAGATTCAAAAACTGTCAGAGGGCATCCATGGTTTAAGTAACCGCCTGCTGGATACACCATGGCCAAAGGTAAAAAGAGGAAAGAAACTGCTGGAAGCGGCTCTCGAAAAAAAAGGGAACGAACTGGAAGAATCGCTGTTTGACCTGCTCGCGGATCGCCGCATTCCCCCGGACGATGAGCTGCCCCAGACCGGCGTGGGACTTGAGTGGGAGAGAATATTGTCGCCGATGTTTATTACCAGTCCCGTTTATGGTACGCGCTCTTCAACGATTCTACTTATTGGAAAAAATCGAAGGGTGAAATTTGTCGAAAAAGTCTATAACGGCAAACCGGAACCCTGGGTGACAAGCCGGTTTTCGTTCTTTGAGGAGAAATAGAATCCATGAGTTCTTTAAACACCAACACCTATCCGGCAGGGTCTCGTGCCGGCGCCGGCGCCATTGTCATCCATGAAGGAAAAATCCTGCCGGTCAAGCGGGGCGTTGAACCGGGCAAAGGCTTATGGGCCATTCCCGGCGGAACCCTGCGCCTGGGCAGGATGGTTTGTCCCCGAAGATATGGATGGTTTGCCGGTTTCACAAAATACGATCAAGGCTCTGTGCTTGCTGGGTTTCTTGAATTAAATAAAGATTCAATAAGGAGGACGGCATGAAGGTTGTATATTCGGAAGAGTATAAACAGGTTTACTCTTATGATCCTGCATCCAATCCCGGAAGAATCGAATCCATAGAGTTTGCCCTGGCGGGAAAGGTGGATTATATTGAACCGCAGCCGGCATCAGAAGAGGATATCGCGCTGGTTCACACTCCCCGGCACATTGCCGAAGTCAGGCGTGAAGGTGTTTATGAAATTGCGGCACTGGCTGCGGGCGGTGCGATCAAAGCCGCCGAGATTGGTCTTTCCGAACCCTGCTTTGCCGTGATCCGGCCGCCGGGCCATCATGCTTCTGCCGATACCGCATGGGGATTCTGCTATTTCAACAACATGGCCATTGCCCTTACAAAACTCAAACGCGGGGATAAAATTAAAAAAGCGTTCATCCTGGATTTTGATCTGCACACGGGCGACGGCAATATCAACATTCTGGAGCCCAAAGGATATGTGACCATTCTCAACCCGGGCGGCCAGAACCGCAATGAATATCTGAAAATCGTCACCAACGCCCTGGACAAGACAGACGCGGACATCATTGCCGTTTCCGCCGGGTTCGACAACCATGAAGAAGACTGGGGCGGCCTGCTTAAAACGGAGGATTATACTTACATGGGAAAACGTGTAAGGGAAACCTCCCTCCGCAACCATGGGGGCTGTTTTGGCATTCTGGAAGGCGGATACAATCATGCCGTCCTGGGGAAAAATGTTCTGGCGTTTATCGAGGGATTTAGCCGCTAAAAAGGAAATGACGGATCACTCGACGCGTTCTGATCAACCGTTTTTTCAGGACGGATAACCTGAAGGTCACTCGTATATTTTTCGGCTCTTTTATGAATCGGGTGGGCGTGTACGACAATGGATCGAGGCGTCGTCGGGCAGGCGAGTTGACAGGCGCCGCAACCAATGCAATACTGTTTATCGATTTTCGGATACAGAATATTTTCTTTGTCTACAAAACGGATGGCGTGCGTCGGACAGACTTCACCGCATGCGCCGCAATTGTTGTGATTGACGTAGACCACACAGATGTCTTCCAGAAGCTTGGCCTCGCCAATCTGCGTCAGTTTTTTTTCATCCAGCGACAGCGGTGTGATTGCCCCGGTGGGGCAAACAGCAGAGCAAACATTGCACTCATAATCGCAGTAACTTTTTTCATAATTCATTTTGGGCTGCATCAAACCTGCTATTCCGAAATCCATAAAAGTCGGCGTAAGTACCTGCGTGGGACATGCGCTGACGCATAGAGAGCAGGCTGTGCAGGCCTGTGTAAAACGAGTCGAGTTGAGGGATCCCGGGGGGGTGACAGGCAGATCAGCTTGCACGGATCGGATACCCAAAAGCGTGCGGATGTTCGCGTTAAACGCCAGGAGACCGGCGGCCGCCGCGATACCTCCGATAACAAAACCACGGCGTGCCGGCGACCATTCCGTTTGCTGTGTTTTCTTCCAAACAGGACGATAGCTTATCGTGGCTTTTGAACATACCTCCAGACAGTTAAAGCAGCCTACGCAGCGGCTCATATCAACAGCGGCGTTTTGCGGGTTGATGCACCCCGCCTTGCACACACTTTCGCACCGCACGCATTCGGAGCAGGCTTTTTGATTCAATATGAATTGAAAAACGGACACGCGTGATATCAGCCCTAAGAATGTTCCCACCGGGCAAACGGTATTGCAGTATAAACGGCCGCGAGTTACGGCAAGATATATAATCAATAGAAGAAAACCCGCTGTCACGGCTAAAACCGACAGGGGAACGGAGGCCGTCTGTTTTGGATACAAGTAAATATCAAAGGGCTTCAAAGCGTAGATTCCCAGGTTGTATGTCCCGACGAGAAGTGGTTGAAGAAAATGCATGAAAAATTTTCCGGTAAGAGAGTAGGGGTCAAACAGGCTGATAAATGATAGGGACCCGATGAATATTGCCGCAACCGTAAAAGCCAGAATCGTATAGCGCAAGCCGTTGTATGGTTTGGAAAAAGAGTGTTTGGATTTCAAACCAATCCGCTGTGAGCCGGAGATCAGCAAATCCTGAATCGTTCCCAGAGGGCACAGAAAGGAGCAATAAACCCTGCCGAAAATCAAGGTAACTAGGAGAATGAAAATAAGACCGGCAATAAACAGTGCTTCCGGCTGGGTGATTGTCCTCACCAGAGCCGGCATAAACTGAAAAGGCGGAAGGATTTCGGACAGGAGGACGGACATTTTTTCCGTTCCCGTAAACAGGAAGACAAACAAAATGAGGATGATACCGGATATGATGATGCGTGCTTTTATCAGAGTCAATGATGGTGTTCCTCATTTCGATTCTAAACCCTTTACAAGGACGGTGAATAGTTACGCCGTCCGCAGGCGGGGTTTGAACAATCTGATCCCCTGATCAAATGACGGAATGTGGCGAGAATACACGGGCAACAGTTCGCATCCTACATGGCATAGGTGACTATTTTCAGCTCTTTCAGATTCATATTGCCGGTTCTTTGCGCGTGGGCTATTTTTATGTAGCCGATGTCTTCAGGCTCCTTTCCGAAAATTCTGGCGGCTGCCGCATCCACTGCCACAATATCCTTTGACATCAGAAGGGTTTTTTTCATTTGAACGTTGGCGGATTGCGGATTTGACGGTCCTGACGGTCCCTGGCTCATCAATACGCGGTAGGCATCCACAACGTTGAGATCAGGTCTGCGATAGAGACAGAAATCGGCGATGCACTGGTCAAGGCCGGTCAGGTGATATTCCATGCGGTTTTTGACGATGCCCATCAGGTTTTTCATGGCGATGGATAGATGTGTGGAACTGTGATGTTTGAGCACCGGCGCATTGATGAACACGTCGCAATCCAGAATCAGACTGTGCACATCCGCCGTTTTGAGTGTTTTGCCGCCCGGAATCCTGACTTCGCGGTAACTGAAATTGTCGATCGGTACAATGATGCCGCGGGCGGATTTGGCTGCTTCTTCAATTCCGCTGAGTCGATAGCAATTACGGGCGTTGCCGGAGGTTGGCGTCACCACATTGTCAAAAACATAAACGCGTTTGGCGCCGGCCGTATAGCAGGATTCAATAATGGTTTTGACCAGCAGTGGATTGGTTGTGGCGCCGACTTCGGGCAGGCGCGGAAAACCGATGTTGGGTTTGACAACAACCGTCTGTCCTTTTTTGACAAACCGGTCCATGCCTCCCATCAGTTCGATGGCTTTCCTGAACATGGTGTCCGGCTCACCATTTTTGACGGCGACCAGGTCAGGGAGACCGGCGGGTTTTCCCTTTGCCATGAGCAAGTCAGGTTTGCCGAGAATAACCGCACCACCCGCGATAAGACCCAGTGTTAAACCTTTTTGGATCACTTCCCGCCGATTGAATTTCCGTGTATCTTCCATCGTTATTTCCTGCCCGTCACGTGTGGGTTAAGGGACAAACAAATTATCTTAATAATTGTGGAAATAATAAAAAAAAACAGAAGATGTGTCAATTAAAAACGGTTTGCGCTTTCCATCTGCTTCCTGGTCAGCCGGGGAATTCAGAAAAGGATTAAATAAATTTATCTGTTCAAACACCGTCTGATAGTATAAAGTGATAGAACATTAAACGGGGGTGCCGGTCATGCAAAATTCCACTTTAAGTGTCAGTGGCGTACAATCTTTTCGCAGTGCCGCCGTGGCTTTTGGTCTGTTGGTTATTTTGCCCTGCATTTTGAGCCTTATCAACGTGACATTTGCGCAAAGCTGGAAGATTCATTTCTTTCCGGCGGCGATTGTTTTGGCGGCCATTACCTTTGGCCCTGCGGGCGGACTGGTTGCCGGAATAAGCGGATCACTTTATTCAGCCATTCTGCTTGGCAATCCCTGGCTGATTGCGGGCAATGCAATGCTGGGTTTTTTTACCGGTGTCTTTTTTCGCAGGACTTCAAAAATTATTCCATCTGTAATGCTTGCATTTGCTTGTCAACTCCCGTGGCTGATTCTGTCCGACTATTATTTTGCCGGTCTTTCCCCTGTCTTTATTGCCAAACTGGTCATCGTTTTACTTTTAGGCAATCTGATGTGGGCTTTGTTGATTTCGCTGGGGATGAAACCGATTAAAAAATATCTATGCTGATCCCTGATTTTACCTGCTATTCGCTGGCGCTTCTGGAAGGCGATATTTTGATCCACTCATCCCCAGACAGCGGCCTGCGTCCACTATGGGACGCTCTGAAAAAATATTCGGGCAAGTCCGGCCTGATTTTGCATGACAAGGTCATGGGGCTTGCGGCAGCTCGACTGATTGATCGTTCCGGTATTATTGAGGAAGTGTATACAACGGTCGTATCGTTGCCTGCCGAACAATTTTTGAAAGACTGCGGTATCCGTCTGACGGCTTTCAACGTTGTCCCGAATATCCTGACCCATGATAAAAGCAGCGTCTGCCCGGGCGAAATCATTGCGCTGAACACAAGCGAACCTGATGATTTTTACCATAAAATCAAGGCAATGCTGGATGCCGCCCCGAACCTTCTTTCCCTGCACTAGAGAGTGAATATTCCCCGGTCGTAAACGACAACCTTCCTTCCATCGGTCAGATGAGCCGTTACGGTCTTTGATTCGGTATTCACCAGGTCCCAGTGAAGAGCGGAATCGTTAAATCCCAGTTTTTTCTTCATCGATCCGGTCAATCTGGCCGGATCACCGCTGAACGTATCGCTGTAGGATGAGCCCAGTGCAATGTGAGAGTTTCCGGCTTTCCCACCGAAATTTTCATCGAAGAGCGTTTCCGCCATGAACCGGTCAATCCGCGAAAACCGTTTATCGGTCAATGAGAATTCACCAACCTGAGACGCGCCCGCGTCCATGGCCAGCTGTTTTTTTGCAAAGGCTTCTCCCTGCTTTGCCTCTATCTTGACAGCCCTGCCTCGTGTAAAGGTGATTCGAATCCCCTCGACGTAGTTGCCGCTCCGGAAAGAGGGGAGGTTGGCAAAATAGACGCCTTCCGTCCCGCGCCAGTCGGGAGAGATAAAAACTTCAAAACTGGGCACATTATGACCGGAAACACCGGCCCATTTACGATAGTCGCCCGGTGCAATTTTTAAATCCATACTGGCAGATTCCATGCGGAAGTATTTAACGGGAAGGGAACTCAGCCGTTTCTTAATGGCCATGACCTCTTTGTGAATGTGCTTCCATTCGACTACGGGTTGATCTCTGTCAAGGTAACAGCCCTTGACGACCTGTATGGTGTATTGTTTGACAGACATCCTGGCCTGGCGGGCCAGCTCGACGGTCGGGACAATGCAAAGCGTCCAACTGTATTTGTGTTGTTCTTCGCGGCGGTCAAGAATATCCTTGAAGGGTTTGCGGGATACCATGGCTTTACCGATTCTGGACGGCTCAATGTCTTTTAAGTGTGTGAGAGATTCTGGGGCGTGCAGGTATATCCGTCCGCCGATGTTTTGATACAGCTCCCTGTCACCGGGGGTGAGAAAAGTCAGCTGTTTCAGATTGGCCTTCTGGTAAAAACTCTTTTCCATTCCGAAGGTGGGAACCATCCGCTGCACGGGATGAATGCCCATGTCCAGGAGGCGCGCGTAAAGGATTTCCGCGAGCTTTAGCGCCGGTTGACCGTACTGAAGCAAGACAATTTCATTTTTTTTTAAGGAGGCTTTCTTGGCGGTTTGCAGTCCCCACAGGAGCACATCGGCGTATTTCTCAAGGTGATTCGAGGTCAGCATTTATTTTCCTTTCGGTGCAGGTTGTTGATGATATCATTACTAGGATTTATAGCCGCAGGCAAGTATTTATATCATTGGGGTTTCCTTGCTGACGGAAAAATGAATGATTTTCACTTGCATGGAATGCGGTGTTGATGATGGGATTGAATGACATTGAGGTTTGTGATATTAGAATAGAAAACTAATTCCTATTTCTGCATTGCCGGTTGATGTTCCTAAAATTAAAAACAAGGAGGTCTATACGCGATGTCGGAAGAAACTCACAAAAAAGAACACGACGAAAAGCACCTGGACAAGATGACCGTTAAAGAGCTGCGGGAAGTGGCGGAGGGGCTTCCCCATGAGCGGGCAATTCACGACATGAAAAAAGAAGAGCTGATTGCCTTCATCAAACAGGCCAAGGGCATCAAGGATGAAGGACATGTGCACAAGCACAAGCCCAGGGGTAAAATCAAGATGACCAAGACCGAAGTCAGGGCGAAGATCCGCGAATTGAAAATTTTGCATGGTCAGGCCATGGAAGAAAGAAAAAAGGAGATAGCCGTTACACTTCGGCACCAGATCAGCCGGCTCAAAAAAATATCACGGCGCGTTGCCGAAGCATGAAAGGAAGGCGGCTGAGCTTTTAGCTTTCAGACTGTAGGGGTTAGGTAAAGAAAAAGAGACGTCACGTGACGTCTCTTTTTCTTCTAATAGACTAACAGTTTACAGCCTATCAGCCTATCTTTTTAAATCATTTCAATAGCGCAGGCCATAGATACTCCGCCGCCGCCGCAAAGGGTTGCCATTCCCAGCGTTTTATTGTGCTTCTTCATGGCATGGATCAAGGACACTACAATTCGGGCTCCGGTAGATCCGACAGGATGCCCGAGGCCGATGCCCGAGCCGTTTATATTGGTGATTTCCCTGTTGATGCCCAATTCTTTTTCGCAGCCCAGGTACTGGCCTGCGAATGCTTCGTTAAGTTCAATCAGCTCAAAGGCGTCCAGCGAAAGTTTTGGATCGTTTTTAAGAAGATTCTTTACGGCCGGAACCGGGCTTAGGCCCATGACGGAAGGATTACAGGCGCCGCGTCCGGAGGAGCGGATTCTGGCGATCGGCTTTAATCCCAGTTCTTTGGCTTTTTCGGCAGACATTATAATCATGGCGGAAGCGCCGTCATTCAGGCCGGAGGAATTGCCGGCGGTAACCTTGCCCGTCTTCGGGATAAAGGCCGGCGGCAGGGACTGCAACTGTTCCATGGTCAGCCCGGGACGGAAATGTTCGTCCTTGTCAAAGATGACGGGCGGTTTGCCTTTTTTCTGGGGAATTTCAACCGGTACAATTTCTTCTTTAAAATCACCGTTTTTGGTGGCGCGCTCGACATTGTTGTGGCTGCGCAGGGCAACCTCGTCCATTTCCTGGCGGCTGATGTTCAGAAGCTGTGCGATCAATTCGGTGGTATGTCCCATGATGTAAGGTTTTCCTTTTAAACTGTCGAAAGGCTGGCCCGATTTGACGGGGCAAGTATCGTCGAGAGGCATGACATAAGAACCGCAGTGCAATGCGCGAATCATGGCATCGACAAAAACAGAATCCTGGAGACGGCATCCCCAGCGGGCGTCGAAACTGACATAGGGTACGCCGGACATATGCTCAACACCGCCGGCCAGAATAATGTCGGCCATCCCGGCTTTGATCATTGCCGCGCCGCTGAGCATGGCTTCCATGCCGGAAATACATACGCGGTTTACTGTGACGGCAGTTACTGTTTCCGGGATGCCTGCCAGAAGAGCCGCAACGCGGGTTGTGTTCAGTGTGTTAGGGTGTTCAAGGCAGCAGCCGAACCTTACATCATCGATTAACACGGGATCAATCCCGGCTCGCCGGACAGCCTCTTTCATGACAACGGCGGCAATACGGGCGCCGATCATGTTCTTTAATGTTCCACCAAACGTTCCTATGGCCGTTCTGCACGCTGATACAATCACTACATCCTTCATTTTAAATCTCCTTTTTCAATAGAATAAGTAATTTACTGCCGCCATTTTCCATGTATGTGTGGCAGATTCATTTGCTTTAATCTTAAGCCTTGAATTTGAGCTGCCTTTTTGTAAAGGGAGTAAAAAGGGTTGTCAAGAAGAATTAATGAAATTCAGTATTCGTGATAACAAAGCAGAATAAATTATTGTCAAATACGGGTTATTATATATATTTTTGTAAATTATGATGTGAAGGAGGCTGGTTTTAAAAAATATTGATGGTTTTATCCAAATAATGAATTGAAGTTGTTGACATCTGCCTGTTCTTGTATTATGTAGCCGCTGAAATTTTTTCTAAGTAACCCGAGTTTTTCGATAATCATCGGGAGAAGGAACAATCAAAGAAAATATGTTCCCCAGTAGCTCAGTCGGTAGAGCGGCTGGCTGTTAACCAGCATGTCCGTGGTTCGAGTCCGCGCTGGGGAGCCAGAATAATAGTGGTCGATTTCTTCAATGGAATCGGCCATTTATTTTTTTGTTGAATATCAAGCATCAACCATCGTGATAAATAAAAACAGCAATAATATTGTGTTAACCGGTTTTGTAAGTGTATCAGATGGTCTTTGGCGTGGTCTGCAAATATATCATGGTTCCAAATCCCGTCATAATGTCGTTGTACACTATTTTATATTAATACCTTGACAAGGTATTAACCCATAAATATAATACACACATGAAACAGGGATTGGGAAAACGTGAGGCACAGTTTTTTGCGTATACGCAGATGCGAAAGATTAAAACGGTTAGCACGGGTGAAATCGCGTCATCGCTTGCGCTGACTGAAGATCAGGAACGAAAACTTCTGAGTCGCCTTGCTCTGTCAGGGATGATTGCAAGAGTGCGGCGAGGTCTATATCTTGTACCTGAACGATTACCCCTGGGGGGCAAGTGGAGTCCCGATCCCTTCACCGTTCTTGATACCGTGATACAGGATCGTCAAGGAAGCTATCAGATATGCGGTCCCAACGCCTTTAATCGCTATGGATTTGATGATCAGGTGCCGGTAAGGTTCTATGCATACAACAACGTTATTTCCGGTGAAAGGAACGTTGGGGCTGTGGCGCTTTCGCTGATCAAGGTTGATAAAAATCGTTTGGGTGATACTGAGGAATTTCGAACGACAGAGGGGCTCAATGCAATCTACTCGTCAAGAACGCGTACTCTTGTGGATGCGGTCTATGACTGGTCGAGGTTCAATAGTCTGCCCAGAGCATTCACATGGATTACGGACGAACTTCGCGCTGATCGCATCGATACAACCGCATTGGTGATGGCAACTGAACGTTTCGGCGACATGGGTACCGTGCGACGTATTGGCGCCCTTCTGGAGAAGGAAGGCGTTGAAAATAAATTGCTCAAACAGTTAGAAAAGCTGCTTAGACCATCGACAAGCCTGATTCCCTGGATTCCAACAAAACCAAAACGGGGAAAGGTTAACCGGCGTTGGGGGGTCATCATCAATGAAACAGCCTGAATATAAACCGGTTGCTTTACTTCATGAAGATCCTGATCTCTTTCGGTCAGCCCTGAATTATTCATCTGCTGAAACATTATTTATCCCCCGGTTGTTGGAAAAAGACTATTTCTGCACTTTACTGCTTCATTATTTGTCATCAACGGATGAAACACTGGTGTTTAAGGGAGGAACCTGTCTTGCAAAAGTATATGCCGGGTTCTATCGACTCAGTGAAGATCTGGACTTTGTCATATCAGCATCTGCTGACTCTTTACGCTCAGTGCGCAGCAAGAAAATGGCTGCGACAAAAAACGCCATATCACGCATCTCCGAAAAATTTGGTGCTTTTCGGTTGCTTCAGCCCCTTACCGGTGCCAACAATTCAACGCAATATATTGCGGTTGTTGGTTATTCTTCTTTACTTGGTAAAACGGAGGAAACCATTAAGATAGAAATAGGCTTACGTGAGCCGCTGTTGATGCCGTTTTCTCATTGTTCCGTTGCCACAATCCTTCTGAGCCCGATAACCGGTAAACCAATGATTCCGACATTTCCAATGACATGCATATCTTATAATGAGGGCATGGCTGAAAAGTTCAGAGCAGCCTTGTCACGCCTTGAACCAGCGATCAGGGATTTTTATGATATCCATTATGCTATT
>JBDKUG010000295.1:0-13951 GCA_039679815.1 Smithella sp.
AATCATGGTTGGACATAAACACCGCGGCAAGCTATAATCGACTCTTTTTGACAGCAATGATGTAAGCATTCTAGAAGAAGCAATGCTGCCTGTATTGGTCATACCTGAAAAGTAGATTTTCTCCATCTATTAATCCCGCTGCTGTTGCGGGACGGGCGTTAATTCTCCGCAGCTCGCTGCGATATCATAACGTTCATTTCATGCCTCGATAAAAGGTATTTGGTCAATCTGGAAAATTACATGAATTGCTGCCGATTGGTGGCACATAAACCAAAAGGGAAAAGAAATGGATTTACTCGAAAGCGTTTATCTGGGAAACAAGGTAAAGGACTGGTTGATTGCCGCCGGTGTCCTGATTGCCGTTCTCACATTCCTGAAGATTATTCAAAAAGCTGCCATATATAAACTCGGCAAAGTGGCGGCGCTGACGGACAACCAGGTGGATGACCTGATTGTCCATATGCTGGGGCAGACAAAATTTATAATTCTGCTTGCGGCATCTGCTTACATTGCTTCCTCCGCGATTGTCCTCAAGCCTTCCATTTACACATTATGGCAGAAAGCGATTGTGCTGATTCTGATTCTGCAGGGTGGTCTGTGGGCCGGTGCCGGCATTTCTTTCGGGATGAAACGGACGGTTTCAAAGCGAATGGAGCAGGATGCATCCAGCGCAACAACAATCACCCTGCTCGGTTTCGTGGCAAAATTGATTCTGTGGATCGTCGTTTTTCTCTTAATCCTGGATAATCTGGGCGTGAATATCACCGGCCTGATTGCGGGTCTGGGCATTGGTGGAATTGCCGTGGCTTTGGCTGTGCAGAATATTCTGGGGGATCTGCTGGCTTCTTTGTCCATCGTTTTGGATAAACCTTTTGTCATTGGCGATTTTATCGTTGTGGATACGCTTTCAGGAACAGTCGAGCATATCGGTCTAAAGACCACCCGGATCCGCAGCCTGAACGGTGAACAGCTCATTTTTTCGAACAATGATCTCCTGAAGAGCCGCATCCACAACTACAAGCGGATGGATGAGCGCCGCATTGTTTTCAGTTTCGGTGTCGTCTATCAGACACCGCTCGAGAAGCTCAGACTGATAAAGGAAATGGTGACGGATATCATCGAAAAACAGGATAGGGCTCGCCTTGACCGTGTTCATTTCAAGGAATACGCAGATTCGTCGCTGAATTATGAAGTGGTCTATTTTGTGGCAACACCTGATTTTAAAGTCTATATGGACGTTCAGGAAGCGATCAATCTTGAAATCTTCCGTCGCTTCCAGATGGAAAGCATTGAGTTTGCTTATCCAACCAGGACGATATATGTTGAAAATCAATTTGATGGAGAAAAATAAGGCTGGATGAAAAGATATCTCATTATTTTTTATTGTGCAATATTTTTCTTGCTCATCGTGCCTTCTTTATGCATGGCTGCGGATAGTTCAGTAAATCTGGGGCTTCTGCTGCCCCTCTGGTCCATATTGCCATTTGCGGGGATTCTTTTTTCTATTTCGCTGATGCCCTTATTCGTCCCTCGTTTCTGGCATTATCATTTTCCGAAGGTTTCCGCTTTCTGGGCCGTGTCTTTTGCCGTGCCGTTTTTGTATTTCTTCCGTGACATCGCGGCCTATGAGATTGCCCATATTATCATCATTGACTATATCCCGTTTATCCTGCTGCTCTGGGCTTTATTCACCGTTTCGGGCGGAATTTACCTGAGTGGATCTTTAAAAGGTACACCCAAGGTTAATACGGTAATTCTGCTGATCGGAACGCTTCTGGCGTCTGTCATTGGCACGACCGGTGCCTCCATGCTGCTGATCCGGCCGATCCTGCGGTCCAATGCATGGCGCGTGCATAAGGTCCACACCATTGTGTTTTTTATTTTTCTGGTCAGTAATATCGGCGGCGCGCTGACTCCGCTTGGCGATCCGCCACTGTTCCTGGGCTTTCTGCACGGCGTGCCCTTCTTCTGGACAATGCATATTTTGCCGGAGATGGCGTTTGCCAGTGTGATTCTTCTGGTGCTTTATTTCATCATGGATTCGTACTGTTATAAAAAAGAAAGCAAACCCGACGCTCCTGATACCGAGCCGGAACCTTTAAGAATTGAGGGATCTTATAACTTCATATTTCTTGCAGGTATCATCGCCGCCGTTTTATTCAGCGGAACGGTTAAATTAGGTGAAGTCAATCTTTTCGGGATCCACCAGACGGCAGAAAATTTGATTAAAGACGCTGTCCTGATTGCGATGGGCGGTTTATCTCTGGTATTTACAAAAGCGGAAGTTCGCAAAGGCAATGAATTCAGCTGGGCGCCGATACTGGAAGTGGCTTATCTTTTTGCCGGCATTTTCATTACGATCATTCCGGTTTTGGCGATACTGAAAGCGGGGGAGCAAGGCGCACTGGCGATTGTGACCAAATCCATAAGCACGCCGAACCATTATTTCTGGGCGGTGGGTTCGTTGTCCAGTTTTCTGGACAATGCCCCGACGTATCTGACCTTTTTCAATAGTGCGCTGGGCAAGTTTTATCCCGGCCTTCCGGAAGCACAGGCGGTTTCCGCGCTCATTGTTGAAAAAATACCCTATCTGGCAGCGATTTCGGCGGGAGCGGTTTTTATGGGCGCCAATACATACATCGGCAACGCGCCGAATTTCATGGTGAAATCGATCGCGGAAGAGGCGGGGATTAAAATGCCGAGCTTCTTTGGTTATATGTTTAAGTACTCGATTCCAATTCTGGTTACTTTGTTTGTCGTGATTACTTTAATTTTCTTCTGATATTCCGGTAACATAGCGTAAAATAAATATTTCTTGAAGATGCGGAGGAAAGCAGATAAGGTAAATATCAGTTTGTTGCTTTGCATTCGGACGCTGCCGTTGTTACATTACTTACAATGCCGCTCGGGAATGATAAGGTCGGCAAATGAAGAATATGGAGGACAACGATTCATGGCTGCTAAACTGCGAAACACTTTAAAAACAATAGAGGACTACAAGGCAACCAATCCTCATTACACCGATCTTTTGGACATTCTGGCTGATATTCTTATTCTTCGCGAAAATTATCGCAAGAACATGACAAGCCCGATTTTTTCAGTGGATGAAAAATTAATTGACGGAAAAATGAAGGGCGGCCTGCCCCTGATTGATCTCTCCGGGCAAAAATATGATTTAACCCGTCCGAAGGAATATTTTTACTCACTCATTTCCATTGCCGAGAAAAGAATCCCGTCCGAAGCACATAAGTTTCTGGATGTGCTCAAAGATAAGCACTTTGACTGGGAGAATATTATCCATGCGTCGTTTTGTGCCTCAGAGGAAGAAACATCCGCCCGGGACCTGGCAGCGTTGGATGAGAATGATGATCAGTTTGACTTGATCGATTTGTTCTTCGAAGAAAGCCTTCGTCCCGAATTGGAAGTGATCGCGGAAAAATACAGGGCGGCGGTCGAGAAATACGGCTGGACGGAGGGCTACTGCCCGATCTGCGGCAAGGAGCCGAAGATCGGAGAAATTCGTGAAAGTGAAGACGGCAGACGCTATCTCTTCTGTCATCAGTGCGGTTATAAATGGCACTTCCGCCGGATTAAATGCCCCTTCTGCGGGAACGAAGAACAGCATTCGCTGGCTTATTTTGCGGTGGAAGGCGAAGAAAGCCACCGTGTTGACGTCTGCAACAAGTGCCGCCGCTATATCAAAATTATTGAACTTCCCAAGTCCTCCGAGGATGTGAATCTTGATATTGAAGATATCGCCACGCTGCACCTGGATATGCTGGCGTATGAGGAAGGGTACAACTGAAAATAGGTCCAAGGCAAAAGGTTCAAGGCTTAAAATGATAAAGCCCGCCGGGCTTTTCTTTCAACCTTGTTCCTTCGGTCGCTGAGCTTGTCGAAGCGCCCTTGCACCTTTTTCCTTTTTTCTAGTCCTGATGTTTTCCCGGTTCAGGCTTTACCAATCCCTTGATAATTGAAGTGCCGTACTCCCTTCCCGTATTGAAGGCATGGATGTTATTATCTTTTGTTGCCGCGGGGACGGAATCGAGCACCGCTTTTTTAAGCGCTTCGGCATGAACGAGATGCTCCACCGCCGAAAGGAATCCCAGCATGACAATGTTTGCCATCATCTTGGTCCCAAGTTGTTCCGCGAAGCGCGTGGCCGGGATGTGAAATGTTTTATGGTGCATGTCGGCTTTGCGGGTGTGAACCAGGTCTGTATCCCAGATCAATGTGCCTTCTGGACGCAGGGATTTGATATTTTTCATGTAGGCTTCCTGGCTCATGCAAATCAGGATTTCCGGTTCTTCCACGCAGGGGAAAAGAATTTCCTCGCCGCTGATGATCACCTGGCTGGAGCAGGCGCCGCCTCGTGATTCCGGACCGTAGTTCTGCGTCATTGTGGCATGCTTGTGATCGTAGAGCGTTGCCGCTTTTCCCAGGATGTCGCCTGCCATGACAATGCCCTGGCCTCCGAAACCGGTGATTAAAACGTGTCTTTCCCGTTTGTCTGTCATGACCATCACCGTGCTTTCTGAGAATCACCATGCAGAGAGTGCCACTGAGGCATCTGCTGGCGATTGAATTTTTCATAATGGTCCAGGAAAGTCGGGCGCTCAATGTCAACAAATTTTCCCACAACAATTTCCTTGTCAATATCCATCGACGCGTCTTTGGGATCAATATCGCCCCGGATGACCGAACGGCTCTGGTAGAATTTGAGCATTTCCAGCGCGCTGCCCATGCGGTTGCGCCGCCCGAATGAGGACGGGCAGGGTGTGATGACTTCAACAAAGCTGAAGCCCCGTTTTTCCAATGCTTCGCTGATGGAACTGCGAAGCGATCTTACCTGCATGGCTGTCCATCTTGCCACATACGTGGCGCCGCAGGCGGATGCCAGATAACTGAAATTGAAAGGCTCTTCCGGTGCGCCGTTGATGGAGGTCGTCGTTTTTGCGCCCAGAGGTGTGCTGGGGGCCTGCTGGCCGCCTGTCATGCCGTAATTAAGATTATTGACACAGATCACGGTCATGTCCATGTTCCGGCGGGCCGCATGGATAAAATGATTGCCGCCGATAGCGAAGAGATCGCCATCTCCGGAAACAACAACAATTTTCGTCTGCGGACGGGCCAGCTTCAGGCCGGTGGCAAAAGGAATTGCCCGTCCATGTGTGGTGTGAAAAGAATCCAGCCGGATATAACCCGCCATGCGGCCGGTGCAGCCGATACCGGATACAACGGCAATTGAATTGGGATCCCAGCCGGTGTTTTTAATTGCTGATATCACGGCGCTGAAAACGGTACCGATGCCGCAGCCCGGACACCAGATATGCGGGATTCTTTCTGTCCTCAGAAGAGAATCCATCGGATGAGGTGGAACATTTTTAACGGCTTTTGATGTTGTCATGTTTTACCTTTTGCCGCCTTCGAGATGGCATTGAGAATCAAATTGGGGTGGATAATTGCACCGCCGTAATTGGAGACCAGGCTCACCGGACAGGCACCGCAGGCGCAGCGTTCAATTTCCAGGACCATTTGACCGCCGTTGATTTCCGCCATAATCATGGCTTTTGCCTGGCGGGCGACATTGCGGATGAGTTCTTCGGGGAACGGCCAGATGGTTTCCAGTGTGATCAGTCCCGCTTTGATGCCCTCATTTCTGGCATTACGGACAGCCTGCATGGACGAGCGGGCGCTGATACCGTAAGAAACCACGACAACCTCGGCGTCATCCAGAAAAAGGTTGTTTGTGCTGATGATTTTTTCGCGATTGTTGCGGATTTTATCGACCAGGCGGGAGACCATTTGCTCCTGGGCTTCAGCGTTCATTGACGGATAGCCCCGGTCATCATGGGTAAGGCCTGTCACATGAATCCGGTAACCGTCACCACAGTTGGCCATTGGTGCGATTCCGTCGGCATCCGCTTTATAGGGAAGATAGTCTTCCCGGGAAACGGACGGCTTTCGCCGGTTGACGATTTCAATTTCATCTTCGCGGGGAATAATCACCCGTTCATTCATGTGCCCGATGACTTCATCAGCAAGGATCATTACGGGAAGACGGTAATATTCACTGAAGTTAAATGCGCGAATGGTCATGTCGAACATTTGCTGAGGGCTTGACGGACAAAGGGCGATAATTTCATAATGACCGTGTGATCCCCAGCGCGCCTGCATCACATCTCCCTGGCCCACTGAAGTGGGCAGCCCGGTGCTGGGACCTGCCCGCTGGACATTGCAGACCACGCAGGGCGTTTCCGTGCAGATTCCCAGCCCGATGTTTTCCATCATGAGGGAGAAACCCGGTCCCGAAGTGCTGGTCATGGATTTAACGCCACCCCAGCTGGCGCCGAGGATCGCCGCCATGGAAGCGATTTCATCTTCCATCTGAATGAAAATTCCTCCCAGTTGAGGCAGACGCCGCGACATGGATTCGGCAATTTCCGTTGCCGGTGTAATCGGGTATCCAGCAAAAAAACGGCATCCAGCCGCCAGAGCTCCCTCGCAGCAGGCCTCATCGCCGTTCATAAAGTGTGTTCCCGTCAGTACCTCTTTTGCAACCAAAACCAGTCTCCTTCAGACTTCATTCATTGAAGTCATCATATTCAATCGTATAAATGGCAAACTCGGGGCAGAGAATTTCGCAGAAATGACAATTCACACATCTGGAGGCGTCATTGACTTCGGGGGGGTGATAGCCTTTTTTGTTAAAGACGGAAGAGACCCGCAAAACCTGACAGGGACAGTTGGCAATGCAAAAGCCGCAGCCCTTGCAGCGGTCTTCAATCACAATGACCTGTCCCTGCCTTTTTTTCCGGGATCCATTTTCATCTTGGGGATTGATTTGGTATTTCTTTGTTTTCTGCATTGATTTAACACAATTCCCCTGCATAATTGAATTACACAAGGCGACCTGCCGGATGGATTAATTTGATTGAATATCGGGGATTTGTACAGGAGACGCTTCCCTGAAGTGCCAAATTCCATCAAATGCGTGCAAAGTTACTCTTGGAAATTATAAGAATAAGCAGGCTCTGTCAAGCAAAAACAATCCTGTTTAACATATTCATTTGTTAATGATTTTGAAGATCCATGCCCGGATTAGGCAAATACGGGTTTTCTGATAAAGGCTTGCTTTTCATCCAGGCACATATTAAGAAAACGAGGATTGAAGCGCAAAGACAAGGGTGAAATCAGAACGACATAAATGGGAAAATCGCATATTCATCAGATTATAAAAATTTTAAAAAAAGAACTCAATCTGGGAGAAATGCCCATTGTGTCGCACCTTGCGGAAAGTGAACGGGACCCTTTTGTGATTTTGATTTCCACGTTGCTCAGCCTGCGAACGAAAGACGAAGTTACAGCCGGGGCGACTGAAAGGCTTCTTGCGCTGGCATCCACCCCCGAAGAAATGCTGAAGGTTCCCAGGGACAAAATCTCCAGGACCATCTATCCCGTCGGATTTTACCGTAACAAGGCCGGGGGAATCCATCACGTCTGCCGCGAGCTGATTGAACGGTTTGATTCGAAAGTGCCGGACAACCTGGATGATTTGCTGAGCATCAAGGGCATCGGCCGCAAAACAGCCAACCTGGTCATCACTCTGGCTTATGGCAAAGACGGCATCTGCGTGGACACGCATGTGCACCGCATCTCCAACCGCCTGGGTTATGTTGCAACGAAAACCCCGGATGAAACGGAAATGGCCCTGCGAGCCAAACTTCCCCGGAAGTACTGGATTATTTACAATACCCTGCTGGTGTTCTTCGGCCGTAAAACCTGCAAGCCTGTCTCGCCTGTTTGCAGTACCTGCCCGATCAGCCGGTATTGCGCCCGCGCGGGCGTCACCGTAAGCCGATAACCCTGAAAACATGAAGCAAAAGAAAATAGTTGACGATTATTCATCATTTGGCTATGATGCCGCGGTTTTTTGGATGGCATGCAGGAAAGCGGTTGTCGTGATTAATGAAGATGTATTGAGCATTATTCATGAATTCGAGGCCAGCATAGCGGTAAAAGAAGCGTTGAATAAAATGACCGCCGGTGATATGTACCGGGAAGATCATAATGAATTGTTGAAATGACATAATTTAAAGGATGTAAAAAGATGACGGTATTTTTAACCATATTGCACATTGTTGTCTGTATTACCCTGATTTTAATCGTCTTGCTTCAGGCAGGCAAAGGCGCGAACATGGGCGCTGCTTTCGGAGGTTCAAGCCAGACCGTTTTCGGTTCGGGCGGCGCGGGCACTTTTCTGGGAAAGATGACAGCGGCGGTGGCGATCATTTTCATGCTCACCTCCATTACATTGACCTACACGGCGTCAAGAAGACCGTCGGGTTTGATGGATAGCGCATCAGCTCCTGCGGCGAGACAGACGGCTCCGGTTGCGCCCAAACCCGCAACATCGCCCGCAGCACCCGCAGCACCGGCAACTGTTCCCGGTGCGACACAGGCACCTGCCGCGGCACCTGCACCTGCCGCGAAATAAGATTTGTTCTTTTCTGTCTCCGCAATCTGCACAACCAATTTGATGATCAGCAGGAACGCGGTGAATAAATTAGGTTTCAATTTGCTGCCGAAGTGGTGGAATTGGTAGACACGCTATCTTGAGGGGGTAGTGGACAAAATCCGTGTGGGTTCAAGTCCCGCCTTCGGCACCATAATAAAAAAGGGGGTTAGCCAGGTTAAAGGTTAGCCCCTTTTTTATTTTAGCTCATCTGATCACAAAATTAAAAAATCCAAAGGGCGTTTCCTGCTGGTTCAGTCATGTCCGGCTTGTTGCCCAAACAGTATCCTTTTGAGTGGCCATTGAGAGTGTTTTGTTCAATAAATCTTGGCGAAACGAAAGATCAGCAATGACAACTGTTTGAGCTGAAAGCGAGTTTTGTCATTGCCTGAAATGAGCCTTAGATTTATACAAAACACTCTCAGGTAAGCGAAAAAGGTATTCGGGTAACAGCCCGTGCAATATTGAACCCGCAAAAGAGGAGAGAAGGGGGCATCCTATGTTGGTCCCTCCAGGATGCGTTCGAGATCGCTGCCGTAGCGCCGGTATTTTTCAGGGGACAGGATTTCCTGGAGATGGTCCCTGTTTAACACCATTTCGGCGAGTTTTTCGTCCGGCAGAAACATGAACACCGCACAGTTGACTTTTTTGGCCTGTTCAAAACGCCAGGCATACAGTTTTTTGATCAGTTCTCTCTGCTCGCGGGCCAGCGCGTAATACCCTTTTATTTTCGAGTACCCGCGGCGGTCAAATATTCTTTCCTGCCAACTGGCGGCGGCGATTTTTGCAAATGCCTCAACTGCTGCTTTTTCCAGACCTTTTTCTCGCAATCCCGCTCGTTGCTTTTCATAAAGCGCAGGCAAGAGGGTCACGTCCTGGACGGCATACGCGAGCTGCTCATCGGTCAGCGGACGCTGATCCCATCGTGAACGCTGCATCTTCTTGCTTTTTTTGAGTTCCACACCGAGGAATTCCTTGATCATTTTTTCTAAAGAGAGCTGACGGAATCCCAGCAGCATGGCCGCCCGGTGCGTATCAAAAATATTTTGAAATGCAAATCCATAGTCTCTTTTAAGCAGGCGGATGTCGTTATCTGCGGCATGTAGGATTTTCACAACGGATTTACTTTTAAATGATCTGGCTAAAAATGATAAATCCAGATCGGCCGTCACATCAAAGACATAGGTGGTTGGTGTTGCGTAGATTTGGATCAAACAGAGTTTTTCCCTGAAATATCTGAAGGAATCGTATTCTGTATCAATGCCTAATATTGAAGCCTGACGCAAATGTTCGGCCGCGCGTTTTGCGGTTTCGGGTGTATTTACCAGTAGCCAATCCGTATTCATGGCAAGCTACTTAACCGAAACATCAATTTTATGCCATAAAAATGATGAGGTCCGGCCGGAAAAACAATGTTTGTCAGTTGTCTATTTGTTTATTTTTATTATGCTATTATACTTTACAAAATAAAAAGATATGTTAACATTTCACAAAACGATCGAACACAGGAGAGGATTCCGTCGGCATTTATGAGAAAAATATTGTTTTTTCTTGTTCTGGCGATATTTTCCGGAGGTTGTGACATGCAAAACAGATTTCTTTATTTTCCTAATGATGATCGGCCGTCCACCCAAATGCTGGGTTCTGAAAAAATGGAGCTGTGGCAGACGGAGGGCACGGATTACCGGGGGCTGGTTTCCGCCGGGAATAAACCTGCTCCCGGAGGCACCATCGTTCTTTTTCACGGCAATGGCGGTACGGCTTTTGACAGGGGGTTTTATCTGGAGCCTCTGTCGGAACTGGGTTTCCGTGTAGTTCTGGCTGAATACCCAAAATACGGAGGCCGCCCGGGCAGGGTGGGAGAAAAGCCCTTTGTTGCCGACGGCCTGGAAACCGTTCGCATAGCCCATGAGCAATACGGGGATCCCCTTTACCTGCTGGGCGAATCGCTGGGCTGCGGGGTTGCGGCCGCTGTTGCCAGGCAGACGAAGGTTCCCATTGCCGGAATCATCCTCATCACGCCCTGGGACACGCTGGCGGCTGTCGCTAAATCCCTGTTTCCTTTTCTGCCGGTGAAGCTGGTTTTAACGGATAAGTATGACAGCATTTCCAATCTTCAATCGTTTCAGAAAAATATATCCGTGGTCGGCGCCGAGCGTGACGAAATCCTTCCGATCAAACACGCTCATAATTTGTACGCGAATCTGCCCCAAGGGAAAAAGCGCATGTGGGTTATTAATGGAGCAGGCCATAATGACTGGCCGTTTTACGCGGGGGAAGATCTGTGGCGGGAGATGACCGACTTTGTCAGAGTCGATAAAAACGGTTCATGAAGCAGGCGTGTGATGAGCTTCTGGGCGTGGATGGTGAAGAGGAATTCACCATTTACCTGGCCGCAGTTGGAAAAAAGCGGGGCTGAAAGAACTCCCACCTGCCCGTACAAAAATCCAGACCATCACGGACGTTAAGTGCGTCGGCAGAAAATTCTCTTGATTAAAAATGCCGCAAAGCGTATCGACAGATTTAAATAATTCCCGTCAAATAAGGAGGGAAGAACATCATTTATCGTCGCGTAACCTTATCACGCGTATTGCGAATCAGCGCGCTTCTGTTTCTGTTGTTTTTGATTCTTTGCTTTGCTGCGCTTTGCCTGGGCGCCATCCCTATCGCACCCGCAGATGTGGCCGGGGCGGTTTCCGACGCGATTTTCGGCAACGCGTCCGCTGCATCCGAAGAAGAATTGATTTTATTTTCCGTGCGGCTGCCGCGAATTTTATTTGCCGGCATCGTGGGTGCGTCGTTGTCGCTGGGAGGGGTTGTTTTTCAGGCGCTTTTGCGCAATCCGCTGGCTGATCCTTATGTGCTGGGTATTTCCGGCGGTTCGGCGCTTGGTGCGATTGTCGGCATTGTCGTCGGCGCAGCTTCCTTTTATCTGGGCGTGCCCTTTCTGGCCTTCTGCGGCGCACTGGCGACCGTTTTTCTGGTTTTTATTGTGGCCGGTGGTTCCAGAGGTGTGCTGCTGGACAATTCGCTGCTGCTGGCCGGTGTGGTGGTGAATGCCTTTTTCTCCGCCGCGATTCTCTTTGCTCTTTCCGTTGTCAACAGCATGGAACTGCACAGCATCAGCTTCTGGCTCATGGGCGATCTTTCCCTCGCGTCCCTGACGGAGATTTTGGGAACCGCATTATGTTTCGCGGCATGTTTTGTCCTGCTTTACACTCAGGCCCGCAAACTGAATTTAATCGTTCAGGGGGAAGAAACCGCCCTGCAGCTCGGCGTTAATGTCCTGGCGACGAAGTATCTTTTGTTAATTGTCACGTCATTGATCACGGCCATTGCTGTTTCATTCGCCGGTATTATCGGTTTCATCGGTATCATGGTGCCGCACATGATGCGCCTGGTGTTCGGTTCCGATCACCGGCTTCTGATTCCTGCGTCAGCACTCTTCGGCGCTTCCTTTCTGGTAGTGGCCGATACGCTGGCCAGAACCGTTCTTTCACCCGCTGAATTGCCGGTCGGGGTGATTACCGCCCTCTGCGGCGCTCCCTATTTTATTTTTCTCATGAGAAGAAAGGGACGCGGATAATGTCGATTCTCTGCACGCAGAGTATTTCCTTTTGCTACACGGATAAACCCGTGCTGGAAGATATATCGTTTAACCTGGACAGGGCAGAAATCATCGCCGTCATCGGGCCCAACGGATCGGGAAAAACCACGCTGCTTAAATTAATCAATGCCACGCTGTTTCCACTTTCCGGCCGGGTGCTCATCGAAGGCAAAGACACGAAGCAATGGACGCGCCGCGAGATTGCCCGGACCGTGGCCATTGTTCCGCAGGAATCACCCGCCGTATTTCCGTTTTTTGCAGAGGAAATTGTCATGATGGGACGATTCCCTTATCGGGGCTCGCTGGCGTTTGAAACCAGGATGGATTACCGAATCGCCCGTGAAGCCATGACTCAGACCGATTGCCTGTCCTTTGCTCGCCGCCGCTTCAATGAACTATCAGCGGGTGAACGGCAGCGTGTGCTGATTGCCCGCGCTTTGGCGCAGGAGCCGAAGATTCTGCTTTTGGATGAAAGCACGGTTTTTCTGGATTTAAAACATCAGGCGCAGTTTCTGTCTCTGTTGAGGCAATTGAACCGGGACCGCCATCTGACAGTTATTTTTGTCACGCACGATGTCAATCTGGCGGCGCAAAACGCCGACCAGCTTCTTTTGCTTTACAAAGGAAAAAAATATGCTATAGGAACTCCCGCGGATGTTTTAACCGCGCGAAATATGAAAGAGGTTTATGATGTCGACGTCGGGATTGACCTCAATCCTCATGACGGCTCGACCCGCGTGACATTGTTAACCTGATCAGGCTGTTCAATAAAAGGAAGCCGGTTTAAATCCGGCGCTGCCCCGCAACTGTAAGCGGAACGAAATCCACAAAATGCCACTGACGCATGACGTTGGGAAGGCGTGGAAAGTAGGTAGCCGCAAGCCAGGAGACTTTATGGACAGTCACCATAAACTTTATTCCCGAGGGGGAAAGGAGAAGGTCCATGAAGCAGTTTTCAAAATCAGCAGTTATTCTTTTTTTATTCCTTTTTATCATTGGTTCAGTCAGTTTTGCCCTCGCGGCACCGGAAGGTGATTCTCCAAAAGACGCGATCCCTGCAGAAAAGGCGCAGAAGGGCGACTCTCAGGAAGATTGGACACCAAAGGAAGAAGTACAGAAAGGCGATCCTTCCGACAGGGCTATCCGTATGGAAGAGGTGGTGGTCAGTGCCACGAAGCTTCCTTCGATACGAAAAGACATTCCCAATGCCGTTATCATCAAGGACAAAAAAGATATTCAGGTGTCAGGATCGAAAACGATCGGGGAGTTACTGGCGAGTGAACCGGGGATCGATTGGCAGACCTACGGCAATTACGGTGGGTCGACACAGGAGATCCATATTCGCGGTATGCGGGGCAATGCAACCCAGGTGCTGGTCAACGGCGTCAACTTCGGTTCACCGTCATTGGGTGTTGCGGATGTGGGAAAGATTCCCGTCGACAACATCGGGCGGATCGAAACTGTCAAAGGTTCCGGTTCGCTTCTCTACGGATCGGGGGCTATGGCCGGGACCGTCAACATCATTACAAAGGAACCGTCAAGGGATAAAATGGATCTGAAGGTCAGCGCCGGTTACGGCACCCAAAACACATATCGTCTGGCGGCGGAAAACGGTATGTTCGTCATCGGCGATTTCGGATACTACCTGACTGCCGGCAGAACAGAGACAGACGGGTTCAGGGACAACAGCTGGCTTCGGCAGAATGACGTGTCCCTGAAGCTGTTATTTGACAAGAAAGAAAAAATCCATATCAGTCTTTACGGCGATTATATAGACAGGTCATACGGTGTGCCGGGTGTCAAACCGCCTGCAGGCACACAGGATTATT
>JBDKUG010000132.1:0-7802 GCA_039679815.1 Smithella sp.
TGTCTTCTTGATCTTCTTGGCAATGTCAAATGCTGTTGCCAGAACGACATCGCTGGTCTTTTCGGTTTTGATGATCTCAACAAGAGGCAGGACGGCAATGGGATTAAAGAAATGGAAGCCCACCACGCGGGATGGATCCTTCAGGTTTTTGCCCATCTCGGCAATATCCAGAGAGGATGTATTGGTAAGGAACAGGCACTCCGGCTTGCAGGCTGCTTCCAGATCGCCGAAAATTTTCTGTTTGATGCCCATTTCTTCGAAAACAGCTTCGATGACGAAATCGCAGTCCTTGAACGGTTCGTATGTTAAGGTTCCGGTGATGAGTTCCTCACCGATCCATTTGGCATCCGCTGCCGACAGTTTGCCTTTTTTAGCGGTCTTGGCAAGCTGTTCCCTGCAGTAAGCCAATCCCTTATCCACGAATTCCTGCTTAATATCTTTCATGACAACCGGGCACTGATAGCGCTGTGCGAATAACAGGGCCATCTGGGATGCCATGAGGCCTGCGCCGATGACGCCGATCTTCGCAATCTTGTTGCCCTTGACCTCTTTCGGAGGCCTGCCGGGAAGTTTCTTGGCCCGGCGCTGGGTAAGATCAAATGAGTATACACCGCATTTGAACTGATCGGATATGATCATGTCAGCCAGTGTTTCGTTCTCCTTCTGGAACCCTTCATCCAGAGACCACTCTCCCGCGCCCTTGATGAGCTCAAGCGCCCGGAACGGCCCTATTGCTCCTGAATGAGACTTGCCGATGATAAATTCTTTCGTTTTTTTATAAAGATCGTCACTCATCTTCGGATCCACTTTTTTGCGCTCGATTTTCTCTTCGCCGGTGATGATGCGTTCGAGTAAAGCGATGGAATCATCCATGAATTCTGCGGGAGCGATGAGTTTATCCGCAAGACCCATCTCGAAGGCCTTTTTGGAATTAATCATTTTGTTCATGTTGAGCGGGTTCGTGATGATGAGCTCGACGGCTGTTTCAGGACCGCAAAGTTTGGGTACCAGCTGGGTTCCGCCCCAACCCGGCACGAGGCCGAGGAAGCACTCGGGCAGCGCATAATGATCGCACCCGCCCGGACTTCTGGAGATCGTGCGGTAGTTGAGGTAGAGCCCCACCTCAACGCCGCCGCCCATGGCAGCGCCATTGATGGCGGCAAGTGTCGGGATCTTGAGGCCCATGATTCTCTTGAAAGTCGTATGTCCCAGCGCACCGATCTGGAGAGCCGTCTCCCTTTTCATATTCGGGTCAACGCTCATGATATCGGCACCGACGTTAAAAATGTAAGGTTTCCCGGTAAGTATCCAGCCCTTTACATCCTTGTCCTTCTCCACAATATCGAGGACCTTGTTGAGCGATTCAAAGGCCTCTTCGCCCCAGGTATTGGGAATATTATAGAACTGTCCATTGTCCATGGTGACAATCGCTATCTTGCCTGCCTTTTTTGATTGCAAAAAGTTTAATTTACATTCTGTTATGTATTTAGCCATTGTATGAGCCTCCTAGATTGATTTTCCTACTACGTTTTCCCAAATGATCGAACCGCCCATGCCGAGACCGACGCACATGGTGGTGAGCCCGTACCTGGCTTTTGGATTGAGCTCGAAATCCTGCCCAAGCTGCATGCTTAAACGCACACCGGAACTGGCCAGCGGATGGCCCATGGCAATGGTGCCGCCGTAAGGATTGAGCCTTGGATCTACCGGGGTCTTCATACCGAAATGCTTCATGAATCCGACAGCCTGTACGGCAAAGGCCTCGTTGAGTTCAATGATATCAATGTCTTCGAATTTCATACCGAAGTTCTTGAGAACCTTTTCCGTGGAGGGAACAGGACCCCATCCCATGATGGACGGATCCACGCCGGCAAAAGCGGCACCGACAAACTTCATTTTGGGTTTGATCCCCAGCTCTTTGCATCGCTTGCCGGACATCAGGAGCGATGCGCATGCGCCGTCGTTCAATCCCGAAGCGTTTGCCGCAGTGACGCGGCCTTCCGCCTTAAAGGGGAACTTCCGGAGGCTTTTAATGCTCTCCAGGGTGGTCCCCCGCTTGGCCTGCTCATCAAAGTTGGCAACTTTCCAGCCTGTGGGAGAAAATACCGTCATATCAATGCAGTGCTTATGGTAGTAACCTTCATCCAGGGCCTTGAAGTATTTCTCAAGGCAATGGAAGGCGTATTCATCCGCCTCATCCTTGGTAACGGGCTGCTCGCCATGTTCCGGCATCCAGTCATGAAGTTTTTCCGCCGTATTGCCCATGTTAAAATACTTCACTTCCACCATCTTCTCTGTAATGATCCTCGGGTTCGGGTCTGCACCCGCTCCCATGGGATGATGGGCCATATGTTCCACACCGCCGGCAATGATGATATCCGCACAGCCAGTCTTGATGAACGAAGAACCAATGGCCTGACAGGTCATGCCGCCAGCACACATTCTGTCCACCGAAAATCCGGCAACCTTTTCCGAAAGCCCCGCCGTCAAAACTGCCGCCCTGCCCATCGTGGTGCCCTGATCTCCCACCTGTGTTGTCGCACCCCAAATGTTGTCATCCACTTCGTCCCACGGAACGTTCGGGTTTCTTCTGACGAGTTCTTTCATGACCTTGGTCACCAGGTCATCCGCCCGCGTGCCCCAGTAATGGCCGTCCTGTCTGGCCTTTCCGAACCATGTCCGCACGCCGTCAACAAAATACGCATCTCTTAAATCCATACATCCTCCTTAGTACTCGTGTTCTTTATTATTTTAACAGAGCATCACCATATATGGTGAGACCTCTTGCAACCTTAACTTTTTAGAGCTAACATTACGAAATGAGTTTTGTCAATGAACTTCTGAATGACATGAATATTCAGGCAGAAACTACTAAAAACTACCTATGGGTGTGGTCTAGGAATCGCGATTTTGTCTTTCAGGATGATTAATATATCGTGATACTATTATCATCTGGATTCAATGGCATTCATCAAGAGCTGAAGCCTGTTATTTTCGCTTCCACGGCCCACATGCGGATAACAAAGTTCGACAGGCAATCCTTACAGGTACTGTTAAAGATACTTTGTCTTCAGGCATTTCAAAGAAATTCAAATCTTTTCATACTAATGAAATATGACATGGTAAATCACGTAAATCCATGAAAGAAAACCGTGGAAGATCGCCCACAACACAGAATGATTGGTACTGTAACTGATTGTGATTGCCAGTGCCGACCCGAAAGAGATTCCTGTGGTTACGATATGTCCGTACATTGCAGCCTCCTTGAAAAGTCTGATTATTTCACAAGCCCCTGTTTCTTCAGGTTTGAATCATCAGCATGAGACCTTTTCGCATGGTTGCGCTCCTTGTTAAGACTTTACTTTCTCATCCCTTATTTATAGGAAATGTATTTCTGCAAGTCAATAACGATATTGAAAAATCATCAGCCTTGGCAAAAATGCAAGAGTCCAATTAGCAATAAATACAGTTCATACCGACAAACACAGACATCGCCATTGACATTGATGCTAAGCATCACTATATTTATATCATGAGAGACTGCAGTGTTCGTATGGAGTCTGTTCTACTGGATGTTAACGAAAAGTAATTCCCAGGGTCTTTGTGGTGATTATCACCCCGAATAGACCGAATGTTAAATGATGGACTCCAGTAAAAAGACGACACGGCACAGGCGGCTCTCTTTTTTTATTATATACGAACGGCAAAATCTAGGTACGATTCATATAGAAGGTTTTTTACAAATTAAACTAGACCTCCTTTCCGGCAGATCAAAGTTGAATGTACTGCCTGTCATAGTCAATTTACCTTGCTTTGGTTTATCATCTCATTTTGATCGTGAAAAATGCATATTTTGAATAATGTAGAAAATATAATCCATAGGAGTGTGATCATGGAAGGAAAAAGAAGTGCAGACAGCAGCATCATCATGACTCAGCAGATGAATCCTCAGGATGCAAACCCTGCAGGAAACGTCCATGGCGGAGTTATCATGAAATTCATCGATAGCGCGGCCCTCGCCGTTGCGGTTCGTCACGCAAGGGCCAATGCAGTGACAGCGTCCATTGACCGGCTGGAATTCCATTATCCGGTCTTTGTCGGTGATCTCCTGACGGCACATGCGAGTTTGAACTTCGTAGGGCGAACCTCTATGGAAATTGGCGTTCGGGTGGAAACCGAAAATCTCATGACGGGGAATATTCATCATACATCAACTGCCTATCTGACTTTCGTAGCCCTTGACAAAAGTGGCCGGCCTGTGCCGCTGCCCCCGCTGATCTTAGATACGGAAGAGGAGCAACGCCAGAATCTGGAGGCAAAGACCAGAAGGGAAATGCGCCTGAAAGAGAGGAAGAAGGAAAAGGCAAATCATGTTAATTCAGATAGCTCTGTTATTTGACTCTCTGGTTTCTTAGCTAACCAGATCGCCCTGCCCTCAGTGATCAATAAATGCAAATAGCCAGCCAATAGCCAATGAAAATAATAATATTTGATTAATCATGCAATAACAGGTGGTTAAATGAGCAGAGGAGAACACCATAAATATATGGAAGAATTCGTTTGACCTCAAGTATTTGGTGGAACCTCAACAAGTTGAGGGATACTTGCAGGTGGACAGTCTGATCCGGTTCTTTTGTCTCCGGCCGCAACTTATTGAATATCGTTCGAAAAAAAGTATGCCGGAAATAATTGCAGACACTAATGGAAAATGATGCCGAACAGGCAATGGCTATACAAAATGGGATGAATCGTAAATGGCATGAATTCTAGCATTTTAGCTATGGCAAATTAATGTATTTTTTGATAGGTTAACACACGTGCAAAAGATTAGATGACGTCATCCTCCGTTACCTGCCCTCCATTGGTGATGATTTAATGCACGTTAGCAAGCGGCCTTCATAGTATTCATTCTGATAAGCATTAATTCACTTTTAACTAATTTACGCTATTGGAAAGTGTTCCACTTTTTAATGAGAGTAAAGATTCCGGGAGATAACCATGGCTAAAAAAAAACATGACGCTGTTTTGCTTAAAAAATGCCCGACGGGCATCAAGGGGCTTGATGAGATCACGAAGGGCGGGCTTCCCAAAGGCAGACCAACCCTGATCTGCGGCTCCGCAGGCTGCGGCAAAACCCTTTTCGCCATGGAGTTTCTCATGCGGGGCGCCCTGGATTTCGGAGAACCCGGAGTCTTCATGACCTTCGAGGAATCACCGGAAGATCTCGCGAAGAACTTTATCTCTCTTGGTTTTGATCTCCATGACTTAACGTCGCGGGGTCTCATTGCCACGGATCATGTTTACATCGAGCGAAGCGAAATTGAGGAAACGGGCGAGTATGACCTGGAAGGATTGTTCATCCGTCTGGGCAGCGCCATTGATTCCATTGGAGCAAAGCGGGTTGTCCTGGATACCATCGAAGCGCTTTTCTCCGGGCTGTCCAATGCCGCGATCATCCGGGCTGAGCTCAGGAGGCTTTTTCACTGGTTGAAAGAACGTGGTGTGACGGCTATCGTTACAGGCGAAAGCGGTGACAAGATGCTCACACGCTACGGGCTTGAAGAATACGTGGCCGATTGCGTGATCCTGCTGGACTTCCGCATCGACGAGCAGATTTCCACCCGCCGTCTGCGTATTGTCAAGTACCGCGGCTCATCTCATGGCGCCGACGAGTATCCGTTCCTGATCGACGAGGGTGGTCTCTCGATTCTGCCCATAACGTCCCTGGGGCTCGACTACGCTGTTTCCATGGAGCGCGTTTCCACCGGCGTCCCCAGGCTGGATGCCATGCTTGACGGAAAAGGTTTCTACCGGGGCAGCACCATACTTGTTTCCGGTACGGCGGGCACCGGTAAAACAAGTATGTCATCAACCTTTGCCGACGCTGCCTGCAGGCGTGGCGAACGCTGCCTGTATTTTGCTTTTGAGGAATCGCCCAGCCAGATTATCCGGAATATGGGTTCCATCGGTATTGATCTTGCGAAGTGGGTAAAGAAGGGGCTGCTCAAGTTTCATTCTGCCAGGCCGTCGCTTTACGGTCTGGAGATGCATCTTGTCACCTTCCATAAGGTGATTGATGAGTTCAACCCACAGGTATTCATTATAGATCCCATCAGTAACCTGAGCGCCGCGGGAACAGAATCAGAGGTAAAATCAATCCTGACGCGCCTGATCGATTATTTGAAGCTCAAACAGATAACTACTTTTCTGACGGACCTTACTCATTTTGGGGGCAGCCTTGAACACACCAGCGAAGAGATATCCTCTCTCATCGACACATGGCTACTGTTGCGGGATATTGAACTCAAAGGCGAACGCAACCGCGGCCTCTACATTTTGAAGTCCCGCGGCATGTCCCACTCCAACCAGATTCAGGAGTTCCTGCTCACAAACAAGGGCATTGACCTGATCGATATTTATACCGGTGCAGGCGAAGTATTAACCGGCAGCGCGAGGGCAGCCCAGGAAGCCGGGGAAAAAGCTAAAGAGCTCGCGGCGCGGCGTGAGGCGGATCGCAGACTCCGCGAGCAGGAGCGTAAAAGAAATGCCCTGGAAACAAAGATTGCAGCGCTGCGCGCCGAGTTTGATGTGGAAACCCAGGAGGTGCAGCTGATGGCGGAAGAAGAGCAAAAACGACAAGCTGTCCTCGCGGAAGACCGTTTAAGGATGGCGCATCTGCGGAAGGGAAAACCTTCAGCTCCGGGGGTAAAGCACTCGAAAAAGAAGTCGAAAGGATAGCATAATGAAAACGAGTTCAACCGTAAAAGGGAAGAAGGCAAAGACTGACGAGACGGAAGAGATCTGGAATCTGCGGTTGTATGTAGCCGGTCAGACCCCGAAATCGATTACGGCCTTCACTAATTTAAAGAAGATCTGTGACGAACACCTCGCGGGGAAATACCGCATTGAAGTGATCGACCTTTTTAAAAATCCCCAGTTGGCCAAAGGGGACCAGATTATTGCACTGCCGACACTGGTCCGGAAGCTTCCCGAACCTATTAAAAAAATTATCGGCGATCTGGCGAATACAGAGCGCGTGCTGGTGGGACTGGATATACGGCCGATCTCGTAAATATTTGGAGAGACAATTATGGCAAGCAAAAAAGTAAAGTCAAGCACGGAGGAATTCGAAAAAGCAGCAACGATGCCCGATCGCGCAAAGCACGTTCTTCGGCTGTACATTACAGGGATGACTCCAAAGTCAACCCGCGCAATCGCCAATGTCCGGAATCTCTGCGAGCAACACCTGAAAGGCGCATACGAACTCAAGGTGATTGATATTTACCAGCAGCCCAAGCTGGCCGCAGGTGAGCAGATTATTGCCACCCCGACGCTGATCAAGCAACTCCCCCTACCGCTCAGAAAGCTCATCGGCGACATGTCGGATACGGAAAGGTTTCTGGTCGGCATTGATCTGAAACCCAAGAATGCATGAAAGAAAAGCCATGAAAAACTCTCCAAAAACACGCCAGCAACTTTTAGATGATATACAGGAACTTTCAGAACGGATGACAGAATCTGAGGAAACGCTACGCGCCATTCTGAGTGGTGAGGTGGATGGCCTGGTTGTCAAAACGGCGGAAGGTGATCGCGTTTTTACACTATCGGGCGCCGATCATCCTTACCGGATCATGGTCGAAACCATGAACGAATGGGCCGTCACCCTGACATCCGACGGGACGATTCTTTTCTGTAACCAACGTTTTGCGGAGATCGTCCAGGGGGCCCTGGAAAAAGTAATGGGATCTTCAATCTACCCATACATTTCATCAACAGACCTTCCATTATTTAAAGCATTGCTT
>JBDKUG010000259.1:0-5642 GCA_039679815.1 Smithella sp.
TGAACCGATCTTAAGTACTTCCAGTGCCCGGTTTATCACCTTTACTGTCATCGAGAATATCTGCCGTAAAGAAATCAGACGCCTGCTGCAGAAATGACAGGATCAGAATAAACATTTCATGAAGACAAAAAAAGAGGAAGGTTGTACTGGCTCACTTATTCAGTAATTATATTGAGTTTAGTAAACGGTTTTTCATAATCCAATCTCCCATGATGACTGAAACGATTATACTCAAAAAGGTAACTTGGCATGGCACGGCCCAATGTATATACTATGTATCAACAGGGAGGTAAGTTTATGGAAGTAACCATACAAAAATGGGGAAACAGTCTGGCCATCAGGATTCCGGGAAGTTACGCGAAAGACATCAGTCTTCATCAGGGATCGTCTGTCGATTTAATTAAGGAAACCGATAAACTCGTTATTGTGCCTAAAAAACCCGGTTTGAAATTAAAAACCCTGCTGTCCAAAATCACTGACGATAATATTCACAAGGAGGAATTCACGGAGGGACCGGTTGGAAAAGAAATCTGGTAAATATGTTCCTGCGCGTGGTGATGTGATCTGGCTGTCATTTAATCCTCAAAGCGGTCATGAGCAATCAGGGCACCGTCCGGCCATCATTATATCATCCAGAGAATACAATGAAAAAGCCGGATTGGCTCTTTGTTGCCCGATTACGTCAAAGATTAAAGATTATCCTTTCGAAGTCAGGATTACCATAAAAAAATAAAAACGATGGAGTTATACTCGCCGACCAGATCAAAAGCCTTGACTGGAAGAAAAGGCAAGCCACGTATATCGCGTCAGCATCAAAAGAAACATTGAATGAAACTGTTGAAAAACTGAGTTTGCTCATCAAATCTTAATCATAAGAATTCGGATACACAACACCAGTTCTCAAGAATACCTAAATGATTTATTAATGGTCCGGTCATAGCATTCCTAATTGAGGCTACTACAATTTCAATCATCTTCCCTGCAAAGACCGGGAACCAGTTTAAAGAATTCATGGGTTCCGACACTCGTGCCCTCGTTTCGCCTTTAGGTGATCAGGGTATTTACCGTCATGACAAGTGTCCATTCAGTTATGTGACCATTAATAATTGACACCTTTGCTCAACTCAGAAAACACCTGGCTACCTGCCCTCTTGTTGACATAAAGTGCTTATATGATTATAATGTAATTAACTTCATCTAAATGGATTCATCACCATGGACATTGCTGCGATTTATCATTCCGAGATCTTTAAATTTGTAATTTTACCGGCCCTGATTTTCATGGCCCGTATCTGCGATGTGACCCTCGATACGCTTCGTATCATTTATGTATCGCGCGGAATGAAGTTTGCTGCGCCGATGATTGGTTTTTTTGAGGTGTTGATCTGGCTCATGGCCATCAGCCAGATTTTTCATAACCTGTCAAATCCCGTTTGTTATGTCGCCTATGCAGCGGGATTCGCGATGGGCAACTTCATCGGGATTATCCTTGAAGAAAAAATGGCCATCGGCACGGTTGTCATCCGCATCATTACCCAGAAAGACGCCATGCAGCTCATCGAGGTTCTGAAGACAAACCGTTATGGCGTCACACACGTAGACGCCCAGGGTGTCATGGGACCTGTAAAAATCATTTTTACCATCGTGAAAAGAAAAGACATTGACCGGGTACTCGAAATCGTCAGAACGTGCAATCCGCTGGCGTTTTTCACAATTGAAGACGTTCGCTCTGCCCGAAAAGGCGTTTTCCCGCTACGGGGAACGAGGGGAAGGAAATACGGGGCGTCAGCCGTAAGATAACGGGTTCTTTATTCCCGGATCCTTTTCTTCAATTCCCTGATCAGATGATGAAGCAGGTCACCGGCATCGGCCACGATGGCGACATCAGCCATTTTCATCATGGTCGCCTGGGGGTTTTTGTTTACCGCAACGATGAAACCGGCTTCCCCCAGGCCCGCAGTGTGCTGAATGGCGCCGCTGATGCCAAAGGAAAACAGAATTTTCGGCTTGATATGTTTTCCTGCCTGGCCGATCAGCGAATCATGTCCGGCCCAGCCGGCGTAAACCACTGGCCTCGTCGCACCGACATCTCCGCCTAAAAGTCCGGCCAGTTCATCGAGCTTTTTAAAATTGTTTTTATTGCCCATGCCGCGGCCACCGCACACAATCACAGCGGCGTTTTCGATGGTGTGTTCCCGCTGCGCAGCCCGTTCATACTCCACCAGCCTAACCCGCGAAGCGGGAAGATCGTCAGGCAGCGGCAGACGCTCCACGATAGCGGTTCTTTCATGGTTGTGCGGAATCTCCTTGAAAGTGCCGGGGCGAACAGTGGCCATCTGAGGGCGATGACGTTCCGTGACAATTTCCGCCAGCATGTTACCACCGAATGAAGGCGCAACCTGCACCAGCAGTCCCTCGGGTGTGACGTCCAGGCCGACACAATCGGCGGACAGTCCCGTTTTCAGGCGTTTGGCCAGCCGCGGCGCGAATTCCCGGCCGAAATCCGTCGCACCGATCAGAATAATATCCGGTTCTCTTTCCCTGGCCAGTTTTTCAATCAGCGCCAGGTAGTTCTCTGTGCTGTAGCTGGTGAGGGACGGATGGTCGATAGCCAGCACACGATCCGCACCGTGCGCGGTGTATTCCATGATCCACTCTTCAATATCATGGCCGAACAAAACCGAGCATACTTCCGCTTTCAGTGTGCGCGAAAGATCAACCGCCCTGGACAGCAGCTGAAGCGTCACCCGGTTTTGGTAGTAATTGCGGTAATCGCCAAATACCCAGATACTTTTTTGTTTGTTCGTCATGATTGTACCTGCGTCCGCCTGTTGCCGTCGTTACTTTTTCGCCTCGATGGATTTGCCGATCGCCGCGCCGATTTTTCTCTCATACCGGTCCAGAAATTCGTTTGCGGCCCTGGCCGCCGCTCCCGTGATCATCACATTTTCCTTTTGCGCCTTGCGGACAAAAACTTTGCGCACTCTGGTTCGGGATCCCTGCCCTGCAAGATCAGCTGATGAAATGTCCAGTTTTTCTGCATTCAGAACGGAGATGCCAGCCCGTGTAAAAGCCTTGTCCAAACCAGAAAACGAAGCGTAACGCGGCTGATATCTTTCCATGGAGACCGTCACCAGCGCCGGCAACTCCATCTCCAGCGTTTCCCGGAAATGATCCACCAGGCGTCGAACCCGCAGCGTCTTGATGTTTATATCGATGTTTTCCGCATAGGCTGCCGCCGGCAGATTCAGCTCCTCCGCCAACTGCGGGCCGACCTGAGCCGTTTCACTGTCCGAGGTATAAGCGCCGCACAGAATCAGATCAAAGGAAGGGCATTTTTTTCTAATTGCCGATGCGAGGATAAAAGAGGTTGCATACGTATCGGCGCCGGCTAACATTCTGTCGCAGATCAGAACGCCGCGGTCCGCTCCCATGGCAAGCGCTTCGCGCAGCACTTCTTCCGCTGCGGGCGGACCCATGGTCATGACCGTAATGGACGCGCCGAGATTTTCCTTGATTTGCAGGGCCGCTTCCACCGCATGCTTGCAAGCCGGATTCATCATTCCCGCCGCCAGGTCCCGCCTGAGCGTTCCGGATTTTTCATCCCACGGCAGTTCGGTAACCATTGGCACCTGTTTGATACACACCACAATATTCAGCATAGGTTTTCACATCATCGATTGAGACAGTATGGCTCGGGCAATGACCATTCGCTGGATTTCGCTCGTGCCTTCATAAATTTCCGTGACCTTGGCGTCACGGAAATAACGTTCTACGTCATATTCCTTGCTGTACCCGTAGCCGCCGTGAATCTGGACAGCAAGTCCCGTCACTCTGGAGGCCACGGAGCTGCAGTACAGCTTGGCCATTGACGCTTCGCAGCCAAACGGCGCACCAGCGTCCTTGAGTTCGCAGGCGCGGTACAAAAGCAGGCGGGCAGCCATGATTTCCGTTGCCATATCGGCAATATAATTTTGAATCGTCTGCTGGGAGGCAATGGGCCGTTTAAACTGCTGTCTTTCCCTGGCGTATTTCACCGCCGATTCCATGGCTCCCTGCGCAATGCCCAATGCCTGGGCGGCCACACCGATCCGGCCGTTGTCCAGGGTCGCCAGGCCAATCTTCATGCCGTCGCCGAGTTTGCCCAGAAGGTTTGCTTCCGGCACGCGACAGTCTTCAAAAAACAGGGACGAAACGGGGTTGGCGCGCATGCCGCAAAGGTCTTCCAGTTCGCCGCGCAAAAAACCAGGAAATTTACTTTCAACAATAAAGACAGAGCTTTGCAGTTTATTTTCAGGTAAAGACGTCAATGCAAAAATTAAAGCGACATCGCAGACTCCGCCATTGGTGACAAAAATTTTCGTGCCGTTTAAAATGTAATCCGAACCGCTTTTCACGGCTGTCATTTCGACGCTGCCCGCATCAGAGCCGGCATTGGCTTCGGTCAGGCTGAACGCGCCGATCACGTCCCCCGAGGCCAATTGAGGCAGATACTTTTCTTTTTGGCCGGCATCGGCAAATTGCAGGAAAGGATAGACCGCCACGCCGTTATGAACGGTTACACACAAACTAACCGCTGCGCACACGCGCGACAATTCCTCCACCACAATGGCGGTGCTGATGGAATCCAGGGCCGCGCCGCCGTATTCCTCAGGCACCTGCAGGCCAAAATAGTTGAGGGCCTTCATCTTGTCGATGGCGTCACGGGGAAAAATCCGCTGCTGGTCAATTTCGGCAGCAATGGGCGCCAGTTCCGTCTCGGCAAAATGTCGGGCGGAGTTGCGGATCAGTTTATGTTTTATACACGGATTAAATTGCAAATTCATCTCCCGGACCGGGGCGTGGGATTTCCCATGAGTCCTGACAATTATCTTCAATACTCAATATCGCAAATAAAAAATTTCATCTGGCATATAGAAAAAAGACACGGTAAAGTCAATCAAAGATTCACCATTACCGGAAGGGTCATTGCGTGATTTTACGCCGGAGTCGCATAATCAGGGCAGGCATCGCGCTCCCTGCAGTTCACAACATTAATCGACAAAAGCACAATTCGGAACGTTGCGCGAATGGTTATTCCGGAAGGCTGACGGAATCATACACATTTTACCGGTATTGACGAGCCGGAAATCAGGACTTGTGAATATTGTTTCTCATTTCAGCCAGTTTTTCTTTGTCCAGATAATATTTGCCGTCGGGGGTCTTGACAACCAGCTTGTCGGAAATCAGCAGATGAAGTGCTCTGGGCCGCAGGTTACCCGTGCCCACACGAAAAAAATTCTTCCGTTCATCCTGCAGTTTAATCGCCTTGCTGGCTTTGAAGGCCCCTGCCTCTTCCATTTCGGCGATCAGCTTAAAGCACACCCGCCTAAGACCCAGTCCAGTAAAATACATGGCCGCAAAAACAAAGACAATAAAGACAGCAATCAATAAAGTGATCTGTAAATAGATGGACATTTATTTGAGAATCCCCTGCTGTTTTCCACAAACACAATTTCTTCAGAGAAAGTTTCATCCCAGATTACGCAATAGACAAAGAAGACATTTCTTATGTCATTTCGACCGAAGGGAGAAATCTTTAAGAGTATGGAATGATGAAGATTTCTCGTCGCTACGCTCCTTCGAAATGACACAGAGAAACA
>JBDKUG010000274.1:0-4377 GCA_039679815.1 Smithella sp.
CCGCGTGAATTCAAAACGTGGCACACAATTCCGCATCTGGGCGACCAATGTTTTGCGCAAACATCTTGTGGAAGGTTACACCATCAATGAAAAACGCTTAAAGGCGCAACAGAGCAAAATCAGTGAATTGCAGGACACCGTCCGCTTGCTGGGCAACATTGCGCTGCTGGATGGCGTCTCGGATGAAGCAAAAGGTATTGTTCAAATCATCGCCGAATATTCGAAGGCCTTGAATATTCTTGATGACTATGATCATCAGCGCCTGATTGCGCCTAAAGGCAAAAGAAATACAAAATATAAACTGACCCACGCGGAAGCCAGAAAGATCATCGATCAGATGAAAATAAAATTTAAAGACTCCGCCCTTGTGGGGCAGGAAAAAGACAAAAGCTTTCAAGGTTCCATCGGTGCAATTTATCAGACCTTTGAGGGGAAAGATGTGTATCCTACAATAGAAGCGAAAGCGGCCCACCTGCTTTATTTTGTAACAAAGAACCACAGTTTTGTTGACGGCAATAAGCGCATCGCGGCGGCGCTCTTTGTTTGCTTCCTGCAAAAAACCGGCATTCTGCTTACCAAAGACGGACACAAACGGATTGATGACAACGCGCTTGTCGCGCTCACGCTGATGATCGCCGTCAGTAAACCATCTGAAAAAGAAATTATGATAAAAGTGATTTTAAATTTACTGAATGAAAAGAAGTGAAAGGTGGATAAGCGAATAGGGCGCTGTTCCTTGTCTCCAAAGATGGGCCGGGTGCGATTGCGTAATAGCGAAAGTTCCTCTATTTTGTCTTGCCGTGCCACCTCAGGGGGTCAGGATATAAAGAGGGGCGAGGGAGAGATTTAAAGGACAATATTTTCAACAAGCTTGCGAAAGATCAGGATGAGAAAGCGAATCGCTTAGTGTGAAGGTTGGAGCATAATATTCAGGTTACGCGTTCCGGATAAACAGTCGTGGGCCTGGCGAAGTTGAACAAGGAGGAATGACGATTATGTTCACGCCTGTGTTTTTTGAATGCAAACTGATTATTTATTGCAAAGTTTATAATAAATTGTAATATGCTACGCATTAAAAATAGGCATTTGTAGAATGAAACAATATAGTGCGCTTTTCCTCATTATTTAATAAATAATTATCTTTCTCCATACTGTTTTTAGAAATAAAATTATGAACCGATCTTACTATACCAATACCATATCTGCTTTCTTAAACACTTCAGATAATGAAATTCTTGGAACACTTGCGAGTAATAGTGAATTCTCAGATGAATTACAACAAAAAGAAGCTTGGAAAGAGGAAATCAAGATTCTCAAAGAAATTCTGATACCTCATAAAGGCTCAATCTATTTTGAATATGCTATTCCGCGAATGGGAAAACGGATTGATGTGTTGCTGATTATTCAATCAGTCATTTTCATTTTAGAGTTTAAGATCGGCGAGAAAGAATTCCCTGCTTATGCCATTGATCAGGTGATGGATTATGCACTCGATTTAAAAAACTTTCATGAAACCAGTCATAATAGATTTATTGCTCCTATACTGGTTGCAACACTTGCGAAGTATCTTAACCCGTTAGTTGCCATGACAGGTCACAATGATAAAATGTTTTTACCGATACGATGCAATTCTGATTCACTTAATATTGCAATAAAATCGATTTTAGATCTCTTTGATGATGGTGAAACCATTAAAATTCAAGATTGGGAACAAGGTCGTTATCATCCAACGCCGACAATCATTGAAGCAGCCATGGCATTGTATAATAATCATTCGGTTGCAGATATTTCTAGGCGTGATGCCGATGCCATCAATCTTACTCAAACTTCCGATGCAATCTCAAAAATTATTCGTCTTTCTAAAGAGAAATCGGAAAAAGCAATCTGCTTTGTTACAGGTGTTCCCGGCTCGGGAAAAACACTGGTTGGGTTGAATATTGCCACTACACATATAGACCAAAACAGCGAGCTCTATAGTGTGTTTCTTTCAGGCAATGGGCCACTTGTGGCTGTTCTTCAAGAAGCGTTAGCACGCGATCGAGTTAAGCGCGCTGAAGAGCATGGACAAAAATTGAAAAAAGGTGAAGCTCGAAGTCAAGTAAAAGCATTTATTCAAATCGTACACCACTTTCGAGACGAAAGCATAAAAGACGAAAAGCCACCCATAGAACACGTCACCCTTTTTGATGAAGCTCAGCGAGCTTGGACGATGGAACAAACAGCAAAATTTATGCGTGAGAAGAAAGGAAAGCCAAGATTCAATATGTCAGAACCTGAATTTCTGATTTCTTGTCTCGATCGTCATCCCGATTGGGCAGTTGTGGTTTGTTTGGTTGGTGGAGGTCAAGAGATTAATACAGGTGAAGCTGGTATCGGTGAATGGATTAGAGCGCTCGAACGTTCTTTCCCAGATTGGAAAATCTACATATCAAATCGATTGACCGATAGTGAATACAATTCCGATGAAATTCTTCAAAAGATTACGCACAGATCGAATGTCAACTATTTAGAATCGTTGCACTTAGCTGTTTCGATGCGTTCATACCGAGCAGAAAATGTTTCCTTACTTGTAAAGCAAATTCTTGATATTGATGTCAATAATGCAAGGAAAACACTCCACGACTTAAAAGATAAATACCCGATGGTGATTACCCGTGAGTTTAAAAAAGCAAAGCAATGGTTAAAAGAAAAGGCACGTGGCACTGAACGCTATGGAATTGTTGTCTCATCGCAAGCACAGCGTTTAAAGCCTTATGCGATCGATGTGAAATCACACATGGATCCTATTCATTGGTTTCTGGATGATAAAGACGATGTGCGTTCCTCGTATTATCTGGAAGATGTGGCCACCGAATTTCACGTGCAAGGGTTGGAGCTCGATTGGGCATGTGTGGCATGGGATGGCGATTTTAGATTCAGCCATGCGGAGTGGCACTATAAATCATTCAGAGGAAACAAATGGCAGAACGTGAAAAGTATGGAACGTCGAAACTATTTAAAGAATGCCTATCGTGTATTGCTTACCCGTGCACGTCAAGGAATGGTAATTGTCGTTCCTGAGGGCGATGTTGAAGACCTTACCCGCAAACCCGACTTTTACAACGACACGTTTGATTACTTAATGTCGATAGGTATTGACGTTTTAGATTAATACGATAAAAAAAGTGCAAAATGCGCGAAATGCGAGGTGTACTTCAAAATATCAAATGAAAAGATTATGACAGGTACAATTCTTTAGCATCCACAATCACGTTCCGATCAAGTGAAACGCGACACGGCTGTGCCCTCGCGTGACCTTTAGGTTATCATGGTAAATCTAATAATATTAAAGAATTCTGGATGCCGGCCTGCGTAACCTGAAGGTCACAAGACCGGCATGACGACTTTTAATGTAATTCCGCCATTGCGACACAGCCGCGGTGACAATCGTTTATATATTTAATTGCCGGAGGCAATAATAAATATCAACGAGGATAATCGATTTGCGGGAAGATGGATTAATTAATGATCCGGCAGCAGCGCGTTCATTCAGAAGGTAAACAAGCGATACAAGCCGGATGACATGATCAAGAAGCCTGAGCGTCCGGGGAAGGAACAACCGGCGGCTGTATAAGAAACCCCCCAAGCTATGGAAGCCTTGAGGGGGTATATGGAGGGCGCTATATTAGATCATGTTTGTTGTTGCAGCGAGTATTTCTTAACTTCTCTTTCAGGTCACAATGTTCTTCACTGCATCAATAACCGGGTTGGTGAACAGCGCCATCAAAAGGGTGTAAAGAGCGAAGGCGCCAACAACTTCCGCAGTGTACATCTTGTCATATTTTCTTTTCAGGCTGACCATAATCAGACCGCCCACAATCAGGCAACCCAGCTGGAAATACGGGAAATTGGTTGCTCCCGCTGCCGCGTATTCCGCGAAACCGAATGTTGCTGTCAAGAGAACTACTGCTGCCGCCGCTGCGATGGTTCCTAATGTCTTTTTCATGATCTGTTACCTCCTTGAGGGTAGTTTGTTTATTTGCCTTATTACTAATGAAATTTGCATGCCAGAAATTCACGGCAGAGAAAAAACATATTAACATTTTGATATAATAAGTAATTTGCCGATGAGTGTTATCTGCAAGATTATTTCAATAAGCTCTTCCCCCGTCTTTTCTTTAATCAAATGTTCAATCGGATTGAACGATATATGAAAAATAATGTTTACAAGCCAAAGATCCGGATAAAATGACAATACATCGACATAAAGGACCAGCCGCCAGATAGACGCCATTAGCATCAGACATTGTTCAAAATTGCTGAAGAATAAATCAATATGTGCTAAAAATATTTTTACGGGTCTGAGATTCCGGATTAAAAAAAGAGGAACGGATCGTT
>JBDKUG010000172.1:0-20863 GCA_039679815.1 Smithella sp.
AGCAGAAGGCGATTCTGGTAAGCGGCTTTTCGGAAACCGACCGGGTCAGGGAGGCGCAAAGACTCGGAGCCGGGGTTTATGTCAAAAAACCTTATGTCATGGAGACCATCGGCATGGCCATCCGGGACGAGCTTAACCGCTGACAGGGCAATTTCCACAAATAAGTGCTATTCCCGATCCGCTAAAAGCATTGAATACATACAGTTTAACTTCAGCCATGTATGCAGCAAGTTCCGGTATCGGCAAGTTTGACCCATGGCGTGTTTTTTCCAATCTTGCAATTTCAGCCCAACCTTGCTATTGAGGTCTGCGGCTGAAATGTTGTGACGGCAAATATGAAGTTTTTCCGTTTCAATTGAACGACATGACCCCCATCGGGATATCTCAGTCTGAATACCTGAAATACGGGAGCCTGTGATGCAAGTTGAATTCCTTCTGTTCATTATTTTTCTGGCGTTAACCGCCATTGTCAGTTTCATTTATGCCATATGGCGGGGTCGCAATGATGAACAGATACTCCGCAGCATTCTCCAGGGGTCTCCAATTCCAACATTCGTAATCTCAACAGATCATACAATCCTTCACTGGAACAAAGCGCTGGAAGGGCTGAATGGCATCAAGGCAAGTCAGATAATCGGCACAAATCAGCAGTGGCGGGCATTTTATTCATCACCCCGCTCCTGCATGGCTGATTTGATTTTGAATGACAGAATCAGTCACTCCATGAGCCTTTACCAGGGAAAGGTTATAAAATCAAAACTCGTCAGAGACGCCTATGAAGTAACGGAATTTTTCCCCGATCTGGGTGAAAAAGGAAAATGGTTCCGGATTACCGCGGCAAAACTTCGCGATTCAAGCGGCCGAATATTCGGCGCCATGGAAACCCTGGAAGACATCACTGAGCAAAAAACCGCCGAAGATGAGCTGCTCAAAAGAACCAAAAACGAATCGCTGGGCACATTCGCTGACGGTGTGGCCAAGGATTTTGACAGTCTGCTTACGGCCATTCTGCGCAATGTCTTTCTGGCCAAAATATCCGCCAGCGAAGAAGACAAGATCCTGGAAAACGGCCTTGCCATAGCGGAACGGGCAGGTCTGCAGGCCAAGGAACTTGCACACCGGCTGATCACATTTGCCCAGGGTGGATATCCGGTTAAGAAGAATGAAAAGCTTGATGTTATTATAAAAGAAGCTGTCCAAAAAGTTCTGGAAGGTTCTAACGTGACGTGCCAGCCGGTTATCGTACCGGACCTCTGGCCGACAGAGATCGATGCAATGCAGATTAAACAGGTGATGGAAAATATGATCACCAACGCGAAAGAAGCCATGCCGGAGGGCGGGGTGATAGATGTTATTGCAGAAAACACGACAACCGGAACGAACATCCGCACGATGGGCAAGGGCAATTACGTCCGGATCATCATCAAGGACCGCGGCGTCGGCATTCCCCGTGAAAACCTCTCAAAAATATTTGATCCTTATTTTACGACAAAAGAAACTAAGGACCGCGGCGGCATTGGACTTGGGCTGGCCATCTGCGATTCCATCATTAAATATCACAACGGGCTGATCACGGTGGAATCACTTGCGGGCGTCGGCACAACGTTCATGGTTTACCTGTCCGCAACCCCAAATGACGGGGAAAATGGCGTGTCGTCATAACGGGGAGCAGGAATTGCGGTTTTTAACGCAATCCAGCAAAGCCTCTATATTGCGCAGACGCTCCTGAAATGTGGCAATCCCCACGGCTGACTCCCTCGGGTGCAGATTTTCAATCTCGGTCAGCCGGGTGCGCAGGTGCAGGATGACCTCTTCCGCCAGTCCCAGCAGCAGAGCGCGTTCATATTGGTTCATCGCGGATCACCCTCACCGGTTCATTTGCAAAAATCATCGCTGGTGCGTCTCGAACCCGGCCTTCCATGACAGAAACGCCTTCTTAACCGATTCAGCAGTGCTCTCAATGTCGACATTCTGCGTGTTGACCATGATGTCGTAATGTTTTGCATCACTGATATCTTCATTAAAATACTTCCGGCAAAAAGCAACCTGATCTCCATCGTATTTCTTAACATGTTCCAGCGCCTCGGTTTGAGACATTTTGCGATCGCGCATCACCCTTTCCACCCGTATCTCCAGCGGCGCTATTACCCGCACGCGAAACGCTTTGTCTTTCAGAATGAAACTGCCGCCCCGGCCGATAATGATGACATTGCCGTGCTGCGCGTTCGTGTGCATGACCAGAGACAAATGACGGATGTATTCGTTAGGCCAGATATGACGCGCTTCAAAAAATGAGCCGATCAGGCTGTCGAAAAAGGAAATACTTTTCTGATCAAGCGATTTGATGACCTTTTCGCTCATGTGGGCGCTTTCGGCAACCTTATGGATCAGATCACTTCCGATGATGTTCATCTGAAGCTCAGTAGCTAGAATGCGAGCGACCAAGCCGCCGCCGGCACCGGCCTCACTGGAAAGCGTAATGACATGTCCCGGTTTTTCTTTTTTCTCTCTTTGCCATCGAACAACCTGATCTTCGACCAGCTTATCGACGTCTTTGTCTTTCAGTTTGATATCCCTTGTATAGTCGGGACAATTGACATCAAACAAGGCATTCGTCTTGACCCGGTACCGCTTCGAGCAGTTCTCGCGCCATGCACAGATAACACAAATTCTCTTATCCGAACCTGTTGACATAAGCCAGTCCTCCTTTCTAAATAATCCTCTTTATGATGCTTCTTCCTGCATCGCCTCGAAACCGGCAACGATATCGAGAAGTTCTTCGGTAATCGTCATCTGACGCGTACGGTGAAACTGCACGTGCAGATCCTGCAGCTGCTCTTCAATGTTTTTCTCGGCGTTCTGCATGGAAGCCAGTCGGCTTGCATTTTCACTGGCCAGCGATTCGGCAAACGCCCGGTACAGTGACACAAAGAGATACTCCCGAATCAGGGAAGAAAATATTTGATCACCATCCATCCGGAAAATGGGCAGGGACTTGGAATCCCATTTCTTTTTGGCGATTTCCCTAAGCCAGTCATGGTTGACAGGCAGCAGCTGAACCATGTGAGGATGGTAAACCGCCCCGCTGACATACTTGTTATAAAACAGGAAAAAATGATCGATGTTGTGACGGAAATGCCATTCATCAATAATCATGATAATCTCCTGAACCAGCGGAGTAATGCCCGCCGTGGAACCGGGAGTGGGCAATAACTCATCGACAGGCTGACCGGCATCTTCCACATAGTCGGCGACACGGGCGCCGATGGACAGCACTTTCCGATTTTCCTTTTTCACGCCGGCGGTTTTGGCATAATCCAGCGTAAAAACGGAAATCTGTTCATTGAGCTGTCCGCACAGACCCTGATCGGAACCGAAAACAATCACCCCCATACGTTTGAGAGTGGATGTCTTTCTCTGAAGCATCGCGCCCATCCGCTCCTTGAGTACAATCTGCAATCCCATCTCGACAGCATGGTTATAGTCCGTGAGCGATTCGACAGCCTTCTGGTACTGCCGAATGCTGACAGCCGCCAGCGCCTTCATCGTTTTAACGACCGACAGAAGATCACCCGCGCTTTTCATTCTTCTTTTCAGGGACTCAGTTGTTTGCATTGACTTCCTCAACCTGTTCAAAAGGGGTAATAACCGGTTTAATTTTATTCATGATGCTGTCACGATCCGCCATTTCCAGTTTTTTCCCTGCTTCAATCCGGCTGCACAATTCCGGCAATTGTTCATTGACGGCAGCGAGCAGGTGTGCCTCCACCTCGCGGACCTGCTCCGTCGGAACAAGATCCAGGGCGCCGCCGGTTACAGAAAGCAGAGAGGCAATCTGTTCGGAAGCTTTGAGCGGCTTGTACTGCCCCTGCTTCAGTATCTCACGCACACGCCAGCCGCGTTCCAGCGTCCGCCGCGTACTTTCATCCAGCCTGGTGCCAAAACGGGAGAAGGATTCCAGTTCTTCAAACTGCGAGTAGGAGAGCCGGAGGTCACCCGCCACGGACCGATAAGCGGGCAGCTGCGTTTTACCGCCCACGCGGGACACGGATTTACCAACATCCACCGCCGGCAGAATGCCCTTGCTGAACAAAACCGGCGAGAGATAAATCTGCCCATCCGTGATGGAAATCAGATTGGTCGGAATGTAAGATGACATATCTTGCGCTTCCGTTTCGGTAATTGGCAGCGAAGTCAACGACCCGCCGCCCAGTTCCGGCTTCATATGCGTGGAACGTTCGAGCAGCCGGGAGTGAATGTAAAAGATGTCTCCGGGGAAAGCTTCACGTCCCGGCGGACGCCGCAAAAGCAACGACACCTCACGGTAGGCCCGTGCGTGTGATGTCAGATCGTCGTAGACAATCAAAACGTCCCTGCCCTGCTCTACAAAATATTCCCCCATGCTTGTGGCCGCGTATGGCGCGATATACTGCAAGCCCGGTGTGTCTTCACCGGTGGCCACTACCACAATGCATGATCCCATCACGCCGTGATCCCGCAAATCGGCAATCACCTTGGCCACATCAGCGCTTTTCTTGCCAGTGGCGCAATAAATAGAAATAATACCGGTTTCCTTCTGGTTGATAATCGTATCCACTGCAATGGCCGTTTTACCGGTCATTCTGTCTCCCAGAATTAATTCGCGCTGGCCGCGCCCAACGGGAATGAGCGCATCGATCACCTTGATGCCTGTCTGTAACGGTACAACAACCGGCGCGCGGTCCATAACCGCCGGCGCTGGTCTTTCCACCGGCAGACGCATGACCGTATTGACTTCCCCCAGACCGTCCAGCGGTCGTCCGAGAGGATCGACCACCCGTCCCAGGAGCCCGTCTCCCACCGGCACATCCAGGACGCGCTTCGTGCGCTGTACTTCCGACCCGACCTGCAGATTTTCACTGGGGTCCAAAAGAACAACGCCGATTTCCTTTGGATCTATATTGAAAACAAGTCCCATATAATTTCCGGCAAATCGGACCAGTTCCTCCGCCCGGATATGCGGCAGGCCACTGACCCGTGCAATATCGCGTCCAACAAATTCCACCTGGCCCACCTCATATTGCCGAAGTTCAGGATTCTGCTCGTCCAGGACCTTGTCCATTGTGTCAAATGTATCATCCAGAAACGTTTTCAATTCCTGACTTTCCAATTTGTTAACCTCTGAATTCATTCCACGCCTCCTGACGTTATTATCCTATGCCGCGTGCGCCTCTTTCTGGAGGGTTTCCGTCAGACTCTCAACTAGCGTCTCCAGATATTCATTAAGACTCCAGGCGATCTTGTGCCCATTCACCCGTAATTCGATGCCCGACACAATATCCGGCTGTTTCAAATAACGAATCGTAAAACCGTTCGTGATCTGCTTCTTCAACGCCTCTTCAATTTGTGACTGCCTTGGTTCGGAAATGCCAAAGGCGCTCTGAATAATGACCTTATTGCCTCCGCCACTGATCGCCTTGCGAATCTGAATGCTTTTTTCCTCATCAAGCGCTTTGACGCGACGGATAAATTCATCAACGATCCGCTCTTCCAGCTCCACATCAGCCAGATCAGCCAGTGCCTTGCGTGCCGTCGCATACAATTGTTTGGCAGCACGCTGGCGCAGATCATAAAAAAAGGCATCTTGTTCGCGAACCAGCATATCCTGCCAACGCGCTTTCACTGCATCGACATCTGTGCGCACTTTTTCCATCAACTCCTTTCGCTTGGCGTCGGCTGCCATCGTTGCCTCGTTAAGCATCTGTTCTTTTTTCTCGCCAAGCAACTGGTTACGCTTTTCGTAAAGTTCGACTGCCTCACTGGCTTCAACTTTCAGCCGTTCCGCTTCTGCAAAACGCGCGGCGATTTTTGCTTCCCGGTCATCCATGGCTTTGATGATCCGCCCGTAAAGGAAACGTTTCAACAAGTACATGAGCAGGAGGAAATTAAAGATTTGCGCTAAAAATACAAACCAGTCGATATGCATGGATCTTCCCCCTTACTTTATGATGTGTCCCCAGAACGGATTGGCGAAAATCAGAATCATGGAAATAACAAAGCAGTAAATGGCAATGGATTCAATCATTGCCAATCCGACAAAAAGCGTTCTGGTTAAAGAATTTCTCTCATCCGGCTGCTGGGCGATCGCGGCCAGCGCCTGGGAAATTGCCTGTCCCATACCCAGACCGGGACCAAGTGACCCAATTGCCATTGCCAAAGCCGCACCGAAAACCGATGCCATCGCGACGATACTGATGCTGTCCATAAATACTCCTCCTTTATAAAATTGTTTTTAAGCGCTAACGCCTTCTTTATTTGTCTCCGTATGATGAACTTCGTCTTCAGCGGAAAGTGCTGAAGCGATATAGACCATGGAAAGGATCGCGAAAATGTAAGCCTGGATCACTCCGATGAGCAGTCCCAGAATCTGCATCACGACCGGGAACAGAAAAGGGGTTACCGCCAGCAGGATGCCGACAACCTTTTCATGACTCATGATGTTGCCGAAAAGACGAACCGTCAGGGCCAGCGTCCTGGATAATTCCCCCATGACATGGAACGGGAAAAAGATAAAATTGGGTTGAAAATATTCCCTCACATAATGGAACACCCCGTTTCGGGAAATGCCGTAATAGGGAACGGCGATAAAGACGCAGGTGGCCAGCGCCGCGGTGGTTGTCATGGATGACGTTGGCGCGACAAAACCCGGCACAATCACCAGAACATTGGATACACAGATAAACAGAAAGAGCGTGCCGACCAGGGGAATATATTTATCCGCCCCCTTTTTGGTCATTTCGCCAATTTCACCCCGGATGATGGAAATAATCACTTCCAGAAAATGCTGCCAGCGCGACACATTCATTGCCGACGAGAGGTGGCGCGTGATCAACCAGGAGCCGACAACCAGGATGGCCATCACCAGCCAGGTATAGAGAATCGTCGCATTGATAATAATAAATCCCCAACTCCAAATGATCACCTGATCGGGACTAATCTGATTGAGGGATACAATCTCCATATCGACTCCTTGCTCCGCTTTAAAATAAACTGCCGAACTTTTTTATTGAACCGCTTCCATCACCCTGGGAGGACCCAGGCGGTAAGTCAGAATCTTCCTCATGACAATAAAACCCAGCATGGCCACGGCCATACGCTCCCAATGGCCTCCCATGACAAAGTAAAATCCCGCCGTCAACACCGCCATTCGCCCGGCAAGACTTCCCAGCATCAGACGCGTGGGACTGGTCGTGGAAGGCAGGCGTTTCACCGTTTGCCACAGCGCCATGAAGTAAAACGCGCCCAGGGCCAGCCCGGCGGCAAAAGCCGCCATGAGAATCATGATCGTGGACAGTGTCATCCTATTCTTCCTCAATAATCTTGCTGCGTACTTTTCTCACCCAATAGGCCGCGTTAATGCACCCGATGATTACGCCGGCAATGAGCAGCATCAGCGCCCAGGAATACTGGCTGGGCCAGGCGCGGTCAATCCAGAGCCCCAGGGCAACACCGATCAGCGTGGGAATGGCGACCGCCCAGCCGACAATGCCCATCATGCCCAGACCGAACCAGACGGTTTCATCTTTATGCCGGAGCGCTTTCAGACGCAGCGCTTCCTTCTGGGCGACCTTCTCAGTGAAATGATCAGCTATCTTCCGCCTTCTTCCGTTGGATGTTCGTCGTATCTCAACCATGCTCAATCCTCTTTGAGATTTCTAAGTTCGATGTTCTATGCTAACAATACCTTAACCTTGAACCTTGCATCTTGAATCTTGAACCTTGTCCCGTCTTTCTACTTGAGTTCAACAAATCGGCGAATCAGCGATGCCTCCAATTTTGCCGACGCGGAACGAACCATCTTCTCCCGCTCGTCAAGAACATCATACTGCTGCACAACCACCTGTTTGAGCTTTCCCAAATCCGGCGCTTTCACCGCATTGCGCGTGGACACCAGAACGTCCGAGCCTTTTTTGATCAGGGTGCCGACGTCCATGGCCAGTATTTCCTGCCCTCCTGTGGCCAACTCATAGGAAAAGATGCCCGGAGCCAGCGTTGCAACGAAATCAATATGATTGGGCATCAGGCAGAAGGAACCGTTTTCCGCTTCCGCGACGATCTTCTTGACTTCCTCCACCATCATAATTTCGGCCGGCAATAAAATTTTAAGCAACATTTTCGATCTTTGCCTCTTCAATAGGTCCAATCATGTAAAGCGCCCGTTCCGGAATATCGGCGAACTCATCGTTGAGTATCCTTTCGCAGCCATTGAGCGTATCTTCACGGGAAACCATTTTTCCGGACGTACCGGTGAACTGTTCAGTCACAAAAAAAGGCTGGGTAAAAAACCTCTCCAGGCGTCTTGCACGGAAAACGGTTCGCTGGTCTTCGCGGGACAGTTCAGAAATACCGAGCATGGCGATGATGTCTTTTAAATCTTCATAGACGGCCAGCGTTTTGCGGATTTCCTGGGCAACTTTGTAATGTCGTTCGCCGGCAATGTTCGGCATCAGCATCTTGGATCCGGATTGCAGCAGGTCGATGGCCGGATAGAGGCCTTCACTGGCCCTTTTGCGTGAAAGGGCAATCGTTGCAGACAAGTGCCCAAAGGTATGAACCGCTGAAGGATCAGTAAAATCATCCGCCGGCACATACACTGCCTGAATGGACGTGATAGCGCCTGTTTTGGTGTTACAGATGCGTTCTTCGAGTTCGGCCAATTCCGTCGCCAGTGTAGGCTGATACCCCAGCCGCGAAGGCAGCTGTCCGAGAAGACCGGAAACTTCCATGCCCGCCTGGATAAAACGAAAAATATTATCGATCATCAGCAAAACGTCCTGTTTGGCGTCGTCACGGAAATACTCCGCCATCGTCAGGGCCGCATGCCCTACGCGGAAACGCGCACCGGGCGGCTCATTCATCTGTCCAAACACCATGACGGTATTTCCCAGAACTCCGCTCTCTTCCATTTCCCGATAGAGTTCCTCACCCTCGCGGCATCGTTCACCGATTCCGCAGAAGATACTCATCCCTTCGTGACCGCTTACGGTGTTGTGGATCATTTCCGTGATTAGAACAGTCTTGCCGACGCCTGCGCCGCCAAACAGACCGGCTTTGCCGCCGCGCTCCAGGGGGGCAAGGACGTCTATCGCTTTGATGCCGGTCTCAAATATTTCGGACACGGTTGATTGATCGCGAAGCGGAATCGGTTCGCGATGGATGGAACGGACTTCACAGCCTTCCACATTACCCTTCTTGTCGATGGTGTTTCCGAAAACATTAAACACTCTGCCCATCAGCGGGGTACCCACCGGCACCTCGAAAGGTTTACCTGTGTCTGTGACAATCTGGCCGCGGGCCAGACCCTGTGTGGGAGTCAGCGCAACGCCCCGGATGGTGTTATTATCCAGCTGCGTAAATACCTCGATGATGTATTCACCATTTTCTCCCGCTGTGAGCACATTACGGATCTGCGGCGCCACGGGAAACTGAATATCAACAACACTGCTTCGAATGGATAAAACCTTTCCTTGATTCATTTGTTCGGCCACGGTTCGTTCACCTCGTTTTATTTTTTCGGGGGAACATTCCCCATTAAAGAAAATATTTTTCCGTTGCGATATCAATGAAACAGTCAAAGATCATTGTCATTCACATCCGGCACTTCGGTGCCTGCTGTATGGCACTCATGCTGGAATTGCCTGACTCACGTATGTAGTACAGCAACAGACGTGCCAAACATTCTGAAAAACAATAAGACGCTGATTCCGTTGATTAATAAAAAAATATAGGCAAAAAACTGCAGACCTCAGGAATGACCTGGATGTCGTTATGAAAAACTGCCCGGATTGCGTGTATCACGCCAGATACAGGCTGCATAAGGCATAAAAGACAATGACGTTTATGTCATGGGGTACGGCGGAAATGTCATGGTTGATTTTATGTTTGCTGCGGTTTAATCCCGCAGCTGCGGAATGAGTGTTAATTCTCCGTAGCTTGCTGCGAGTTGGTTCCTTGCCGGGCATTGGCCGGCAGAATATCTAAGGCCAGAAAAGTTCCGGTTCATCAGGAATCACCTTTGGTCTCAGCCAGCTTTCGCTGCAGCTGTCTGAGCGTGATTCCCAGAATGCGGGCAGCTTCACGGCGGTTTCCACCGGTGGAATGTAAAACAAACATGACATGAGCCGCATCATTTTCCTTGAGTGTGCAAAGGCTGCGACTCGACAAGGACGGTTGAGAGTCCATTGGCGGATTGTCTCCCAAATGCACGGGTAGAATGACCGGGCCCTCGGCAAGTAAAACGGCATTCTCCACGATCTGCGAAAGTTCACGGATATTCCCGGTATAATCTCTACCCGCAAGCACATTCATGGCTTCGGGACTGAATCCTGAAATGTTTTTATTGTGGCGCACACAGGCAGTCTGTAAAAAATGCGCTGCAAGCAGCGGGACATCGTTTCGTCTTTCCCTGAGCGCCGGCAGGCAGATATATGCGGATTTCAAACGATACAGCAGGTCTATTCGGAAATTGCCTTCCTGGCAGGCGCGGTCCAGTTCTTTATTGGTTGCCGAGATCAGCCGGACATCCACATGCACGGGGTGACCGGCACCCAGCGGCGTGAATGTTTTATCTTCCAGCACACGCAGGAGCTTGGATTGAAGACCGATCGGCAGTTCTCCAATCTCATCGAGAAATAAAGTGCCGCTATCCGCCTGTTTAAAGAAACCATGATGAGGACCATCTGCGCCGGTGAATGCGCCTTTAACATGTCCGAAAAACTGGCTTTCGAACATAGTGGCCGGTATGGCGGAAACGTTCACGGCCACAAAAGGCCCGTCAGGAGCTGGGCCGGCACGGTGAATGCCTCGCGCCATCAGTTCCTTGCCGGTTCCCGACTCACCCGTGATCAAAACCGGATTGCCGCTGCGCGCCATTACCTGAGCATAGGAAATCAAGGCCTTCATCTGTGTGTTTTGCGTGAGGGTATCGGAAAACGCTTGTGGAATATCCGCTGCCTGACAACTGGCATTGACGGACAAACCGGCCAGCAGCCCTTTTCTTTCATAAGCCCTTTCAATGGATAAGATAAGCAGTTCATTGTCCACCGGTTTGACCAGATAATCGTAAGCTCCCTGCCGCATCGCCTTCACGGTGGTGGGTATATCATCGACGGCTGTCAGGATAATAAATTCCGTCCCGGGACAATATGGTTTTGTCGATTCCAGCACCTGCATGCCGTCCACCTCGGGCATGAGCAAATCCAAAAGGACAACATCAAAATTCTCCCGACGGATTCTGCGGATCGCTTCACTGCCGCTGTCACAGATTTCGACGCTCTTGATTCCGTGCCATTTGAGAATTCTCTTGACTGAGGAAAGGGAAACTTCCTCGTCATCGACAATCAATATTTTCATAGCTGTTGTCTCCCTATGTCATGGATGACCTTCTGGAGTTTATCAATGGTAAAAGGCTTTTGCAGTGTGTAATCCGGGAGAGTCCTGATCTGAAACGGCGCCTTAAGCGCCCGGCGGTCGGCCGAGTAGATAATGACCGGCAGCAGGGGATATTTTGTTTTTATTTTATCCATAAGGTCCCATGCGCTGAATCCTTTTAAACGGGCTTCGGAAACAATCATATCCACTTCCGGATTCTCCTCTAAAAAAGTGAGAATATCCCCCACCTTGTCATTAGATTCCGAACGCCAGATCACCGCGTCCAAAAAGTTGGCTTTGAGCTCTTTCAGATACTTCACATTATGGTCAATGCAAAGGATGGACGGATAAAGGCTGAGATTGATGTTTCCTTCCACGGGCAGATAAATTGAAAACCGGCTGCCTTTTCCGGGACGCGAGAGCACGCTGATGGTGCCTTGATGTTCCTTGATCAGTCCGTAGGATATGGAAAGCCCCAGGCCGGTGCCGTCAAGTTCCCGCCTGGTTGTAAAAAAGGGATCAAAAATATGTTCCATGGTTTTGCGATCAATCCCCTTTCCATTGTCTTCAATATCGACGACCACTGATTTTAAGCGGTCAATGTAACGGCAGCGGATGCTGATGACACCTTTTTGCCCCTGGGGTATTGCCTGATGCGCGTTAATCAGCAGATTGGCGATCACCTGCTCGATTTTCTGGAAATGTCCGTGAATCGGAGGAATTTTTTTGGCAATCGCCTGATCGATTCTGGATACGTTTCTTCTGATCTGCGCTCCTACGATGACCAGCGCGCCTGCAATCACATCCGGAACGGCAACCATTTTTTTCTGTGCGGTTTCATCGGAACGGGAAAATTCCTTCAGACTCGTGATCACCCGACTGATGCGATTGGCGCCGATTTTAAATGCCTGGATGATCTCCCGCATGTTACTGCATACTTCCTCATAGGACAAACCTCTTTTTTCCCAGTCGGAATGATGTGAAGCACTGCGAGCCAAAATGGTTTCCACCGTGTTCCAGATTTGTTCCAGAATTGGAACATTGTACGCGATAAAGCTGACAGGATTGTTGATCTCATGCGCGACACCCGCAACCACCTCGCCCAGCGCAGTCAGTTTGTGCGTCTGAATCATCTGCTGGAGCCTCAACTCTCCTTCCTGTCGAATTTTTTTGTCCTCGGTGACATCCTGCCAGGCGCCGACAATATAGCTGGTTGATCCTGCCGGAAGTTGAACGATCCGCCAGTAATCCGAAAACCAGCGGTAGGAGTCATCCGTCACCCGGAATCGATAGCTGTACCGGTGGGTTCCTTTCTCGTGCTCGGTTTGCAGACCTTCAATGACGCGCGCCCGGTCATCAACATGAACATGGTCAATCCAGAAATTTTCATCGTCAATAAAGTATTGCGGCGGATAACCGGTTATCTCTTCAATGGTACTGCTTACAAAAGTGATCGCAAAATCACCGTCCGCCTTTCGTGTGTAAGAAATAATCGGCAGGGACTCCAGAAGCAGGGACAGATGATCGGTGGTCTGTTTGAGGGCCTTCTGCGTCCGGTGGCGTTCCATCAGTTCGTTCAGCAGGGCCTCATTGGCCCGGGCGAGTTCCGCGGTTCTGATTTTGACGCGCTCTTCCAGGTCCTGATGCACTTTCAGCAGCAGCATTTTCGCTTTTTTTCGCCGGCTTATATCTTCCAGGGTTTCGATTGCTCCTATCAGATCACCGGTTGAATTACGGATAATTGCCGCTGTAAATCGCAGCCATTTACCCTGATGCCCGAGTTCGGGGAAAAAATCTATGGCCTCATAGGCCTCATCCAGCAGTTTGGATTTCACATATTTTCCGGCATACCATTTGGAGATCTTTTCCTGGCCACGATTGACCAGAAGATCCGCCATGCAGGGACGCTTGCTGCTGTAAAATGCCCGCCATTGCTGGGAAGTGCCGATAACGTCCTCGGCCTTTATTTTGGTGAGCTCTTCCAGAGCCCTGTTCCAGTAGAGGATACGGTGGTTTTTATCGATCACAAAGGCGGGAATGGGCAAACCGCCGATGACACTGTGCAGCCTCTGCTCGTTTTCCTTGAGCTCGTTTTCCGCATGTTTCCTTTTGATATCCGATTGACGGATCTCTTTGAGCTTTTGGCGCAGCTTCCTGATTTCACAAACCAGATCGTCATTCGATTGCTGCCTCTTCTTCATGATTTTACCCTTTGCCATGCATTGAGAGCTGATATGATTTTATTGGCTTTCCACAACTGGACCGGCTGCAAGTTAGACTCTGTTTGAATGCAATTTAATTATATTGGCTTTAGCAAAGAAGTCAAACACTTCTTTTGAAATGGTCGGCAGAAGACGTGAACCGGAGATGAATGGTCACGGGAAGAGAGCCAGCATGCTTCAAAGCAAACAAATGGATGCTGGTTCATCCGACCGGAGAAGCCCTGCGATTTACTCTTGACACGGTCCGCCCGCCTATTCTATAAAGCCATGGGTCCGGCCACACAAAAAGATATGACGCTCTGCTGCTTTGTTCTTTTGACTGCCGGGCTAAAGGAGCGATCGGATCATGGAAAAATTTTTCAGCCCCCGCAGTATTGTAGTTTTCGGCGCATCCGCCACCAAAATGAATCTGGGACAAATCGTTTTACTCAACAATAAACAAGTCGGCTATGAGGGAAATCTATACGGCGTCGGCTCTCAGGAAGGCGACGTGAATGGTATCCATATTTACACAAGCGTTGCCGATCTTCCCGAAACACCGGACGTTGCCATCTTTCTGACACCCGCCAAAACGGTGCCCAGCCTGATGAGGGAATGCGGAGAAAAAGGCATCACGCATATCGTTATCGAATCTGGAGGTTTCAGCGAATACTCACATGGCGATCATACCCTGGAATATGATGTTCTGGCCGTTGCCAAAAAATACAACATGAAGGTCATCGGCCCCAACTGTGTGGGAACGGTAAACTTTGACATGAAAATGATGATGCCGTTTGCCTTTTTTAGGGATATCCCGACAGGCGGCAGGCTGGGGCTCATTTCGCAAAGCGGCGGATTGGGAGGCTCTTATCTGCGCGCAGTGGCGGGTTACGGCATCAAACCCGGCAAGTTCGCAGCCACCGGCAATAAACTCCAGCTGGATGAGGCTCATTTTCTGGACTATTTCATCAAAGATCCGAAGACGGATATCATCGCCCTGTATCTCGAAGGTTTCAAGAGAGGACGTGATTTTTTTGATCTGGCCCGGAAGTGCGATAAGCCAATCGTTATACAAAAATCAAACCGTTCTCCCCTCAGTGCGAAAATCGCCCAGTCCCATACGACAGCACTTTCCAGCGACGACAGCGTCGTTGACGGTGCCTTCAGGCAAGCGGCAATTATTCGCGTTGATGATGAGCTGGAATTTGTCAACGCCATTAAAGTCGTCCGCATGCCTCTGATGAAGGGACATCGCGTGGCTGTGCTGTCACGTTCGGGCGGACATGCGGTGCTGACCGCAGATGCCTGCGCGAAATATGGTTTTGAAATGGTCCCTTTCCCGCCATCCTTTATTGAAAAACTCAAAACCATTTACAAGACGCGCGTCATCGCTCATCAGAACCCGCTGGATCTGGGAGAGATCTTTGACTACACCCTTTTCACGGATATTCTGGAAGAAGCCCTCAATCTGGAAAACTACGACGGCGTCTTATTCAATCACCTGTACTCTTCGGATTTTGAGGGAGAGATGTCCCGCACGTTCCTGGCCGGCGTGGAAAAGCTGGTTGCAAAATATGCGAAACCGGTTTGTTTGACCATGATTTCCGACCGTGAAGAACTTCTGAAAATCCAGCAGAGTCAACCCTTTCCTATTTTCACATCCCCGCTGGAAGCAGCCACGGCGCTCCATGTATCACGAACCTATTTCAAGCTGAAAACGCTCCGCGACAGCCGGGGCAAACTGCCGGACTATTGTCCGGATTTGAAAACTGTGGAAACAATCCGGTCCCGATGCATTCGCGAGCGGCGCATCGCACTGACGGATGAAGCTCTGACGATTTGCGCCGCGGCCGGTCTGCAACCGGTTAAAGACATGCTGATCAAAAACGAAATCCTACCAGGGAAGATCCCCCTGCGTTATCCACTGGCCGTAAAACTTGTTTCGCGGAACGCATCCCATAAATCCGACGTGGGTGGTGTGGCGGTAAACATCCGCAATAAGAAGCAGCTGTCCGAAACCGTCGTATCGATGAACGATAAAATTCAGAAGCTCGTCAATCCACCGGCAGTCGATGGATACCTGCTTCAGGAGATGGCGCCCGCGGGCATTGAATGCTTTGTCGGGGGACGTCGTGATCCGGCTTTCGGACCGGTCATTGTGGCAGGTCTGGGAGGGATATTTATCGAAATATTCAAGGATACTTCCATCCGTCTGGCACCGGTAACACCCAATGAAGCAGCTGAAATGATGAAGGAGCTGAAAGCCTATCCGCTGCTTCAAGGCGCCAGAGGGAAAAGTCCCGCGGACTGTCAGGCGCTGATCGATATCATTTGCCGGACATCCGCACTGCTTGCCGCCTGCCCTGAGATTACAGAAATTGACCTGAATCCGGTTATTGTACACCCGAAGGGTCAAGGCGCGAGCATCGTTGACGCGCGAATTTTTTTTGAGGAACCGGCGGGCACCTGACATCATTCTTTTTGCAGGATACATATATGGCTCATACCAAGTTGCATTCAAAGGATAACGCGGCGGCAAGGAGGGGGCTCCGCAGGCGTATTATTGATACGTTGAGGAAGCCGACGACGATGCCAACAAAGTTAGCCAAAGGATGCGGCTTGGTATCAGGAAGCATAAAGCCGTTTCACCATGCCTGAATCAATGGATACAACCGGCTTTATGCTTCCCGTGCACACCCCCCCCACCTAGTGATTCAATCCGGATTCCTGCAAAGGTCAATTTATCAAAGCTGGCCTGGCAGAATTGCCCCTGTGCTGTATACTCCCGCAATCTTCATGTAAAACCGGCAGATACAGTACAAATGAAACGCCGCAGCCGATTTTACTGTATGCATCAATAAATCCATGGTGATCCCTGATCACTTCCCGGACAATGGACAATTCGAGACCGGTAACACTTTTCTTCATTAATTTTTTTGCATAAAAAGGTTCAAAAACACGCCCGACATGTTCATCATCAAGCCCACCTCCTGTGCTGCTGATCGATAAGACCACATATTCACCTTCGCGCACGTTATCCTCATGCCGAACCGGACAGCCAAGATAGACTGTTCTTGTGGCAATCGAAATCACGCCGTCATGTTCGGCCTGCTGAAATGACATGGACAAAAGATCCAGAATTGATTTATCCAGTTGAGACAATGAAGCATTCACGTTTTGTAAAGAAGGCTCAAAATCCATTTTGATCGTTACACCCGGATGCCGTTCTGATAATTTTTGCATTTCATTTTTTTTCAGACAGGCCAGGACTCTTTCATTTAGATTGATGTACTGGCGATTCTCTTCATCCTTACGGAAAACGGCCAAAAGGTCCTGGATAAAGGTAACCGCCCGCTCACCCGAATCGATAATATTGCCGATATGTTCATGAAATGCATTGCTGCCCGTACCGTCGCATGAACGCAGAATCTCTCCATGAGCGAGAATGCCGCCCATGAGATGATTCAGCTCACGGGCAACACCGTTGGTAATATTCATCAAACGGGACATTTTTTCCGCTTTGTTAAATGCTTCTTCATATCTTTTCCGGCTGGTTTCCTGTTTTTTAAAACCGCTGATGTCCCGCAGAATACCCTGATATCCGATCACCTTTCCGCTCCCGTCGCGTATCGGGCTGGAACTGATGCCTACCCAGCAATACGTGCCATCCTTTCTTTTCATCTGAAGTTCATAAAAAGCAAGTGCTGTTTGAAACCCCCGCGCTTCATCATTCAGCCGTGACCTGTTGCCTTTATGCAGTTTCGCTATACTTTCCGGAGACAGAAATTCCATAAGAGACCGGCCGATAAAATCTTCACTCTTAAATCCGCCGGTAACGGTTCCGCATGCAGCATTTGTAAACGTAATTTTAAAATCCGTGTCCACCTGCCAGAAGGCTTCAAAAGCGTGATCAACAATATACTGAATATCTTTTGATTCTTTCCAATCGTTTGTAGCCGCGCTATCCTTCTCAGGAATCACATCGGCGGCAAAAGATGTTTGTTTCACATAGTTGAACTGTTTTTCAGTTTCATTAACCATACCAATCCTTAACCTCACAAAATTTAGGAATGACCCGGGAATGATACTCGCCCCATCAGAACCATTCAGCAGTCATGGAGATCGTTTCAAAAAGCGGCCACAGGCTTCCGGCATGAAAAAAACGTTTTTTGATTGATTCTCCATCCAAAATGAACTATTAATTTCATGCGTTTCCAAAATGTTATGCCAAAAACGTCCATGAGTTATAGTTGTTACAGGTGCCCTTGATCCATCACGGGACGTTATGGCATTTTTCATAATAAAATTTAGTTGGCGGCATTTGTATTCGACAAACCAAGGCCTGTCAATATACAGAGGCACTATGAAATAAAATAACGTTTCAGGGTGAAATGGTTATTTTATTTCATTTTCGTTCTTTTTATGAAAATGTAAATTTAAAAATAAATACGCTATTTTACAAAATTTTCAATCATTCGATGCGTTTTTTATGCCACAAATAGATGAAATGAAAATGTTATTTCATCGAAATTGGACTATAATAAACGATAATAATGAAATAGCCTTAATGGCAAACCAACTTCATGCTGCATTTTCGCCCATATCAGCAAACTCCTGGGCCGAAAGACCATGAGCATTTTTTTAAAAAGGACTCTGTAAACATGAAGATTGCAAAAAAAATTCTCACCGTCATCATCATTTTGGCAGCAATTATCGGCATCGCCGGATTCCTTATCCTTCCATACATTATCAAGCCGGTTGTAACCGAAAAGATTTCCAAAGCTCTGCATCGTGAAACGTCCATTGATCAGATAAAAATCAATCCCTATTCTCTTTCGGTAACGATCAAGGGATTCAAACTGGCCGATCCCGGCCAGGACAAACCCTTTGTCGCATTTGATGAACTTTACATCAATGCCGGAGGGGTCGTATCGATCTTCAGGCGCTCTTTGATCCTGGAGGAAATCCGTCTGAGCAAACCTTACATCGGCGTCACCCGCAAAACGGACGGAACGTATAATTTTTCCGACCTGCTTCCCAAAGAGGAGACCAAAAAAGAAGAACCTTCAAAGCCGTTTCTTTTTTCGCTCAACAATATTCAGATCACGGGCGGAAACATTGATTTTCGTGACATGCCCAATAAAACCACCCACACTGTGCGGGATCTTCAACTGGCAATCCCTTTCGTTTCCAATATTGACTACTACATGAAAAATTACGTGCAACCCAGATTTTCGGCCTTCGTGAACGGTCATGGCGTGGCGATCGGCGGGAAAACAAAACCCTTTCTGACATCCCGCGAAACCTCTCTGATTATTGACATGAAGAATATTGATGTTCCTTATTATCTGCAATATGTGCCCGTTAAAATGAACTTTAAACTGACAGGGGCGCGGCTGGATACGAATATTCATGTGAATTTCATCATGCCCAAGGACAAATCGCCGGAGCTGAAACTGACCGGCCATGCAATTTTGAGAAAACTGAACCTGGACGACTTACAGGGGAACAATATCCTGCGGCTTCCCGCACTGAAAGTGAATCTTGCTTCGATTGAACCCTTCAAGCCCTCGGTTCATCTGGCTCAAATCGCGTTCGACTCGCCCGAGCTGGTCATCAAGCGTGACCGGTCCGGTAAAATCAATCTGACGAATCTCATCGACTCGGGAAAGAAAAATAAGAAGGCAAAGCCCGAAGCTGCTGCTGCAGAGAAGGAAGCCGGCACCGAAAAGAAAAAAGAACTGAACCTGCTCATCGACAATTTTCTGATTGACAAAGCCGATATAACCTTCATCGACGAACAGCCGCGCAAACCGGTAAAAATTCAGATCAATCCCCTTCGCCTGAATGTTTCCAAAATATCCATGAGCAAGGGCGCCATTGCCAATGTTGACCTGTCACTGGTCATGGATCAAAACACAAACATTACCGCCAAAGGCCCTGTCAGCATCCGGCCCCTGTCCGCCGATCTGGCGCTGAATGTGAAGGATCTCGCCATCCGGCCGTTCCAGCCCTATTTTACGGAGTCCATGCAGCTGGACATTACGCGCGGCTCGATCTCGACGGACGGAAAATTTTCCATGACGATGGACGCAAAAAACAAACCCGTCATCAAATATCAGGGAGAGCTTTCTGTCGCACAATTCGCCTCGATTGATCAGATTCACACCCGTGATTTCTTAAAATTCAAGCAGCTTGATTTCAACTCCCTGGCAGTCGGCTACAACCCACTCTCTGTGTCGATCAAGGAAATTTCAATTCGTGATTTCTTTTCCAAAATCGTCATCAATAAAGGCGGCACCACGAACATCCAGGATATCATGAGCCCGCCGAAAAAATATGCGGGACGGGCAACCCCGCCCGATCCTGAGCCTCCCAAACGGGTCGAGCAGGTAAGATCCTCTCAGAAACCGCCGGACATTAAGATCGGCAAAGTCAGCTTCCTTGGCGGCAAAGTGGATTTTGCGGATAACAACATCAGGCCAAATTATGCTGTGACCATGCTCAATCTCAAAGGCAGTGTAACGGGTCTTTCATCACAGGAAATCTCCCGGGCCAGAGTAAGACTGAATGGCAATATCGGCTATGGATCCCCCCTGTCCATCGCCGGGACTATCAATCCTCTGAAAAAGGACCTTTTTGCCGATATCAAAATCAAATTTACAGGGCTGGAAATGAGTCAGGTTACGCCCTACAGCATGAAATTTCTGGGCTATCCCATCATCAAAGGCAAACTCAATTTCGATGTGTCTTATCTGGTTGACAAAAGGAAGCTCTCCGCCGAGAATAAAATTTTCTTTGACCAGCTGACTTTCGGGGAGAAAGTGGACAGCCCGGACGCCATTAAAGCACCGGTAACGCTGGCCGTATCCCTTTTGACCGACCGCAAGGGACAGATCAATCTGGACATTCCGTTGTCCGGAAGCCTGGACGATCCGAAATTTAAAGTGTGGCCACTTGTATGGCAGATCCTGGTCAACTTGATTACCAAGGCGGTCACGGCTCCTTTCTCTCTTCTGTCTTCCGTAACCGGCGGCGGAGACGAAATGAGCTTTGTCGAGTTTAACTACGGAAGCTCCTCGCTAACGGAAGATGGTAAGAAAAAAATAGAGGCTCTGGCCAAGGTGCTTTACGACCGTCCCAGCCTGAAACTGGATATTGAAGGCCACGTTGACCCGGCAAAGGATAAAGAAGGCCTGAAGCAAGCTGAACTTGACCGTCTGATGAAAACCCGGAAGCTCAAAGAAATGGCC
>JBDKUG010000284.1:0-13850 GCA_039679815.1 Smithella sp.
TATTGTAAATGAATTCAAATATATATAGCTTGTTTTTTTAAGTGGAGAGAAAATAGGGAGATTCCTGATCAAAGGTTGGCTGTTTTTGAACGAGCAGTATTTGGTGTCCTTGAAATATGGCATCCGTGTTGCTAGATATAAACAATAACATGAAAGGTTTATTATGCTTGTTTCAATGAAAAATCTTGACAAAAAGAATAAACCAATGCTACAAATTCAGTAATATATTTTGCGGTAAGGTTTTTTATCGCAGATATCGGGTATAAAAGAACAGATTAGGAGTGGCCTTTTTCAAGAAATGCCCGTTTTAAGAAGAAGGCGGAAAAATTTTTTACTCTAGATTTTTAGGAGGATAAAATGAAGAGATTTTGGTTAGTTTTGCTGTCACTGGGGCTGATCGTAGCCTTCAGCACGTCAGCGATGGCCGTTGATTTAAAGTTCAGCGGCGAATTTTACGCGGCGGGGTTGTATCAGGATAAAACAACCCTTATGAAAGATGCGGGGCCTAGCACCGCTTTCTATTTCCAGAGACTGCGTCTGAACACGGTATTTGTTGTCGCCCCCGGTTTAACGCTGACAACACGTGCAGACATCATGGAAAGATCATGGGGTGCGTCCAGAACTGCTCCCAATGCGATTTTGCAGGGTTATGCTGCGAATGTCGCATCGGCAGGCACCGTTGCAGAAAATGAAAACATTGCTTTTGACTTGGCGTATGTCACCTACATTTCACCAATTGGTATTTTCAGCGCTGGTTACCAGATCGATAACGTGTGGGGTACCGTGTTCGGAGATAACTCCATTCCGACAGGTAAAATCAGTTACATCTTAATGAAAGGCCCCTGGACTTTCATTGCCCAGACGGGCAAGAATTCCGCTTTCAACGCTTCAGGTATTTTTGGTGTCGGCGGTGAGCAGAGCTACCCCCGTGGGACGGCTTTGGTTCCTGGTATGATTGACAACAGTGATCTTTCAGACGCGGACAATACGTTTTACACGTTAGCAACCAGATACTCCTGGAACACCGGTCAGGCCGGATTCCTCTACAAATACGTCCGCATTGCCACGCTCAGACATCCGGGTCTTGCGGCACTGGCAGCTGAAGACACTATTCAGATCCATGTGGGAATTCCCTATGTAAAGGCCCAGTTCGGTCCGGTTGCAATCCAGAGTGAAATCATGTATGCATTCGGCACTCATAACTATGAAAGTGCCGGGATTAACAGGACCTGGGACGGTATCGTCGGTACTGACGGCCGCAGACAGATCAGTGTCCTGAATGGCTGGGTTGATGTCATGGCAGACTTCGACCGGTTCTACGTAGGCGGTACATTTGCTTATCTGTCCGGTCAGAATCCCCATCATGAGAGACAGGAACAGGGCATCATTGACGGCGGCTTTGACTGGAACCCCATGTTGATTTTGTGGAACTCCGATCGTAACCAGTGGGCGGGAAGCCTCACCGGAGGCGACGCCAGTTCGGCCAATACGGCAATGGCCAACGCTTATTTCTACCAGGTACGCGGTGGTTTCCGTCCGAGCGACAAGATCGACATTATGGCGTCCGTTGCTTACGCACACGCTGTTGTTAAACCGTCTGATGAATGGATCAATAACAGCTATGGATGGGAAGCGGATTTGACCGGAACATATAAAATTACCAATAACCTCTCCTATATGCTTGGACTGGGTTATTTGTTCACGGGTGATTATTTCAAAGGTACAAGCGACCTGAATGAAATACAGGACGATTTTCTGGTCATCAACAAGCTGACGTTGACTTTCTAGGCTGTATCCCCTGAAGGGGACGCGAGTCTATAGATTATTGTTAGGATTACAATGAAGAGGCCCGGCTGGGAAACCTGCCGGGCTTTTTTGTGATCAGACGATTGGTTATTGGTAAAGTACGAATTTTAAGTCAAAACCACCTTTTCTCTTTTGACCAATTCCACCCGAATATGTTAGGGATGCAAAAATTCAGCAGGTCATCTATAATTTATATCAGCACTATAAGGAGAGAAAATGAAACGATGCGGAATTCTTTTTTGTTTGCTGATGTTCGGATTGATCTTTAGCACGGCGGCCCAGGCCGTTGATTTGAAAGTAGGCGGCGAATTTTTCGCTGGCGGAATGTATCTGGATAAAACAACGGTGAAGAAAGATACGGCATCCGACGGGCCGTCCACGGCTTTCTATTTTCAGCGTCTGCGCCTGAACACTACTTTTATTGTTTCTCCAGGCCTAATGTTAATAACGCGTATGGATATCATGGAAAGAGCCTGGGGCTCAAGTAGAACAAATCCCGGGACCGGTTTTGATACGGGATCAGCCGGTACCAGGGCTGAAAATGAAAACATTGCCTTTGATTGGGCCTATATCAACTATGTCTCACCCATTGGTACTTTTCGTGTCGGATATATGAATGACAATGTATTTGGGACTGTTTTTGCGGATGGCGCCGGTCCCAAAGGTAAGGTGGTCTGGAGTTACGATTATGGACCCTGGTTTGTGACCGTACAAATCGTCAAAATGGGTGACAATAGTTACACAGCTAATAACACCGCTGTTAACGCTTCCGATGTGGATAATAACAAATATTGTACGGCTGTGAGATATTCCTGGAAAAGCGGCCAAGTTGGAGTGCTGGGTGGTTTCGGACGTGATGCTACCAACAGACTCGCCGGTAATTATTATGCTTCATTTTATACGCTGATTCCCTATGCCATTGTTCAAGTGGGGCCGGTTAAACTGCAGGCGGAAGCGGATTACTTTTGGGGAAAATGGAAAAAATACGAAACGAGTGAAATCGACCTCAAAATGGATAGCCTCTCGGCCTGGGTGGATGCCACGGCTGATTTCGGTAAATTTTATGCCGGCGGCAGCATAGCTTATGTTTCTGGCGATGATCCGGGATCAACGGACAAAATAGAAGCCAATAGTATTCTGGTCAATGGCGGCCGCGACTGGACACCCTGCTTGATTATGTTCAACAGTGACCTGTCATACTGGGCGGGTTCCCAGGTCGGTCACAATCCCGGCATAACGCCGCTTAACCCCTATGGATATAACGGTGGTCCCATGACGAATGCCTGGTTCTTCCAGGGACGAGCGGGGATAAGACCAATCGATAAGCTGGATGTTATGGCGTCTGTGTCTTACGCCAATGCTGACAAGAAACCAACCGCACAATGGCTTTATAATGATTATGGCTATGAGGTTGATTTAGCCGCGACCTACAAAATTACCAACAACCTGTCCTACATGCTGGGTGCAGGTTATCTCTTCACCGGCAGGTATTACAGGGGCGAATCGGATGGTAATTCCGTATCCAATGATTTCCTCGTGCTCAACAAACTGACGCTAACGTTTTAGGAACAAGGAAAAAGGCTAAAGGAAAAAGGCTAAAGGATAAAGGATCTGAAGATGACAAGGCCCGGACGGGATTTAACCCGCCGGGCCTTTTTCCCCATGATCCATGAATCGTAAACCTATTCGATTCATTTTTCTTCATGCCGAGACCGAGTTGAAAAATTTGGGTCAGAGATGTTTATTTACCGGCCGGTTCGTGACCAACAACTAATTATTAAAATTGATATTTAGGGTATAATATTGTAAACATGTCATCATGAAAAAATCAGATTTGCCTTCCAGATCCTATTCGGGGATGGCATTGATTGCCGATCCGATTCACTCGTATGCCTTCTTTACGGTACCGCTGGAAAACGGCTCTGTGGAAAAGACGGAAAAGGACATTATCGATTCCCCGTGGATGCAGAGGCTTCGCCGTATTTATCAGCTGCAAAGCGCACGATGGGTGTATCCTGCGGCCGAGCATACCCGATTTCAGCATTCACTGGGAACCATGCACGTTGCGGGGGAATTTGCCCGCCACCTGTATCCGAGCCTCAAGGATATCTGCAGGGATGTGCCATCGCTGAACTATGTGGAAGAATTGCTGCGCCTGGCGGGACTGCTCCATGATGTCGGTCATGGCCCGTTCGGACATTTTTTTGATGAACATTATCTGGGCCGCTGGGGGCTGACCCATGAAGATATCGGCCGGCGGATCATCGTCAAGAAGCTGGGTGCGCTGATTGCACGGATTTCCCGGGGACCTTCAGGATCATTTGCCCGGAGTGAGAAGATGGACCCGCGGCAGGTGGCCTATCTCATCAAGATGCCCGAGAGGCATGATGAAGATCGGCAGCAGCCTCGCTGGCTTGTCTGGCTTCGTCAGCTTTTCTCAGGCATTTACACGGTTGATAATCTCGACTACGTTCAACGCGATGCCTACATGACAGGCTTTTCACTGGATATGGTTGATATGCCGCGCCTGCGTTACTATACTTTTTTCACGAAAGACGGCCTCGCCCTGCATCAATCGGGCATTTCTGCTTTAAGGCGCTTTCTCAATGCGCGGCTCAATTTATACAGCAATGTTTATTTCCATCGCACGACGCGCGCACTTGATCTGCACCTGCAGGAAATTTTTTCCGACACACTCTACCTGATGTATCCGGGCAATCCGGTGGAGAATCTTGATGCCTACCTGCAGTGCGATGAGTGGTCCCTGTACAGCGAAGTGCAGCACTGGCTTTCGGAGGGGAACGCGCTGAAAAGAAAGCTCGCGCTGGAATGGCGGAAAATCTATGCCCGCGAACTGAAATGGAAAATGTCTTTTGCCGCGGAGATTTCCGTTGATCAGATTCAGCGGGGGACGGAGTTTCCCGGCGCGCAGAACTATGAGGTGAAAGTAAGAAGCTGTCTCGCCGCGAAGCTCAGAAAGCTGCCGTTTCGGGTGGATGTAGCCACACAGGACCCGCGCCCCCTCAATCCGATCGCCGAACCGGGCAAACAAATCAACATATTTAACCCGGTGACGGGCCTGACGTCGTCCGAACCGCTGGGTGAAATTTACCGTTTCATTCCCGCGCGGGTCAGGCATTTCCGCGTCTTTGCGCTCAACCATGACTACGATGAAGAACTGGCAGCAGCGGCGGAAGCGGCGCTGGGCAATATTGAAAAAACCATACCGACAAACATATAATATGGCAGATTTATCCGAAACGACAGATTTGACGTTGTTTGTACGCACGTCCGGCGAAGAGATCGCGCCGTGGAACCGCCAGCGCATTGTGGATGCGCTCTTACGGGAAGCGGACATTGATTATCTGCTGGCGGCGGAAATATCCAGGGACGTCGAGCAGCAGATTGTGGCGTCCGGCATCGGCCTTCTGACAACACCGCTGGTACGCGAACTGGTGAACGCGAGGCTGATTGAAAAAGGCCTGGAAAAGGAAAGAAGGCTGCATGGCCGTCTGGGATTTCCCCTCTATGACGTCCGCCGCCTGATCCTGCATCAGAACAGGGAAAACGCCAATACACCTCATTCTCCCGAAGGTACGAATCTGCTGTTTGCCGAGGGGATTAAAAGAGAATTTTCACTCTACGATGTTTTTTCCATCGATGTAGGCGCTGCGCACACGGCGGGTGATTTCCACATTCACGGACTGGGTTATATCGACCGGCCATACAGCTGCTGCCAGTCTCTTGAATACCTGAAACGTTTCGGTCTGAAACTGCCGCACGCTGTCAATTCCGCCAAACCCGCCAAACATGCCGAGGTCCTGCTGGCGCACATGGTGCGGTTCAGCGCCATCCTGCAGGGGCATTTTACGGGTACAATCAGCTGGGATGTGGTCAATATTTCTTTTGCGCCGTATTTGTGCCAGAAGAGCGACAAGGAAGTCCGGCAGTTTGCCCAGATGCTTGTTTACGAATTTTCACAACTGGCCGCTACGCGCGGAGGACAGGCGCTCTACACGGATATTCATCTCTATTACGATATGCCGGCTGCCTGGGCGGATCTTCCCGCCATCGGGCCCGAGGGACTGCTCACCGGCAAAACCTATCGCGATTATACTTCCGAAGCGCAGCGTTTTACCCGGGCAATCTTTGAAGTCTTCAAGAAAGGGGATGCGACGGGCAAGCCTTTTATTCTGCCCCGCCCGCTTCTGCATATAACCAAAGGGTTCTGGTGCGAACCCGGCGCGGATGAATTGCTGGATCTGGCATGCGATGTGGCGGGCTGCCAGGGCAATACCTGTTTTGTCTTTGAACGTCCGGACGAGGCCTTGACCTCCGGCTGTTTCAACAGCGTTTTCCTGAAGGACGCATCCGAAAGGGGAGAACGGAACAAACCCTGGCTGATGCGTCAGGCGGCCATCCAGAGTGTAACGCTGAATTTGCCCCGGCTGGGATATAAAGCGGAGGGTCATGAAACAACGTTTTTTAAACAATTGAAAGAATTGATGGCCATCGCAGCCCAGGCGCATATTCAGAAAAAAGATTTTCTGGAGAAGCTGCTGTCTTACGCGGAGCAGGGGCCGCTGGCGGTTCTGGCGATGAACGCCGACGGAAGCCCTCTTCTAAGAATGAACCGTGCCTATTATATTTTCGGCCTAGTCGGACTTAACGAACTGGTCAGGATATTTACGGGTAGCGAGCTGCATGATTCTCAGGAGGCGCTGGATTTCGGCCGGAAGGTCGTTGCTTTTCTTCACAGAGAAGCCGGGCTGTTAAGCTCAGAGTTCGGTATGAAGTTTGTCCTCGAACAATCACCCGCGGAGACCACGGCCTATCGATTTGCCCGGCTTGATCTGAAGTATTTTTCGCCCGAGGCCGGACGTTATGTTCTGGGTGATATTGCCGAAGGATCCATTTACTATACGAATTCCACCCATCTCAATACCGCAGCGGATATCACACCGCTTCAAAGGGTGCAGACAGAAGGGAAATTTCATCAGTTTCTGGCCGGTGAGGTCATTACCCATCTGCAACTGGGCGATGTCCACCCGGGTGCAGAAGTGCTTGGCTGTTTTGTGAATCGGGTTTTTAATGAGTCTGCCAGCCGGCAGATTGACTTCACGCCGGAATTCACGTCATGTCTGACCTGCGGGAAAATCGCCCGGGGGCTGCAGGGAAAATGCTTTTATTGCGGTTCGTCTGATGTTGAAGGAATCGCGAAGCTCACCAAAGATTTAAGCAAGATTTCAGGATGGAACAAGGGCAAGCTCGCGGAACTTCGCAATAGAAAAATCAGCAGGGATTTTTGAATCGGCAGGCCTAAAGGACCGGCTTTAAAAAAGGAGGTTAGAATGTTTCGACATAGATCCTTGATCATTTGCCTCGCGCTTATCGGAGTGTTGTTTCTAAACACGGCGGCCGAGGCGCAGAAAAGCATGACCGTCCAGGTTCGGGAAGGACAGCTGAGATCCACCCCGTCGCATTTCGGCAAAATCACGGCCAAAACATACTACGGGGACCGGGTGACCGTGCTTGAAGAAAAAGGCGACTGGAAACGAGTGTCCGTTGAGGACGGGAAAGTGCAGGGATGGATGCATGACAGCGCTCTGATAGGTAAACGGACCGTCCTGAAGGCCGGACGAAGTCGTGCGGGAACCTCTGTTTCCCAGGATGAGATTGCCCTTGCCGGCAAGGGATTCAGCGAAGAAGTGGAAAAAGAGTACCGTAAAAACAACGCGACTCTTGATTACGCCTGGATCAACCGCATGGAAACGATCGTGATATCTCCCAGGCAGATGGAGAATTTTATTGAAGACGGCCGTCTGGTGCTCCGCAGCGAAGGAGGCAGACCATGAAAAAACATTTCTGGCAAACCTTGACAATCATGATGATGCTGGCGGTAATGATCGGATGCGCCGCCATGGAACAGGCAACAACTGTGGCCACCGTGGTGGGTGAGGCAACCGGAACGATCAGCAGACAGCAGGGTGAGTCCATCCGCAAAAGCTCGAAGGCCGTTGCGAAGAGCCTGGAAGATTTTACACCCGAGCAGGAATACTACATTGGACGAACCGTCGGTGCGGTGGTTCTCACAAAATACAGGCCGTTGAATGATAACAGGGCCAATACGTATCTGAATACGATGGGACAGACGCTGGCTCGGGTTTCGGATATGCCCGAACTGTTTGCCGGTTATCATTTCCTGGTGCTTGACTCCGACGACATCAACGCTTTTGCCACACCCGGCGGGCATGTGTTTATTACGCGCGGGCTTATTCGCTGCTGCAGGACGGAAGATGAACTGGCCGCCGTAGTCGCTCATGAGATCGGACACGTTCAGTTGCAACATGGCATGAATGCCATTAAAAAGGCGCGAAGGACGGAAGCCCTGTCCGTTTTGGTCCGGGAAGGTGCGAAATCATTCGGGACAAAGGAGATCGCGCAGTTAAATGATGTTTTCGGCGGTGTGATTACCGACATCACCAACACGATGATCAACAACGGATATTCACGGTCTTATGAATATCAGGCAGACGCCGCGGCATTGTCCATCATGAAGCGGTTGAATTACAATCCCCGCGCACTTCCCGACATGTTGAGCGTCATGGCCAAACAGATAAAACCCGGCGGGACTGATTTTGCAAAGACGCATCCTTCCCCGCAAAACAGGATTGCCGCATTGAAAAAAAACGATCAGTCCGTCAGTGAAACTGAAACGCCGGATGTTCGAAAAAACAGATTTATGAAGGCGGTGGGACACCTCTTATAAATGGTTTCCTGGCCGGGGCCGGAAAATGAATGTAAATAAAATGCTGCAGGGCCGCGGGGCAAAAATTTTTCACGGGCTTGCGGCCGGTGTTATCGGAGCGATTATCGCTGTTGTATTTTTCGCTCCCGGCTGGCTGGATCGCTGGGAGGCGAAGACCTGGGACTGGAGGGTCAACCTCCTGGCAAAACCGTCTCCTGCCACACAAAAGATCCGCCTGGTTCTGCTGGATCAGAACAGTCTCGACTGGGCCAGGGAAGAAAACGGCCTTTCCTGGCCCTGGCCCCGTGAAGTTTACGGGACGATCATCCGTTTTTGCAAGCGAGCCGGTGCAACGTCGCTGGCTTTTGATGTGCTTTTTACCGAACCTTCCAAATACGGCGTGGCGGATGACAGAGCACTCGCTTCCGAAATTCAAAATTTTGACAATTTTGCGGGTGCTGTCTTTCTCAGCCGGAAATCAGGCAGCGAGAAAAAATGGCCCGAAGCTGTGCCCTTGCCGTCTTTTAATATTCAGGGACTCGATGAGTGGATTGCCCGAACCGGTCATGAAACATTCCCGCGAGCCTCATTTCCGGTGGAAGAAATAGCAAAAGCCGCGGGGAGTCTGGCCAATGTTCATCTGAATCCTGATTTTGACAGCGTTTATCGCAGGGCGGCGCTCTTTGAGGTTTTTGATGGAAAGGTTCTGCCGTCTATGGCGCTGGCCGGATATCTCAGCGATAAGCGCAACATGCCTTTGAAAATTTCTTCCGGACGTTTTATGCTGGGCGGAAGGGAAATTCCAGTGGATTCCGCAGGCAGGGCCATTCTCAATTTTCGTGGTCCCTCAGGGACCCACAAATCATACAGCGCGGCGTCAATCATGCAGAGTGAACTGCGCCTGCAGAATAACGAAAAGCCATCCGTTTCGCCGGATGATTTCAAGAACGCCCATGTTCTGTTCGGTTTTTCAGCGCCCGGCCTTTATGATCTTCGCCCCACACCTGTTTACGGTGTTTATCCGGGCGTGGAAATATCCGCCACGATGCTCGACAATTTGCTGGCCGATGACTTCATCCGTCCGGTTTCCCCGGTTCCTGTTGTTGTCATTACCCTGATTATGGTTCTTCTTGCCGGTTTGGCAACGTCCAGGGTATCCGGTTTTTTGCCGAGTGTTCTTATCTATGTTTTATTTATCTGTGCGCCGGTTGTTCTTTGTCTGATGGCTTACCGGTTGGGTTTCTGGATGCCGCTGGTTGTTCAGGAGACGGGCGTTGCCGTTACGCTTATCACGGCGGGGCTGATTTATTACACCACTGAAGGGCGCCAGAAGATGTTTATCAAGAACGCCTTTAAGCAGTACTTGAGTCCGGATGTTATTGAACAGATCATCGAGCATCCCGACCGTCTGAAGCTGGGTGGCGAGCGGAAAATGCTTTCCATCTTTTTTTCCGATATTGAAGGATTCACGGGGATATCCGAAGGGCTTGATCCCGAGGCGCTTACCCGTTTGCTAAACGTGTACCTCACCGCTATGACCGATATCATTCATGAGGAGGGCGGCACGGTGGACAAGTATGAAGGAGACGCCATTATTGCCTTCTGGAACGCACCGCTGACGCAGCCTGATCATGCCACCCGTTGTGTCCGGGCCGCCCTGCGCTGCCAGGCAAAGCTTGACGAAATGCGTCCTTCGTTTCATGAGAGCCTGGGGAAGGATTTGAAAATGCGCATCGGCGTCAATACCGGATACGCCGTGGTAGGCAACATGGGGTCTCACTCGAGGTTTGATTATACGATGATCGGAGACGCCGTGAATCTGGCGTCACGTCTGGAAGGCATCAACAAACAGTTCGGCACTTACACGCTGATCTCGCAGACGACAAAAGAGGAGATGGCGGATGCCTTCCCCACGCGTGAAATATCGCGCGTCGCCGTGGTTGGTCGGAAAGAGCCGGTGGTTGTATATGAACCTGCGCTTCCGGAAGACATGAATGAACAAAAACAAAAGACGCTGGCCATATTTTCAAAGGCGCTGACGTTGTTCTATCACGGCGACTTCGACCATGCCAGGTCGGTCTTTGCCGGCATTGCCCGGCAGGATCCGGTGGCACAGATTTATGTCGATAAATGTGCCGAACTTCTTGCCGGTCCGCCCGAAGACTGGCAGGGTGTCTGGGTGATTACGACGAAATAGGTTCAAGGAACAAGGCAAAAGGCTAAAGGCTAAAAGGAAGTTTCGTTTTTTTTCTTTCAACCTTGAACCTTTCTCCTTGGACCTTTTATCTTAAGCCTTTTTCCCGATGTGGAGCCAGGTGATGCCGAAGGTGAGCGGGTGTTTTTCCACATGGACCATACCTGCCGCTTCCAGAATTTTTGAGAACGCATCAGGGGAGGGAAAGTTCATGATGGAGTCGGCCAGGTAATGGTAAGCGGCTGGGTTCTTCGAAAAGATTTTTGCAAACGTAGGCAGCAGGTAGTTCAGATAGATATAATAAAATAATTTAAAGAAGCGATTTTCTACAAACGTCATTTCCAGTACCATCACCTGTCCACCGGGAACAGTGACTCGCAGCATTTCGGAAAGAGCGCGGGTCCGGTCGGGAATGTTGCGGATTCCAAAGGCAATTCCTGTTACGTCAAAATGATTATCTTCAAAAGGAAGCTGCAATGCGTCGCCCTGCATGACCTGGATCCTGCCGGCAAGCTTTTTCTTCCGGACTTTGTTTTTTGCCGCCTCAACCATTTCGTCAACAAAGTCCAGGCCGGTCACGGAAATGTCCGGATGCCTTTCGGCCGCGGCGATCGAAAGATCACCTGTTCCGCAGGCAACATCCAGATAACGATTGGTTTGAAAAAACCGCATTTTTCCCGCTGCAAAATTGCGCCAGGCCACATCACGACGGAGGCTTAAAAACCGGTTTAAAAAGTCGTATTTGCCGGTGATGGTGGAAAATATTTCCTTCACCATGCGGATACGTTCCTGGTCTGTGATGTCTTTTACAGGGGGATACTTGTCCGGGGATGATATTCCCATAATCTTCTTTCCAGCCGGTTTTGTAGCTGCGGCTTTATCAGCGATGCCGGGCAAATGCAACAGAATAATAGAATCAAACAGGCCTCGATGGAAGCTTGTTCATGCAGTTTACCGCAAGCTCTTTCAAGGCAGGCAGGGTGTCCGCATTTGTGGCGGCTGTTACCAGATTCTTAACGCCGTTGGGAATATGTCTGAGGAAATCCGGTTTGTTTTTTTTGAGCCCCAGAAAGCCGAAGGCTCCCAGGGCCTGCATCAGCCGCTGCGCTGCTCCCTCCCAGAAACAATCGGTGAATTGATCCAGGCTGTAGTTCGGCTGCATGATCCGGTAGTAGAAGGCAATCAACTCGTTTCGCTCATCCGGAGAGAGCGACACATACGGGTCGCAGATCAGCGACCCCAGATCATAGAACAGATTGCCGTGCCTCATGCCTTGAAAATCAATGAAAACGGGCCGGTCATTTTTAATCATGATGTTCTGGGACTGAAAATCCCGGTGGATCAGGCATGAAGGGATCTTTTGCAGGCGCTTAATCAGCTCATCCGATTCCTCCATCCAGTCGCGCATCAATGAACCGTCTACATTCAGGTGGCAGACCGCTTCAATAAAATTTTCCATGAAGTAGTTGTGTTCCCACTGATACAAAGAGCGGTCGTAACTTTTGGCCAGTTTCAGATCAGCCGGCACATCCTCAATTGGAATACGGTGCAGTCTGTGGATTTCGGAGAGCGCCCGCAGGTAAAAGTAACGCCTTTTGTGCCAGGGGAAAGCGGCCTGCGAGTATAAATCGGCGCTGCCCAGATCTTCGATGAGTAAAAAGCGCTGCCGGTAATCAAATGCGATAATCAGCGGTACGGGGACGTTGATGTTGGTCATGAAACGGTTAATCCCCGCCCAGTGGGCATTTTCTTCTACCTCGTTGCCATAATTCATGAAGATGAAGGTTTTACCGTCGGGCATAAGCACACGGTAAAAGCTGCGGTCTGATCCACCCTTCTTGATGGGTTCATATTGAAAATCTACGACACCCAGATGGTGATTCAAAAATGCTTGTATTTGCCGGTTCATGAAATGACTTTCTTCCAAACGGATGCGATTTCTTATAAACCTCTTTGAGTCAACCTGTAGAATTCCGCGAGCGACCCTACATCATACCAGTGGCCCTCATCGAGCAGCGCGCCGCCGACAGATTGGGGATTTTCCTGGATCATGGACAAAATCGGCCCAACGATTGATTCTATGCGTCCGGGAACGAGCCTGCCGAGGAATGCTTTCTCCACGATGTAAACTCCGGCGAAAAGGCAGCTCTGAATTCCCGGATGATTGAGCGTATGTCTCATATCGCAGATAAAGCCTCCGGAGTCAATGTTGACGTTGAGAAGCGGTCCGCTGCTGCGAAGCGCAAGGGTGACTTCTGTCTGCAGCGTAAAATGCCTGTCAATCAGCGGCGCAAGCGGCAGGTTTGTGATGATGTCGCCGTTGTAGACGAGAATGCGTTCATCCTGTGCGATCAGGTCTTCGATATTTTTGATGCCGCCTGCCGTGTCAAGGAGAACCGGCTCATGCCGGAAGGTGATCGGGATGCCTTCCCAGGTGCCGTCAGGAAACGCCTCGGTGTATTTATCGGCGCAGTGATGCGTGTTGACAATAAATCTTTTCACGCCGGCCTCACGAAGATGCTCCATCGCGTATGTGATGATCGGCCGCCCGCCGATCGGCAAAAGCGGCTTGGGCATGTTTTCGGTGAGCGGCCGGAGCCGTATTCCCAATCCCGCGCCCAGGATAAAGGCGGTGTTAATTTGCATAGCTCTCGTTCCTTGCCTATGGCTCATGGAGACGTTTCAGGCGGACAATTGCGCAAGCCATTTGCCGGCGCTGACAATGGAGATATTGTCTTTTCGCTGTTCTCGCCGGAGATTTTGAACCAGTTGCAGAGCGACCGCTCCGGGCAGTTTCTTTGCCATCATGTCCAGTGACGCTGAAGTTGTATCGTCGGAAGTCTTCACTTCAATGAGATGGGTCGCCTTACCCTTTTTGCTGAGTGAAAAGTCAACTTCTTTGCCTTCTTTGGTTTTAATGTAATTCAGTTCAATATCCTCGCCGTCGATATCCTGCTTATACTGAACATGCTTTAACAAAGAGACGGCGCAGGTGTTTTCCAGTTGGCGTCCTTCGCCACCCAGAACAAAGCCGCTGTCATAAAAATACAGTTTAGGTTCTTTCAAAATTGCTCTGGCCACATTGGTATGAAAGGGACGCAC
>JBDKUG010000104.1:0-8089 GCA_039679815.1 Smithella sp.
CCAATCAGCTCATTCGATCCAAATTGGGGAGGATAAGTATGATAGGCCGGATTATCAAGATTTCTTTTTAATGCATTCAGTATCCATTCTGGAGTGGCGCGGTTGGGCGCACCTATCGAAAGATTAATCAGGTTTTTCTCTGGAGGATTCATTTTTAGGGAATTAATGAAGTTAAATGCATCTGGCCGAAAGAATTCCAGTTTTGAACTTTCCAGTTGAGTTTTCATCTTTCATTCCTCTTTTCAAGTCTTTTAGAAAAAGAAATCAATGGATAACAGACTAGGATAAAGAAGCAAGCTACTATTCCGAATGCCTCAAGAGGCCTGTGAGTAAGCTGCATGATTTGTCTTGATGTTCTGACTATTTCTACTACTCCCACAAGAGAAACAATAGATGTATCCTTTATTGTCATGACAATTTGTCCGACGATGGAAGGCATTGTTATTTTCATGACTTGTGGCAAGATCACTAGTGTGTACTTTTTGTAAAAATTTAATCCCAAGGCATCGGAAGCCTCGTATTGTCCCTTATCCACCGCAAGTAATCCGCTTCTAAATACTTCCGATAGATATGCGGTTGAGGTAATAGACAAGACAATAATAGCAGTCTGGATAGAATCAAACTTTATTCCAAGATATGGGAGTCCGAAATAAATGACAAAGACGATCATCAAGAACGGGGAGCCCCTTATGACTTCGACAAAAATAGTTGCCAATTGACTGAGGACAGGTACTTTATGAAATCTCACTATGGCGAGCAATATCCCTATGACAATCCCAATGGCCAATACGATGGGCAAAAATGCCAGGTTGTTTAAAAATGCTAAGGCCAGCCTGCTTACTTGATTTATAAAACTGATTTCTTGCATCTTACACTGCCCTCTTTTTACCCATGAGGTTACCTGAATTTTCTTTTACAGTTCTTTTCTGTGCATTTAGAATGATTTTGCTGGCAACGCTGAAGATTATATAAATTATAAAGTACATGATCATTGGGACGCCGTAAGATTCTATAGGCTTATAGGTTGTCGATGATATTGATCTTGCCATGTAAGTGATTTCTGGTATCGCCAGAACTGCGGCCAGGCTTGTGTCCTTTATCAAGTATGAGAATTGGCTTATGAGTGGAGGTAGTATTCTTTTAAAGACCTGTGGAAGAATCACTTTCAACATGGTTTTGTTCCAGCTTAGTCCAAGGGCTTTTGATGCTTCATACTGCCCTTTATCGATAGAATTGAGCCCTCCGCGCACAATTTCAGAGATATAGGATCCTGTATTTAAGGAAAACGCAATGATCGCGCTTTGGAACGCTACCAGCAGGATGCCCAGTGCCGGCAACCCATAATGAACAAGATACAACTGCACCAACAGAGGAGAAGACCGAAGAAAACCATTAAATAATTTGATTGGAACGTTTATTACCTTATATTCTAATAAAGAAAGGATACCTAAAACTGTTCCAAGAATCAGCGAGATGATCCCGCTCAATAAGGAAATTTGTACGGTCATCCACAAAGCAGATAAAAAATCGGGAAGATACTGACCTATAAGTCTAAAATCTAGCATTATGGTTACCTTAAAGTATCTTGCTTAAGAAATCTTTGGTTCTTGCAGATTTAGGATTTGTAAAGAATTCCTGCGATGAGGACAGTTCAAGTAATTCCCCCTTGTCTAAGAAGCCAATCTTATTTGCCACTTCCCGCGCGAATCCCATTTCGTGCGTAACGATGATCATCGTCATCCCTTCCTTTGCGAGGCGTATCATGACATCCAGGACTTCTTTTATCATTTCCGGATCAAGCGCAGATGTTGGTTCATCAAAGAGCATGATTTTGGGGTTCATGGCCAAGGCTCGCGCAATTGCAACGCGTTGCTTTTGTCCACCAGACAATTGGTCGGGGTATGCATCGTATTTTGAAAACAGGCCGACCTGATCTAGTTGCATTTTCGCGTTTTCTATCGCCTCTTGTTTTGCAATATTTTTTGAATGTATTTGGGCGAGTGTGACGTTCTGCATCACGGTCAGGTGCGGAAAAAGATTGAAATGCTGAAAGACCATACCGGAGTTTTTTCTGATATATTTCAGATTCTCTTTGCTGCCTTTAACATTTTTATTAAAAACCTCAATGAAACCGCTTTGGAAATTCTCCAACATGGTAATACATCTAATTAAAGTACTTTTACCTGCACCGCTTGGGCCACAGAGTACAAGCACGTCACCAGGAAATACATCAAGATTGATTTTTTTTAATACATGTAGTTTCCCAAACGATTTGTCCAAATCTCGGATTTTGACTATTGGGTCCATACTTTCCCCGATTTATGTGCGATGATAAAGGGATGAGTATGGGGAAAGAAGTTACTTCTTTCCCCATAGATGAGTTAATTATTGAGCCAGAATGTCTGGGACATATTCAGTTCAAACATATTTCTCGTAGATTTTCCCGTAATTACCGTTCATTTTTTCCCAGCGTATAAACCAATTGAACCAATTTACAAGAGAATCAGAATCCTGGTCCTGTCTAAAGGTCAATCCGTATGTATCCGGACGTACAAAGCCGGTGAGCACCTTGAGATCAGGGTCCTTTTTCACAAGATTGAGTGCAATGAGCTGGTCTTCCATGACACCGTCAATTCTTCCATTCTTAAGATCAGTGAGCCACTCTGTCAGGTTTTCATACAAAGCAGGTTTTTTATTCCAGTTTTGCTGCATGTAATCAGCATGAGTGCTGCCCATAGTTGCTCCCATTTTTACATTAGGGGCTGCGGCGTCACTCCATTTGACAAGAGAAGAGTTTTTTCTGGCGAGAACCACGATACCTGTTGAAAAATAAGGATCAGAGAAGCGTACCGACTTCATACGAGATAATGTCATGGACATATTGGCAGCAATCATATCTACCTTGCCCGTAAGAAGAGAAGGAATCAAGCTCTCCCATGCCAGATCTTCCCACTTAATAGTGACGCCCATTTCCTTTGCTGCGAATTCCATAAGCTCGACAGTGAAGCCGGTTGGTTTTCCTGAAGCATCCCTATATTGCATAGGTACACCTGTCATATCGGTAGCAACAGTGATAACCCCTTTCTTGACGATGTTTGCGAGTGTGGAATCCGCGACTACAGCTGTCGTTGCCATACATATGATGAGGAACACAGAAAATAACCGCTTAACTTTCCTCGAAACCATACAATACCTCCATTAATATATTGAAATATAATAACTTATGAGATTAAGCTGACAGCCGCAATCTCATAAAAATCTCAACTTTGGCGCTGATTGTCAGCCAGCTTATACCGCCCATTGCTTAAACGATGGCCTATATTTCTAATATGTAGAGCTTACAAAGTACGCTTCGCATCAAAGATCGACCTGATTGTTTCCTAAGCTAGCAATCTCCCTGTTTCGAAATCCGAGGCGGTGCGAAATTTCGCCCGTCGCCTCAAGGAGAGCCGGGGCCATCGACTCGATGCGTTCCATGGTGTTTCTCTCGGCGGGCCCTGAAAGGCTCACCGAAGCGAATACCTCGCCATGGGCGTTCCGAACTGGCGCCCCGATACAGCGCAAATGATCCTCGTGCTCCCTGTCGTCTATTGCGAAGCCGCATTGGCGAATACGCGCGATTTCCTGCCACAGGCGTTCTTCGCTGGTGATCGTATTATCCGTGAAGGGAGCCAGGCCGCGCTCTGCTACGATGCGACGAACTTCGGTGTCGGGGAGATATGCCAATATGGCCTTGCCGACCGACGTGCAGTAGAGGGGAGCCCGCACTCCGATTACCGAATACGTCCTCAGCCTGCGCTGGGATTCGATGCAGTCGATGTAGAGGACTTCATCGTTGTCGAGCACGACGAGGTGGACGGTCTCGTCAAAACGGATATTCAGTCCTTTTAGAAACGGCGCGGCGATGCGCACAAGATCGAGTCCTGTCTGTGCGCAATAACCAAGTTCAATGAGCCTGATCCCGAGCGAAAATGTATTTGAGCCTGAGTCTTTTTCAAGAAGTCTTTCCGCTGCGAGTGTTTCGAGAAGGCCGTGCGCCGTGCTCTTCGCGAGTGACAGTTGCCGCGCGATTTCTGAAAGAGTGCGTTCTTTTCCGTCAGAGAGAAGATCGAGAATCGCGAGAGCCTTGCGCACGGAATTGACTTCTGCCATTTGTGAACTCACAAAATTTGTATTGCGTTCATATATATGAACATCATTCTTATATATGAATTATCACCCTGTTTTTTTGATCTGTCAAGCTGAAATTTTTTCTAAAAAAATTTGTTGACGGCTTTTCAGTCTGCCCCTATGATATAATAGATATTTATCAATTTATTTTAGATATTTATTTGTTTAATAGGAGGATAGCATGCGAAAAGCAGTCGTTTGTTTATTGGCACTCGTACTCGTTACGGGCGTGTATGCGCAGAACAAGGCAGGCTGGCCGGATCAGCTCAAATTTATGTCCGGACCTCCGGGGGGCAACTGGTTTGCGCTTGGAACCGCGCTTTCGGAAATGTGGTCGAAGAGTGTGCTTCAGACCACATCGAGCTCTGGAGGCGGCGTCTCGAACATTCTGAACGCGGATGTCAAGAAAGGCGACTTTGGCTTTACGGTCGCATCGCTGCTTGGCGCGGCAATCGCAGGTGAAGAGGATTTCGAAGGCAAAGCGGTCAAGAATTCGGTCATTATGGCAAACCTTTACACTCAGTATACGTATTTTATTATGAGGAAAGATTTTGCTGAAAAGAATGATATCAAGAGCGTCGATGATATGATCGAAAAGAACATCCCTGTACGCTTTGCAACGCTGAAACCGGGCACCGCCAGTGAATTCGTCATCAAGGCGCTGTTTAAAAAAGGCTACAAGACTGATTACGATCAGCTCAAGAAGAAAAAATGGACCTTCGAGTTCACTTCGTATGACGGCGGCGCAGACCTTCTTGCCGATAACCATCTCGACTGCTTTGCGTTCTCTGTCGGTAAGATCGCAAGCGTTGTCATGAATATTGAGAGCAATACACAGATAGTCATCCTTCCGGTGGGACAGAAGGCGCTTGATGCACTGGCCGCCGCATACGGCACGACGACCTTTACCATCAACCCGGGAACGTACAAATCCGTCACTGTCCCGATTAAGACCATTGGCGACTACACCTGCATAGTCATCCGTAAAGACTTGCCGGATAGTCTCGTCTATGAGCTAAACAAGGCACTCTGGGCCAACCGCGACAGTCTGGCCATGGCAGTAGGTGATATCGCAGAGCTCAATCCAAAAGAAGCGCTTCCTGCCGGCTTGCCATCCCATGCGGGTTCCGTACAGTTCTGGAAAAGCGTAAAATAGCATTCTTGTCTATCGTATCGTGGCTTGCACCCAATCTGGTGCAGGCCATTTCATGTAAGCCGCATGGACGGCCCCGATTTTTTAATTCGGAGCAACTATGAGAAAGTTTTCGGGAAGGCTCAAGACTGTCATATATATTTACGTAATTGCGGTTGGGTTTTTTCATTTGTATACATCGGTTTTTGGCAATTTTGAAGCGTATTTGCAGCGCGCTCTGCACTTGTCAATGATTCTTCCGCTCGTGTTCATCTGGTGGCCGGTGTCGAAAAAGGCACCGAAGGACAAAGTTCCGTTCTACGATTGGATTTTGGCGGCGCTTTCCGTATTGCCAGGAACATATATCGCCGCCAATTATTGGGCGATCAGCACCCGCATTGTGCAGGTCGATCCGGTGACAACCGCGCAGCTTGTCCTTGGCATTCTGCTTGTTGTACTGCTTTTGGAAGCGACACGGCGAATCGTCGGCCTTCCGCTGATGATAATCGCATCCGTGTTTTTAATTTACATGGCATTCGCCTCGAAAATCCCGGGACTCTTCCAGGGGATTTCATTCTCTGTCCCTGAAATAGTCGAAGAAGTCTTCCTCACGGATGAAGGTATCTTTTCCTCGCCTCTGGGAGTGTCGGCGACATATGTCATGATTTTTCTTATCTTCGGAGGGTTTCTCGAGAAGAGCGGAGTGGGCGAGTTTTTTATGAAATTCGCGCAGGCATTTACAGGGACTCAGCCAGGCGGTCCCGCGCTTATTGCCGTCACTTCATCCTGCATGTTTGGTTCCATTTCGGGTTCTGCAGTTGCAAATGTATATGGTACAGGTACTTTCACAATTCCACTTATGAAAAGGATAGGCTATCCGGATTATTTTGCCGGTGCGGTTGAGGCGGTAGCGTCCACAGGCGGACAGATAATGCCTCCGGTTATGGGCGCAGGAGCATTCCTCATGGCATCGTTCCTCGGCCTGCCGTACCGCACCGTCATGATCGCCGCGATAGTGCCGGCGCTCATGTACTATGGGGCAGTATTTCTCATGGTCCGGCTCTCGGCGCACAAGTATGGTCTTAAAGGGCTGTCACAGGAAGAATTGCCCTCCAAGCGGGAAGTGCTCAAACAGTGGTATATGGTGATACCGCTGGCGGGGCTCGTGTATTTCCTGCTCGCGGGTTTTACGCCAATGCGCGCCGCGGTGTTCGGCATTATTCTCGCGTGGCTTGTCTCTTTCTTCAGACCAAAATCGGAGGATTCTGAGCGGCGGAAGCGCTCTGTCATCACGGGAACGGTGATATCGCTGCTGATTGCCGTCGCTTTTGTATTTCCGGACATAATGGAACCGATCAGCAGGAGCAAGATCGGGTTGTGGGGACTTGTCGCAGCCTTTGTTGGAGTTTCATTTTTGAATGACGGGATGCGCCCCAAAGATGTGCTCGATGCGATTTACAACGGCGTGAGCGGTATTCCCCTTGTCGCGATCGCCTGCGCCGCGGCGGGGATCGTATTGGGATCGGTCGCGCTTACCGGAATTGGCGGCAAACTTGTTGGATTCATCCTCGGTTTTGCAAAAGATTTTCGATTTCTCGGTCTCCTGCTGGTCATGATAATGTCGATATTCCTCGGCATGGGACTGCCGACGACAGGCGCCTATATTCTTGCTTCCGCACTTGGTGCGCCAATTCTTGTCAGAATGGGCATTGCCCCGCTGGCCGCGCACATGTTTGTGTTTTATTTTGCGGTAATATCGAACATCACTCCACCGGTCGCCCTGGCCTGCTTCGCGGCTTCGTCGATTTCGGGGGCAAATCCGAATAAAATCGGCTTTCAGGCGGTGCGCCTGGGCTTCCTCGCTTTTGTCGTCCCTTTTGCCTTTTGCTATGATCCGGGTCTCTTGCTGCAGTCTACTACAATGGCGAATATTCTCGCGATCGTGACCGCCGTGGTGTCGGTGCTGGCTTTAGGCTACTTTTGGGTGGGATATATCAAGCATCCAATCCCCATCTGGATGCGTGCGATTCTCTTAGCCGCTGGCGTTTTGGCGCTCGCGCCGCAGCTATTGTATGTGGGAATTGCAGCGGCCGCGGTGGCTGTATGCTACATTCTGTCGGCAACGGGAAAGGTGAAGGCTCCGGAAAAGCATCTGGCGTTGTAGTTCCGTTGGTAAACGCGGCAGGCCGCGCAGAATTTCGTGGACTCTGCCGCGCTTTTTACCCTCTCACATGATGCGGCATCTCAAAAGGAATCTCCATCGAGAGCTCGACGACACCCGCAATCTGGCCGTTTTCGCGCCACGGCGCCTGATAGATGAGCTTTTTCACACCGTTTTTTTCAATGGTGTAGATGTTGGGTTCGCCGGTTTCAAGAATATGCTCGATGATGCGCACAGAGCGCTCCTGATGACAGTGGCGGACATCCTTACCGAGGAGAGTCATGCCTCCCCACTTGGCAAAACCGGTAGCGGATTTTTCGTTCATGAAGAGAATGGTGAAATCGCGATCGATGACTGTGATGCTCGCGCTGAATTCATCCTGCCAGGCAGTGACAGTATTTTCGGGTTGTGTATCTGACATGGCTTAAGGATAAGTGAAAAGCGTGCTATTAGGAAGAGCCGCCGCATCGTGCGCGCCCGGTAAAATTTCGCCGCGCGTGTCGGCGAGGATTTTCATAAGATAGCATCCGGCTCTCTCTTGAATTCTATAAATTCCAATCTATAATTAAAGCCGGATTTGCAGCTTTTTGTCATTGCATCAGTCTATTGTGAGGAGATGCTTCCAT
>JBDKUG010000063.1:0-3067 GCA_039679815.1 Smithella sp.
ATCAGCAATGCCGGCAAGGTGATCCGTCTGAAGGTGCAGGAAGTTCCGGTCAACCATCGCGTGACCCAGGGCGTCAAACTGATCGATCTGGAGCCGGAAGAAAAATTGGTCGGTGTTGCCCGCACAACCTCGGAAGCTGAAGACAAGGATGACGACGGTGGCGGCAATGGCGCCGATGAAACGGATGCAACAACCGAGGAAAACGGCACAACGGAAGAATAGAAAATATGTAGGGAACGGTTTTAAACCGTTCCTATTCGAGTGGCAAGACCGTTCCATGTCGGAACGGCAGGCTATTCCCTACAACGAAGACTGATGATACAGGTATTGGCACCCGTAGGGAACGGTTTGAAACCGTTCCCTACAACTGCCCGGCAGGAAGTAAAAAATAACCCTTTCAAAATCTTAAAAAACGGACCCGGTATTTGCTGTAAACACCTTTTCCGGAATCCGCATTTTATAGTCTATTGATTTCAAAAAATTAATTAAGCAATCAAACGATTCCAATGTCGGTCTATACGCAGTGCACTGATAATATGGGGTCGGGATATTATTAGACATTTAAATCTAATAAGGAGACCAAATGGAAAAGAAAGACACTGAAGAGTTAATAGCATTCTTTGAATGCTAACCCCGGGGAGCGCATGTGGTGCTAAGCGGCTTTTTCTTTTCTCCGGGGAGCAGGAGCGCCCTGTAAAAGTCCCTGCGTTGTAAGATCCTCATCAAGGCGTGGCCAGTGAATTCCATATCCATCGCCCGAATCACGCCATTCCGCCCGCTGGGCCGGAGTGGCATGCAGCAGCCGGGGGAACCATGCCAATGGCACCGTTATGGTTCGCCCATCGAAAAGATCGACACTGATGGTATCATCATTGATATGCACATCCCGGACACGCTCTCCCGATTTAGGTTCCAAAGTAGCCATTCCATGCCTCCAATAATTCTTCTTTGTGTTCCGTTGTTATTGCTTCCAAATTTCTCAATTCTTTTGCCGGAAAGCCGAGATTATATGCCAATGCAACAGGGTTAAGCCAGAACTTTGCCGAAAACGAATCCCGATCTATATGGACATGCGGTGGTTCATGAAGGTCGTGACTGACAAAATAAAACCTGTAAGGACCTGATCTCAAAACAGATGGCGACACATTTCCATCCTTTATTTTAAAATCCCCGCTGATTCGTTCTGCAACAGTGAAACAGCCATGAAGTTAAAAAAGTCCCTCTAGTTTCCCATAAATCAACCCGCGACATCAACAACATTGGTTGAATATCAAAAACTACCAGTCAATTCCTTTTTCGCTTAAATATCCTTTCGCCTCTTCATCGCCTAGCCGGGCAGCTATTTTTATATCCTTTATCGCCTGATTGTAGATACCAAGACCTCCATAGGCAATTCCCCTGCTATGATAGGCTTCTGCATATTGTGGGTTGATCTCGATGGCCTTGTCAAAATCCTTAATCGCGCGATTGTAGTTGCCAAGACTTCCATAGGCAACTCCCCTGCTATGATAGGCTTCTGCAAATTGTGGGTTGATCTCGATGGCCTTGTCATAATCCTTTATCGCCTGATTGTCGTTGCCGAGAAGGTGATAACCAACCCCTTTGTTATAATATGCTTCTGCGTGCTTCGGATTCAGTTCTGTTGCCTTTTTGTAGTCCTGAAGCGCCTGCTGATATTTCCCAAGATTGTCATAATTAATCCCTCTATTATAATATGCTTCTGCGAGGTGCGGATTCAGTTTTATTGCCTTATTGTAATCCTTAATCGCCTGCTGATATTTGCCAAGCTTTGAATAAGCATTCCCTTTGTTTAGGTATGCACCTGCATCCTGCGGTATTAATTCTATTACCTTATTGTGATCGATAAGCGCCTGCTGATTATTGCCAAGTTCGATATAAGCATTCCCTCTGTTTCCGTATGCCCATGCAAACTTCGGATTCAGTTTTATTGCCTTATTATAATCGTTAATCGCCAGATGATAATTGCCAAGCGCGATATAAACATTCCCTCTATTATAGTATGCTACTACATCTTGGGGGTTAAGCTCTATGGCTTTGCTAAATGCCTTTTCTGCATCGGAGAAGTTGCCGGATGAAGTTTGTTCATAGCCTTTTTCAAACCATTCCGTTGCACTTAAATTGTCGATATTCCGCTTATATGCCTGTGCTACTTCTTTTCTTGCATCATCCTTTGCTGTCTTTAACTCTTTCGTCAGCCGTTCATTTTCCTTTAAAAGTTCTTCGGATTTTTTTCTTAATTCCTCTAGTTCCTTTACCTTTGCCCGATCTTTACGAAGGCTGTCGATGGCTTTGGTAACATCCTGTGGATTGGTTGTTATTTTCGCTTTCAGCCAATATTGCAAATTTTGCGTATTCCATTTTTCCTCAATCAGTTCCGTCCGGACAATGCCCGCCGTCAGCGTAACGATCTGGTCTTTTGTCAGCTGAAAGTTCTTCACTTCGGTTTCACTTTCCAGATACGTGCCCAATTCCTCCAGAAGAAGCCTTTTTACCTCGCGCAGCGCTATAACCCGGCAGGAATTTTTGCTGTCTTCATCACCAGCCTGGTAGGTGTATTCTTTGATGAAGGTTTTTGTTTCACTAAAAACGCTTGCTGGAGCGAAAAAAGAAAATAATCCGCAAATTATGCATAAACAAAATATTTTGCTACAAAGTTTATTAAACATAATAAAATCTCCAAGGTTATGATGATAAACAGACAAAGGGACATCCTATATTGTTTCCACATTCCGGACACGCTCTCCCGATTTAGGTTCCAAAGCAGTCATTCCATGCTTCTGAAAATCTCCGCTGATTCGTTCTGCAACAGTGAAACAGCCATGAAGTTAAAAAGTTAACAGCGTCCCTCTGGTCCCATATTCTTTGAATTTAATAACAGCATAATTTGCCAATTCCAAAGCTGTCTTTTCTTTAAATGTAAATGTTAATGTTTGATGTCAACCATTCACCACAATGTTTGCATTTGATAGCTTCTTCATGTATCTCTTCAGCGCAATAGGTACATTTTTTCATTATAGCCTCCCAAGCAATAAGAATATCACCACCT
>JBDKUG010000175.1:0-5767 GCA_039679815.1 Smithella sp.
AACGGTGGTCTGTCCATATCTGACCAAAACCGGAATGTTCGAAGGAATGAGCACCCCGTTTTTCCTGCCTGCCCAGACGCCGGAGCAAATGGCGAGGGCGGTAATCAAGAGTATTCTCAAGGACAGGAAGCTCGTCGGGAAACCGTGGACTGTTTTACTGCCGGGTGTTTTTAAAGCGCTCTATCCCGTTTCCCTCCTTGATTTTTCCATAAGGTTAACAGGTATTCACAAATCTGTTTATACCTGCAAGGGGTTCTACAAACCCTGAATGACGTGGTGAAGCATAGTCTGATACCTGAAAGCCGGACTGCAATCAATTTTGCCGAGCCTGGTATTCGGCGCTGCAAGCCGGAATGAAAGGCATCGGAAAGAAACATTCCTGGTGAGTCAGTCGAATCATAGCGGGTTTCTCCAGACGTTTAATAACAACTTATTATTATAGAAAAGGTCCATATACGATGAAAAACGTTTTGGTTATTGGCAGTGGAATTGGCGGTTCGGGCATAGGTGCTTTGATTGCGGCAAACTCTAAAAACCGCGTGATTATTGTTGAGCAGAACCCCTGGTTGGGTGGACGCTGCGGCTCTTACACTAAAGAAGATGCAATGGGCCGCGAGTGGGTCTGCGACGTGGGAACTCATATCTTTGGCAATTGCGATAAAGGTTCTTTGGGAGAGATTCTGACGAAAATCGGGAAAGAAAACGCCGTCGAATGGGCCTACTGCAAAAACCCGGGGCCCCGCATTAATTTCATGGGTCAGGTTATGAGCTTCGGCCTTAAAGAGACAGGGGGTGATTCGGAACAGCAGACGGGTAATCGGGAATCCCGGAAAAAAACCTTCAAAGGCATATTGCAGGAAATGAGTTATGAGGATACTTATAAATATGACGAGATGCCGCTGATTGATTTCCTTGAGCAAAATAACCTTAACGCTTTTATGTATACTCTCCAGGCCGGGCTTATGTACGGGACCGGGCCGCAGACCACTTCCGCAGGGGAATTCCTCAGATGCAGCAAAAAGAATGCGGAGAACATGAGCATGGGATATGTGAAGGGAGGCTGTCAATCCATACCCCTGGCTTACTGTCAGGCTATAGAGGAGCATGGGGGTGAAGTCATTACAGGCACGAGAGTGAGTAAAATAGTAATTGAAGACGGGGTTGTCCAAGGTGTGATGGCCGGGCCTGATAATGAATTCCTGCCTGCAGATATTGTTATATCCAATTCCGATATTAAAACCACGGTCATGAATCTGGCAGGAGAGGAATTTTTCCCGCAAGATTACGTTCAGCGCGTTAAGAACTTGTCGTGGGGCGGGCGGGTCTGCTCTCTGAAACTCGGAATAGATATTCATGTGACAGATGAAAAATGGCTGAATTATGTCCCGGTTATGGATGTGGAAGATCTGAAATCAATCGATTTTTCCAATGCGGAAAAGATAGAATTGACGGCCGCCGATGTTCCCTCCAAGTGCGTCATCATGATTGTCCCCATCTCAAACCTGGATCCGGATCTGGCTCCGCCGGGATGCCAGAACCTCCATTGCGTAACGCCTACGCTGGGAATCCCCCGGAACATTAAGGAACGCGCAAAAATCAACGAGAAATGGAAACGCTGCTGTATGAATACACTGCTCGATCTCTGGCCTCAACTCGAGGGCCATATCCTGTGGACGGATTTTGTCTCCGATATGTTTTTGGAGACCAGGCTTGGAAAAGAGGGCGCAGGGACAGGCATTGGGCAGGTGATCGGTCAAGTCGGAAAATCGCGCCCCTCAGTTGCTACACCGGTAAAGAATCTTTATCTGGTGGGAGGAGATGCGGGCGGTTGGGGAGTCGGCACGGAACTGGCGGCGAATTCCGCGCTGGAGCTGTTTGATTATCTGCAATCTGAGAAAATCATATGATTAGAACCGGTGTGTGCATATTAAACCTTTTAGCAGTTTGAGCTTCTTTATAATTTGCCCACGCCGGTGATTGTCCCGCCCGTCGGTATCACTCCAGATCTTCCCGCAAATAGTCGCCGGCGAATTTCGGGATGAGGGGCGTTGCCCCTCATTTAGACCTGCTCCTCTCCGGTTATTGAACTGCGGGATTAAGCCGTCGGGAATATCCATTAATTTCCTTGAATACCCTTAATTCCTTCCGTGAGGACCGCCCTGGCCCTGGTTATATCTAAACAGGCCCTGTTTTTAATTAATTATCATAATGGGATCTGATGGATAACCTGATGCAATCACTCAGTAATATCTATGAATGCCATCGTTTTAGTAGGTTTAAGGCCTCTTGGATTACAAATTTCTTATTGACACTGAACCTGAATATAGTTAATTGCTATGAAAATATTATAACTAAAATAAAAAATGAAGCTTACTACCAGATCAAGATATGGTGTCAGATTAATGCTCGCCTTGGCCCGAAATTACGGGCAGAGGCCTCTATTTCTCAAGGACATAGCCAGTATAGAAGAGATATCAGAGAAATACCTGAGTCTTATAATAATCAATCTCAAGGGAGTTGGTCTGGTGAAATCAGTCCGGGGATTAAATGGCGGCTATACATTGTCAAGAGCGCCCGACCAGATCACCCTGAAACAGATAATAGATGTTCTTGAAGGCAGTTGCCTGGTGGATTGCATTGATAACCCTGAGATCTGTCCAAGGTCTTCTACCTGCGTAAGCCGGGACATCTGGGCGCTTCTGGAAGCGAAGATCTCGGATACTCTGGAATCAATTACCCTTGAGCAGCTTGTTCAGATGAATATTGATAAGATGGAGAAATCAGCCAAAACACTTTCGGTCAAGACCAAAAAGCGAAATCCCGCTCCTGCCACAACCAAATAGATAATAAACAGCGCCCTGGAATAATCACCGGCCGTTCATTTTTCAAATTCTTTATGCTGCGCCCTGACCAAATGCAGATAAGGCTCGGCGATCTCAAAAAGTTTGAGCCTCCGGAGAGTCTTATCTGTCGGTATCCCGTCCTTGTCCCAGCCCCGCAACTTGTAATATTTGGGAAGCATTTTCTTTAAGGGCACTTTCGTATTGTTCTTGCCGGACACCAATGGCACGTGAGTGAATCTTTTGGGAAGGCTGTCCTGAGCTTTCGTAATCCCTTCCCTGAGATTAAAAAGCCTCTCCAGGTTATAGCCTCTCTCCCCCACTTCGAGATAGGCTCCCAAGTTCATAGTCATTCCCGTTGCCAGCTCCAGCGCCTTTGTTTGCGGGACAAACGGAATGTGAAATGCCGCACATGCGGGGGGGAGCTTCAGGCTGGCATCGATCAGCCACCATGAGTAAGTCATGAACGAAGTTGCTATTGAAGAGAGAAACTTGTGCCCCGGCAGTTTGAAAACGGGGGGCATTAAGAAAGTCCAGGCGGTAAACAGGCAGTTCCCCCCTGCACCGATGGCCGCCATGAGGTTTTGGGTCATGACAACCCAGCCCGGTTTGGAGCGATGGTGCGTGGGCTTCAGTGTGAGAGGCCCGTTCACCTCGAAATAAATCATGTAACCCCCGTGCAGGTGACATCCCCCCCTGTTTGAGGTTGCATAGCCGAGACCGTGCCCCACAGCCCCCCGCGGCTCATAGGCCGGCAACTCCAGACCCTTTGTCTGAGCGGCGAAATCGCCGCCCCCATACTTTCCGGAAAGAAAGCGGACTCCTTCAGCCAGGTCGTCGCCGATTCCCCGGCGGTAAGCTATATCCCTGAAGACCTGAAGTATATTATCTTTGCGGCCGAACTCGATACCGCTTTTCCAAAGGCCCTTTTCGCTCAATTCGGCAGCGAAACCGAGCACATTTCCCGCGCTGATTGAATCCAAACCCAGCAGGTCGAGTTCATAGTTCCATTGGATAATGGCTTCCATGTCGTTGCACAGGATGTTGGAGCCCAGAAACACGCAGGTTTCCAGCTCCGGCCCCTTGACCTCTTTATCTCCGACACGGACCACCCTGCCGCATTTTACAGGGCAGGAAACGCACCCGTAATTCCTGACCAGGTAATCCGCGGCAAGTTTATGCCCGCTGATCAAGTGTGCATCCTTGTAGCTGCCGTAATTAAAATTCTTGGTCGGCATTGCATTGCGGTCGGAAAGGACCTGCAGGAAACCCGATGTGCCGTACTTCGGCGCAAACTCCGAGGTTGCCGGATGGGAGCGCAGCATCTCCACCCATTTTTTGATGTGGGCCCTGAAAGCCTCAGGGTCGTGCAGCTCTATTTTCCTGTTGCCCCTCGCAAGTACGGCCTTCAGGTTTTTCGATCCCATCACGGTTCCCATGCCTGTTCTGCCATGGCTGCGCTCCTGGGATACTATGGTCGCATATTTGACCATGTTTTCACCGGACGGCCCGATCACCATTTTTCCGCCCCGGCCAAGCAGCTCCTGGGTCTCCTGGGTATTTTTTCCGGCCAGGTGGGCTGCATCTTTGATCTCGACTTTATCTTCGTTAATGTCGATAAAAACGAGCGATTCAGCTCTTCCCCTGATGATCAGCCCGTCCCAGCCTGCTTTTTTAAGGTTAATGCCGAAATCGCCGCCGCTGTTGGAATGGCCTATGCAACCGGTTAAGGGGCTCTTCGCGGAAATGTCATACCTGCTGGAGGATGGCGCCCCGGTCCCGGTAAGGGGAGAGGTCATTACAATCAGGAGGTTGTCCGGGGAGAGGGGATCGGTTCCCGGCGCGAGTTCATCCCAAAGAATTCTTGTCGATATTAATCTGCCTCCCAGAAAAAGTTCCCGGGTCTCTTTAGGAAGCTCACGCCGGCTTACTTTTCCAGTTGAAAGGTCCACATCGAGGATTTTTCCTGTATATCCTTTTATTCCACTCATAAGCTTGTTCCCGGCAATTTCTGCTTTCCGAAATTTTGCGGAAAGCGGGCTATTTTACGTATGCCGCTTTATTGACCCCTCTTCCCGGTAGAACCGGTCTGACTAAAATACAAAAAGTTTTGCCAGAAGCTGCGATTTTATCAGATCGCCGCTGACCTTGAGCTTGCCTGTCATGTAAGCCTTCATGCCCGTAGTTTTCCCACTCATCAGATCCATAAAACTCTTGTCCAGGAGCATGAAAGTGCAGGTCGGCTTTTGCGTACTGCCGGATGCCACCTCGCAGGCGCCGTCCTTTACAGTCACATACCAGTTACCGCCGGTCGGACCGCCTATATTGAACTGGAAAATTATATCCACTCCCTTTGCAGCATCGGGCTGAAAGGCCTGGGGCAGTTTATCAAACACGTCTTTTACAGATTCAACAGCAATACTCATTTTATCCTCCTTCGCTAGTTTGTTTTTATTTCCCCGATCTCCGGGGTTAAAAAAACCGATTTAAAAACCTTCTCAGGCATTAGTGATTTAATCAGGGCGCCGCCGTTTTTTTTTAAGTTTCAGGAAGTGTCGCAGGCATTCCACAGGTTCATAGATTAGTGAATCGCCCTCCTCAAAATTGATATTGCATGGAGGCGCCGGGGGCCTTGGCGGCTTGGATCGCCGTTTTTTTGTTTTTTTGAAGGACATCCGATTCCGTCACCCGAAAATTTATTATCATTGACGACTTGATGGCTTTCAGTATTTCATTCCATTTACCTGAACGATATAACGCATCGTTCAGGCATTCACCTATCAGGTATGATCTATAGTGTCAAGCTTTATTATTTTGAATATTTTAACTATTGATTCGGTAGTATGAGAAGAAATAGTACAGACTGAAAACTCTGTGCAGGAAGTCTCCAAGACCCGCTTGCCGGCAGCCCTCAGAATTTTTTTGCG
>JBDKUG010000315.1:0-3292 GCA_039679815.1 Smithella sp.
TTCTTCAAATATTTTTAAAAAATATTCCCTTCAGATTGTGCTGAAAGGAATTATTTCCCCTACTCTCTTATGTCAACTGTAAAAGTACGGTCCTTTTTCTGATTCTAACATAAATAATCAGAAAAAGATAGCAATTCTTTTCTTCATCTCACCTTGGGAAAATCATCACAAAATTGTCGTGCACCCTGAAGCCAGTTAAAGGTTGACGCTTTTGGCACCCCGCCTTATAATTTTAAGCTAAGAATATTAGGGGGTCCCCATGAAAGGCAAAAGATATTTCGTGGTTATTGCGGCAGTCATGATTATTGCTGCTGCAATAAATGTTTTCGGTGCCGGTCCTGCAGTCAAGACGGACCGGGTCGTCTACCTTATAAATGGCGCACTTGGCGATAATGCTTTCTATGATTCTGGCGAGGCAGGCATCAAGAATATCGAGAAAAATTATAAAGTTCAGACTCGCACAATCGAATGTAACTTCGATGCAGGAAAGTTCCAGCCTGCGCTAGATGCAGCGGTCCAGTACGCCGATGTGATTTTCGTCATCTCCTATGGCTTCGAGGATCAGCTCATGGCGATAGCGGATAAATATACGAACAAGATCTTCGTCAACATCGATACGATAGTCGAAAATCCGAAAAAGACCATCACATCGGTCTTCTTTCTTGCTGAGCAGAGCTCCTATCTTGCGGGTATGGCCGCAGCGCTTACCACTACAGAGACCTCACTAAAAGGCGTAAATAAAGACAAGGTCATAGGCGTCGTTGGCGGTGATACCGACCCAATAGTCAGCGCATTTGTCTTCGGTTATCAGCAGGGAGCTAAAGCGGTAGATAAGAACATCAAAGTGCTGACTAAGTCGCTCGGCGGTGCTTGGGACGATTCGGCAAAAGGCAAACAGGCAGCATTGCAACTCTATGATCAAAAAGCGGATGTTATCTACCAGGTGGCAGCAGCCGCAGGTATTGGTGTACTTCAGGCAGCAGCAGAGCGCGGGCTATATGCTATCGGCGTCGACACAAACCAGAACGACCTAGAACCAGGTCATGTCATTGCCAGCGCGGTGAAGAATGTCGGCGCCAGTATAGAGTCGGTCTTCAAGACCATCATGGATGGCACATATAAACCTGGTGTCATCATCAACTCAGATCTTGCAAGCGGTGGTGTAGACCTCGTCTTCGATGCAAAACAGCAGGTTCTTCCCAAGAAAATCGTCGACAAAGTCAATACGGCGCGCCAGCAGATCATAGATGGAAAGCTGAAGGTTCCTCTATACAATGGCGAGAACGTCTGGCAGTGATGATCGTCTAGGATTCGAAGCTGTTCCATGACCTGTCAGAATAATATTGGCGCTTGTCCGAAAAAGATGAGCTCTGCCAGGGAAAAGCCATAAGATTACCATGGGCGCCGCTAGCGTTGAATCGCAAAATCAACAGTGGCGCCCGCTGGCGAAGCGCTATGCGCACTCAGCTTCCAGCGCCTTCTTTAATCAAGAAAATGCTCAATGCCAAGAGCAAGCCCAATATAAAAGACAGACCAAGCTTATTATCTCTATCATTGATTTCAACGATTCTGAATCGAAAGTGGCAACTCATGGATGATTTTATTTCGCTCGAACGTATTGTCAAAGTATATCCGCCCAATGTCCTCGCGGTGAACAATGTCTCCGTCGGAATTCGAAAAGGCGAGATACATGCGATAATAGGAGAAAATGGCGCAGGCAAAAGCACCTTGATGAAGATCCTTTATGGACTAATACCCTTCGATTCTGGTACTGTCCGACTCGCCGGCAATCCCGTTCACTTCAAAAAACCCGCCGATGCAATAGCAATGGGAATCGGGATGGTTCATCAGGAAATCGAGCTCATCTCTCAGTATGCAGTCTGGGAAAATGTCGTGCTCGGCGCGGAGCCCATTCAGGGCGCGATAGGTAAGCTCAATGTCAAACAGGCCATCGAGCTCGTGCGAGCAAAAATCGACGAATTTCAGTTCAACCTCGATCCAGAGGCCATTGTTGACCGCATCTCTGTAGCCGCTCGCCAGAAGGTCGAAATCCTCAAACTGCTTTACCGTAATGTCTCGGTTCTCATACTCGACGAACCAACATCGGTGCTTACTCCTCAGGAAATTCCACAGCTTTTTGCAGAGCTAAAGCGCCTGCGCGACAAGGGCACAACGATTCTCTTCAGTTCCCATCGCCTCGACGAGGTGCTCGAACTAAGCGATCGCATAACCGTTATGCGCAAAGGCCAAAAAATCGCCACGGTGGTCGCTGCGGAAACAAACAAAGCAGAGCTCGCCCAAATGATGGTTGGCCGCCAGGTCATTTTTACCTCAAAGCGTACGACCCATAAGGCGGGCGAGTGCGTGTTCGAAACGAAGAATCTGAACCTTGTGCGACGCGATGGTTTTAAGCTTCTTGATGATATTTCGTTTTCGGTTCATGCGGGTGAAATTGTCGGCATTGCAGGTGTAGAAGGCAATGGTCAGTTGGAACTGGTCAACTGTGTCATGGGATTAGCCGAGCCAAGCAGCGGGCATATAGAAGTCAGCAACAAGGAGATCACCCAACTCCCCATCCTAGAACGGCGCAAATTGATTTCATTTGTGCCTCAAGATCGAGCCAAGATGGGAGCGAGCATTTCTGCGTCGATATTGGAAAATGTCATTATGACGCACCATCGGCTCAATCCGGATTTTTCAAAATGGAGGGGTCTTGTGCTCAACTACCAAACGGCGCGGGCTTTTGTCGAATCTCTTGTAGAGCGATTTTCTGTGCAGATGGCATCATATCAGAACCCATTTCGATCGCTATCGGGGGGAAATCAGCAAAAGGCGATCCTTGGCCGCGAATTATTGCTGCCCACTCCTTTCTTCTTGATGGATCAGCCAACGCGAGGGCTAGATGTCGGGTCGATCGAGTATGTACATGATCAGATTCTCTCTATGCGCCAGGAAAATCGAGCCATTCTTGTCATCTCTGCGGATCTCGAAGAACTTTTTTTAATCGCAGATAGAATACTCGTGATGCATCGCGGAAGGATCGTGGCGGATCTCGTTACCGACCAGACCTCGATCGAAGAAGTTGGGCGCTATATGCTAGAAGGGAAGCTTACGGCATGATACGCAAAATAATCAGTGGTGTAATTGGTGTCGTAATCGCGCTGGCGGTAGGTGCTCTTATCATGCTTCTGCAGGGTTATGAGCCTTTGGCAACATACGGAGCTCTTGCGCAATTCTCTATTGTCGGGCTTGGGCCATTTACTACTACCCTCAAGAACGCCGTGCCGCTTGT
>JBDKUG010000350.1:0-11690 GCA_039679815.1 Smithella sp.
TGATAATCTTCATTTAATCCCATGGCGCTGATTTGCCGGAGGGTGCCTTGCATTGCTTTTTCATTTTTCAGGACAAAGGTCAACTGGATGCCCGCGGAATCGCGTCCTCGAACTTCCAGACGGTCAACTGCATTCAGCAGCAGATTGAGTTTGTGAAATTTGCGGAAGGCGTGCGGCGAAACGTCGGCAGGTGATGCCGCCCCGGTCAGCTGCAGCACCTTCTGGAGATTGGCCAGAATATCTTTTTCCAGCATCCAGCAAATATCCTTGAGCAGAATAAGCCGGCTGTTGATGGTTTCCAGGTCGGTTGAGTTGAACGAGGCAGCCTGATCTTCGAGACATTTTTCTTCATGCGTAAGAAAATTACTTATTTCCCTGCCTGCAAGCGTTAAATCAGCGGTCCGGCCGTCCTGAAAGAAAAGAAATTCCTGCGCATCTTCCCGTTTAAGATCCGATAAGGCTTTATTCATGGCATGCAGAGATTTTATTCCGCCCAGATAATTTTCCGAGAAGTCCTTTCCTGTTGAACATGTTTGCACGCCGGCTTTTTTGATATTTCCCCACAGGGTTCCCAGGGTAAGATCAGCCATGATTGGCGCCGGAGACTCGGGCAGCCGGCATGTCATTAAGCCTGCAAAACCGCAATTCAGCCGGCTGATGTCGATCGGGAAGATAATAATTGCGGGGGCATCAACAGCAGATGGACGGCGGCCGATATAAATGCGGCAATTCGCGGCAAAACGTAGAACGGTGTTAAGAATATTATATATTTTTTTATAAATCATAAATTCCCTTGTCATGATATTTCTGTGAGTTTTTGGTACATGTTATTTTTCAAAGAAGCATATCATCTTCTGTGTAACAATATCAGAAAGCAGACGCAAATCCCTGGCACGCATATCATACACATGCACAACATTTGCAAAGCGCGCATCTGCGGGCATCAGATCCGCCAGGATGTTCGGTTGTTTTTTCATCCATGCGGTATTAAAAAGGACACCGTCTTTCTCGGGATAAATGGCCATGTAAAAAATATCCATTTCCACCATGTCCTGGAAAAAATGCGTGCCAAAGGACAGATCGGGAATCAATGCGCCGTCCTGATAGGCGATTTCCCCGATAGCCGTGACATTGTTGATTTCCGAAAACGTAACCGGAACACCCATTGCAGGTGTGGTTGTTCCCCATCGTCCCGGGCCCAGTAAGATGGTCGGCATCACTTCTCGCCTGCCAATTTGCTTGTTTAATTTGCCAGTCAGCCTGGCGATCTCGTGCTTTTCAGAAAGGCTTAACCCGGCATATCCCCTGGGATCAATATAAATAATACGGGAAATGGCCTGATAAACACTGCCGCCCATAAAGTTGGCCTCCTGTTGCAGCAGAATCTTTGATTTGCTGATTTTTCCCGGCAACTCCACGCGGCTGTAATGGCCCTTGGTTTGAAAGGGACGGCATTGCAGGAGGTTAATCTGAGGTTTGCCTTGAGTGTTAAAGTTTACAGTGAACTCGATGTCAACCGGATAGCGGTAAACCTGCTCCAGTTTTTTCAACATCTTGGACATGGTTTGGACAAATGATGTGTTCTCGAGCAACTCGTCGAAGGTCAGGATCCAGGTGTCTTTGGCCTGTTTGCCTACGGATTGCAGGTATTCGGCTGCGGCCATATCGCGCGTCGCAATCAGATCCAGATGTGCTTCGATGTCATGGGTAAGCAAGTCCGCTGCCGGAAGCGTTTGAAAAACATTTTCCTGCAGATTCAAAAGATCCACTTCGTTTTGTGAGAATCGTTTCATGTCCTCCTGTTTGGTGTAAGGCTTCATAAGCGGTGCATCCAGCGCAACGATACGCGGATAGTCATTTTCTACGCGATTGACCGCTCTGGTCCCCAATCCAAAGACGATGCGCAGCATACCCGCTTTCGGGTCCATGCCTTTTTGCCAGACAAAGGTGTTGTAGGATAAACCGACGCCCGCCAGATCAGGGAAAAAATAGGTGTTGCGGTGAGAGCCCGATACGCGTTGAACAAGAAGCGCCATCTGTTCATCTTCCTGGGCCATGCCGCGCTGCAGGCGATAGGTCAGGGCGTCTTCCTTCATGGTGGAAGCAAATATTTTGCGGACGGCTTCTTCAAAATTTTTGTAGCGTTCTTCAGGTGTTCCCTGGTTGGGACAGAAATAACTTTCGTATTTTCCGGCAAAGGCGTTGCCGAAGGCGTCCTCCAGAAGCGAACTGGAACGCACAATGATCGGTGATTGGCCGAAATATTCCAGCATGAGCTGAAACTGTTCCTTGACTTCGTCCGGGAAAACACCATGCAGCATTTTGCTTTTTAGTTCGTGGGCGACTTTAAAATATCCTTCATCGGTCTTTTGCGCCATGAGCAATTTCCACCAACCGTTTTGTACCATGTAGGAGTAGAAAATATCCGAACCGATGTAAAAAGAATCGTGTATTTCCAGTTCTGCATTCCAATCCAATGACGGGTCTTTGCGCAGGATGTTGCGCGCAAGCAGCATACCCACGGATTTGCCGCCGATAAATCCAGTGCCGATCAGTCGTTTTTTGATTTCTACCAGATCTTCCAGAGAGAAATATTCCTTCACCAGCGACAACATCCTTTTCTCACGGCCGATCAGCACGTGCGAGAGGGTTTCCACCATAATCTGCTTTTCCTTCACGGCGTCCGGGTCTTCCAGAATGGTGGTCGCCTTGAGGAAAATGCGTTCCCAGTAATCGAGATTACGTGCACCGCTGGTGGCATTTTTGTCTGTCAGATAGGACAGGATACTTGCAGCGTCCGCACTGTTTAAGATCGGGACTAAATTATCACCTTCCATAATGTGCGGCAAAAACATCGTTGGTGTGTAGCGTTTCCATGCTTTCAGTGGATGAACGCAGATTGTTCCGTTGTTGTTATAGATGTCCAGCAGTACCTGAGTGGTTTCGCGAATCCGCGCCACGGTCTTGAAAGAGTGGCGGTTGCGCAGGATAGCAAAATAGGCCACCGTGTTTAATTCAAACAGGTAGGGACAGGTGATAACGAAAAAATTGCCAATCATCAGGTCAGTCGCCCAGGCCAGGAGCAAATCGGACAGGCAGTCAAAAACATAAAATACGTCCCGTCCTTCATCGCGAACAATGTTATGGACCTGTGTGGAAAAGGATTCAAAACCCTTGTTGGCATTTAGTTTGTAAACTTTTATTTGTTTGTTAGTTTCCAGAAGGGCAGGGTGATTGGCGAAGCGCATATAGACGAGGCGCTGATTGCGGGCCAGAGCAGTTTCCACGTAGGGATCGACAAATTTCTTATAGTCCTCAATAGAATCAACCTGAAGGACAACATTGTCACCCATTTGCAGGTAACCGAGTATTTCATTCAGACCGTTCATACCTGTACTGACGCGGGGATAAGGTGTCATACTATTTTTTCCCTCAATCTATGGCTTCTTACGGAACAAATTTGTACACCGCAAATGGACTAATTTGTTCCTGATATTCGTTGTCAAAATGATGCGCATATCAAAATTAATATGCATTATCAAATATTTGCCTGAAAAATGCCTTCTCTTGCCATCCTGACATGCATTGCTACAGAAGTTAAAATAACTTCCAATTTATGTTTATATCAATTTTTGTGCCATGAAGAATTTTATGGATATTGTGAGGCTCTTTCGAATTTGATTTTTTCGGGCACAAATCATAACATTTTTGAACAGTCATTCCGTGGTCACGGTTCATCAAGCAAATAATTTTACCGACATTTAGGTTGTCTCTATTGATAAATCATACAATAATGTTCTAATTTGTTAAAGCAATTTATTTAAAATATATTATTAATATCAACAACTAATCTATCATCAGCCGCTTTGGCACCGTCCTTGCCTTAAGAAAATCCGAAAGAATAAATTTAATGGAGGTATTGATCATGAATTCGGGAGATACAGCGTGGGTTCTCATGTCCAGTGCATTAGTCCTGTTAATGACCATTCCGGGGCTGGCATTTTTCTACGGGGGACTGGTTCGCCGCAAGAACGTCCTCTCCATTTTAATGCAGTGCTTTATCATTGTCTGCGTCATCAGTTTACAGTGGGTTTTGTTCGGTTATTCTCTGGCTTTTGGTCCGGACATCCACGGTATCATCGGCAATCTGGACTGGGCGGGACTCAAAGGCGTGGGCGCGGCGCCAAATCCTGACTACGCCGCAACGATTCCCCATTCGGTTTTTATGATCTTTCAGGCCATGTTCGCCATTATTACACCTGCCCTCATCATTGGCGCGTATGCGGAACGGGTAAAGTTTCCGGCTTTTCTGCTGTTTACTTTACTCTGGGCCACTTTTGTTTACGACCCTCTGGCGCACTGGGTCTGGGGAACGGGCGGATGGCTCAAAGCCATGGGTGGCCTGGATTTTGCCGGAGGCATTGTCGTGCATGTGAGCTCCGGTATTTCGGCATTGGTCCTGGCGTTATTACTGGGCAAGCGTGTCGGCTACAACCATAAACCCATTCGTCCGCACAACCTGCCGTTTACTGTCCTGGGCGCGGCTCTTCTGTGGTTCGGCTGGTTCGGCTTTAACGCAGGCAGCGCGCTTGCAGCAGATGGTCTTGCCGCCAATGCCTTTGTTGCCACTAATACAGCAACAGCCGCTGCCGGTTTGACATGGGCATTGATTGAATGGTGGCACAACGGGACCCCGACTATTTTGGGTACGGCTACCGGCGCTGTAGCGGGACTGGTTGCCATCACACCCGCTTGCGGTTTTGTCAACCCGATGAACGCCATGCTTATCGGCATTATTGTCGCCTTCGTTTGCTATGCAGCTGTTGCTGTCATTAAAGGCAAACTTGGTTACGATGACTCTCTGGACGCTTTCGGCGTGCATGGTGTTGGCGGAACCGTCGGTACCATCCTTACAGGTGTCTTTGCGCAGAAAGCAGTCAACGCGGCAGGTTCTGATGGTCTGCTTTTCGGAAATGTCCATCAGTTTCTGATCCAGTTCCTGATGCTTGTGGTGACGATTGCCTTTGCCGCGATTATGACCTTCATCATTTTCAAAATTGTAGACGCTGTTATCGGCATGCGGGTTGAAGAGAATAGTGAAATCGTCGGTCTGGATCTTACCCAACAAAGCGAAGCCGCTTACACTGTGATTGAATAGGAGGAAAACAACATGAAATTAATCATTGCCATTATTCAGCCTCACAAACTGGAGGCTGTTAAAAGAGAGTTGGAAGCCGTGGACGTGAATTTAATGACCGTTGCTAATGTTGTCGGACAGGGACGGCAAAAAGGACTCACGGAAATCTACCGCGGAGCAAAAGAAGCGGGCGGCCTGCTCAACAAAGTCCGCCTGGACATTGCAGTGAACGAAGACTTTGTCGAGCCGACCATCAAAGCCATCACCAGGGGCGCACATACCGGTTCGGTTGGAGACGGGAAAATCTTTGTCACCCAACTGGCCGATTGCATTCGGATCAGCAACGGCGAAAGAGGCGGTATCGCCATCGGGTGAGGTACCTATTATGGATAGCGGCAAAACATATACAAGTGCAAATGCATTGGAGCGTTGTGTTTCAGACTGTGAAAAAACGGTCATCATTCACGCCCTTAGAAGAACAAAAGGCGACACCACGGTGGCCGCGCAGATGCTGGGAACAACAAAACGCAGTTTGGCGGGCAAGATCCATAAATATGAAATCGATTGCACACAATTTGAATCTCAATAGTTGAAAAGGAGGATAAATATACAATGAGACTGAACATTACGGGAATACGAATGATGATGATCCTGTTGCTGATTTTATTTCCGATGATAACCTGGGCGGGGGAAGAATCCGGCAAAACTGCTGAATCTAAACCGGCGGTTGAAGAAAAACCAGCCGCCGAATCAAAAGAGAGTGAACCACAACAGGAGAAATACATGATAACCGGGGAGGTGGCGGCCAGTGTTTTAAGCGCATATATCTGGAGAGGGCAGGAGATGACGCGTCATGGCGTGGTGGTTCAGCCGTCGGCGACCATTGGCTATAGAGGTTTTTCATTCAATGTCTGGGGAAATATTGATACACGCCCTTATTCCGCCGGAGAGGATAAATATTCTCCCCATTTATCTGAAACGGATGTCACTTTGTCCTATACGCACAAATTCGGCATCGTGTCTCTGGGCGCCGGTTATATCTATTACGGACTGGCGGCATTGTATCCCGGCGGTGCCGACCCGCTGGATGCCCAGGAGATCTTTGTGACCATGAGCGTGGATACTCTTCTGACTCCGACTCTGACTGTCTACAAGGAAATAGATCATTACCATCAATGGTATGCGACACTGGGAATTTCCCATACGTTTGCCCTGCATGAGCGGGTCGGTCTGAAACTGGCGGGCCAGATCAGCTACCTAAAAAGTGAAGACGAAACAACCTATCCGAAATTCGATTCGGATTCACTGGCTACAATGGACAAGTTTAATAATTTTCATGATGCTACGTTTACGATTTCTCTGCCGGTTTCCGTGACGAAGAATATTGCGATCACGCCGCTTTTAACGTATGTTTTTCCTCTGTCTAATGACGCAAGGTATGAGATGAAAGCACGCGGTCTTCAAGGTACGTTGAACCCGTCAGACAAGGATAGCTCTTCGTTCCTCTATGGCGGCGTAACATTAAGTTTTGCTTTTTGAGATGTGATCAATTTTCCTGCCGCGGCAATTTATTCAAAATAAATTGCCGCGGTTGATTGGAATCTATTATGAGAGGATGGGAGTGAAACCGTTATGAAACTAGTCATAGCAATTGTACAAACAGACAAGAAGAAAGAAGTCAAAAAGGCTTTGCGCAACGTCAATGTCGGTAAAATCACGGTGTCCGATGTGGTCGGCTGTGGAGCACAGGTCGGTAAAACGGATACCTGCGACGGGATCATTACCGAAGGAAACCTTCTGGATCGTGTACGCTTTGAAATTGCGGTCAACGATGACTATGTCAAACCCACGCTGGAAGCGATTATCGAAGGTGCGCGTACCGGTAACATAGGCGACGGTAAAATTTTTGTTGTTCCGCTGGAGGAATGCATCCGCATCCGCACCGGGGAATCGGGACGCCTGGCCATTGGATAACGTTTTAAAAAAAAGGAGAGCATCATTCGATGATTGCCCATTATTTCAAACACGTGCCCTTTGAAGATATCGGCAGCATCCGTTCATACCTTACGACTGTTGGCTACACCATAACCTGCACGCCGTTTTTTAAATCGGCAAACCTGCCTGCTTTGGAGAAAATTGACCTGCTGATTGTGATGGGCGGACCAATGAGCGTCAATGAAGAAAAGAGATATCCGTGGCTTGTCTCCGAGAAACAATTTATTCATCAAATGATTATGTCCGGCAAACCTGTTTTGGGCATCTGTCTGGGCGCGCAGCTTATCGCCAGCGCGATGGGGGCAAAGGTGTATCCTAATTCCGTAAAAGAGATCGGCTGGTTTCCCATCTATGGCTTTTCGTCCAGCGACAGATCCATCTTTCGCTTCCCGCAATCGGTGCAGGCTTTCCATTGGCACGGAGAAACATTTGACCTGCCGACGGGAGCAACGCGTATTGCGAAAAGCGATGGATGTGAAAATCAGGCGTTTCAACTGGGCCAGTCGGTTATCGGTTTGCAGTTTCATCTGGAAACCACACCGCAGTCCGCACAAGACCTCGTTACGCATTGCCGGGATGAACTCATCCCAGCGACCTACATACAGACCGAGAAGGAAGTCCTGTCCGCTGAGCCCGCACAATATCAATCCATCAACCATCTGATGGACAAGATCCTTGCTTTCCTGGTACGAGCAGTTTGATTACTTATTTCTGCGTTCATCAATATCCCCGGGATACATCATAGCGCCAGGGCCCCGCTCGCGTGTCCGAACCCGAATGACATCTTCAACAGGCGTAACAAAAATAATGCCGTCGCCCGTCTCGCCCGTATAAGCCGATTTGAGAATCGCTTCCAGCGCGGCATCCAGGTTGCGCGTGTTTAAAACGATGTTGATTTGTATTTTTGGAAGCATATTAACCTGATAGGTTCCGGCGCGTCCGACCAGTTGAACGCCGCCCTGCCGGCCATGTCCCCGCACTTCAAACGTGTTCATGCCCACAATCCCTATCTCTTTAAGGGCGTCGATAACATCGTTTACTTTATCTTCGCGAATGATCGCCTCGATTTTTTTCAGCATGGTAAAATCTCCAGTCCTAAATTCTATTAATTGCCAAACCACCGATGATTATCAAGGTCTGTTAGTAGGATCGCTCCCCATGGGAGCTGATGTCCAGACCCACGTCTTCTTCGATTGGACTGACCCGCAATCCGATACTCACATTGAGCACCTTGGCCAGCACATAGGTCATCCCGAAAGAAAAAACGATGGTGACCATCACCGCGACGATCTGAATGCCCAGTTGGGCGGGATTGCCGAAAAACAAACCGTTGGCCCCATCGGCATTGACGGCCACCGTAGCGAATAATCCCGTGGCGATGGTGCCCCACGTACTTCCCATGCCATGACAGGCCCAGACATCCCGTGATTCATCCAGCTTGCGTCTTTCCCGAAAACTCATTGCGTAATAAGCAAGGGGTGCGGACACAGCCCCGATCACCATGGCGGCCAGTGGTGTAACAAACCCGCAGGCCGGTGTCTCTGCGGCAAGGCCGACCACCATCCCTGTCGCGATCCCCAGCGTGCTTGGCCTTCCATCAAGCCAGGAAAGCATCATCCAGACCAGACCGGCAGTGGCAGCCGAGGTATTGGTGGTCACCAGAGCATTTACCGCTACTCCGTTTGCCCCGAGGGCACTACCCGCATTAAAGCCGAACCAGCCGACCCATAGCAATCCGGTTCCTAAAACCGTAAGTGGAATATTGTTCGGCTCCATCGGAACACTACCGTGGCCTTTTCGCGGACCGATGACCAGGGCAAACGCCAGTGCCGAAAAACCTGCGGCAATATGTACAACTGTCCCGCCTGCAAAATCTAGAACGCCCATTTCCTTAAGCCATCCCCCCTGTCCCCAGACCCAGTGGCAAAGCGGGTCATACACCAGTGTTGCCCAGAGAAGGCTGAAAAGCAGGAAACTCTTGAATTTAACTCGTTCCACAAAAGCGCCCGTAATTAACGCGGGTGTAATCACGGCAAACATCATCTGAAAAGAGGCAAAAAGTTCATGAGGGATGGTTTTAGCGTAGGCAATGTTCGGTTGGGCGCCAACCCCCTGAAAGCCCAGGAAATCCAGTCCACCAATTAATCCACTTATATCGGGACCAAACGAAAGGGAATAACCATAAAGCACCCATTGAACTCCGATCAGGGACATGAAAATATAGCTCAGAGTTAACGTGGAAAGAACATTTTTCCGACGCACCATGCCGCCATAAAAAAATGCCAGGGCCGGCGTCATCAAAAGAACCAGAGAACAACACACTAATATCCAGGCTGTATCACCCGCACTGATTTGAGCACCCATTATATTGATATTCCTCCCTATATATATAGGGTAAGGTCAAACAGCAATTATCCTGCCATAATATATTGTCCATTAAATACAATGCGTTATAAAGCCTATAATCGATCGGGAAGGCGCATATTTGAGTAAATTGAGAAATGTTTAAACATAATTGTGCCGATTAGTTGAGCAGCTTCCAGCAGAAAGATGACTATTCATTCCCACATTTTTGGTTTTTGTTTTTAAAAAATTACACAATATTGTCCAATATGGCATACGCAGTCATTTCTTAATAAAGCAGTAATTACAATAACTAATCAAGTATTAGCAGGTGCGGCACTATCCTTGCTAAGATAACAGAAGAGGTATGATAATGAAATTTATCATTGCTATTATCCCGTCGTATAAACTGAAAGCTGTAAAAAGAGAGCTGGAGGCCATGGAAGTGAATTTAATGACGGTCACCAGTGCTGTGTATCAGAGACGGCAAAAAAACGTTAAGGATATCTACGTTAATGCAGAGGAAACAAGCGGCCTGCTGAACAAAGTCCGGCTCGACATAGCCATCAACGAAGATTTTGTCGAACCAACGATTGAAGCTATCGTCAAAGGCGCCAGTATTGACGCCGTTTCCGAAGACAGGATATTTGTTTTCTAATCCCGATGCTGCGGGACGAGCGTTCATTCTCCGTATCTTGCTGCGAAGTGTTTGATTTTGTACAGTATCTTAAAGATGGAATTGAAATACACGATGAAAAATCTATTACCGTCACCATACGGGGAAGACATCATTGTAATCTAAAGCATTACCTTGTCCGGGTTTTTAATTTATGCACTGAGGGGTCGTCTAAAGGCAGGACAACAGGTTCTGGCCCTGTGAATCGAGGTTCGAGTCCTTGCCCCTCAGCCATCTTATCCATCAGCGAGCACATATATAAACTTTCTTTTTTAGCACAACTTTTTCCAAAGTTATGCTAAATTGGTTCCGTATTTGCATTATTGCATCATAATGGACATAATAGTTGTTGAACTTGGTACAATATTGTCAGATAATTATAACGTTAATCTATCAGGTTGAATTTGAATAAAGCATTAACCAACGTTTACCCCGAGGAAACAACGAAGTGAGCATTCACAGTTATGAAGAATTAGCGGCACTGCACGCGATTGCTAAAATTCTGGCACAGCCGGACGATTTGCATGACCGGTTGGAGAATATTCTGAAGGAAATGAGTGTGCGGCTCGGGATGCAGCGCGGTATGATTTCACTTTTGGATCGTGAAAAGAAGGAAGCCTGGCTTGATATTGCCCATGACTTCAATATCGATGGGATGGAAGTCACATACAAACCTGGTGAAGGCATTACCGGCAAAGTGGTGGAAACCGGCCGTCCAATGGCTGTAGCGAATCTTGGGCAGGAAACGCATTTTCTGGATCGCACCGGTGCGCGCCGTCATCTGAATCGTGCCGAGCTTTCCTTTCTATGTGTCCCGATTATGTATGACGGAGATGTCGTCGGTGTGTTATCCGCTGACAAGGTTGCCAGGGAGGTTGAAGACCTGGATAAGGAACTGGCGATGCTTTCTTCGGTTGCCGAATTGATGGCAAAGATCGTGCATATCCGGGCACTGGAAGAAGAAAACCGGCGCTTGCGTAAAATCGTTGGCAGTGGTCACGCGCCCTCGATGGACATTATCGGTCATTCAAAAGCCATGCAGGAAGTTTTCGGACTGGTTGCGCAGGTTGCTGATTCAAATACCACAGTTTTGATTACCGGCGAAACGGGGACTGGTAAAGAACTCGTTGCCCGGGCCATTCATAACAACTCTTCGCGCAAAGGCGGACCGATGGTCCAAGTCAACTGTGCCGCTATTCCCGATACGCTGATTGAAAGCGAATTATTCGGTCACGAAAAAGGCGCTTTTACCGGCGCGCTCACGCAGCGACGCGGGCGCTTTGAAGAAGCCAATGGCGGTACAATATTTCTGGATGAGGTCGGTGAACTCTCCGCTGCTGCACAGGTCAAACTACTTCGCGTTTTGCAGGAAAAGAGATTTCAACCGCTGGGGTCTTCACGAGTGATCAATGTCAATGTCCGGATCATCGCCGCCACCAATCGGAATCTTGAACAGGATATTTTGTCCGACCGTTTCCGTGCCGATCTGTTCTATCGCCTGAATGTGTTCCCCATTTATTTGCCGCCACTTCGTGAGCG
>JBDKUG010000168.1:0-3459 GCA_039679815.1 Smithella sp.
CCGCAGACAGCAACGACTATATCATCGGGCCCGAAGACGTTCTCAATATTTATGTATGGACGGAAGAATCCATGAGCAAAACCGTCCCGGTCAGAATAGACGGCAAAATATCACTGCCGCTCGCAGATGACATACAGGCTGCCGGTCTGACTCCCCAGCAACTCAAGAACGTAATCATAGACAAACTCAAAGGTTTTATAGAAAGCCCGGCCGTAACCGTTACCGTGATGGAAGCCAACAGTTACAAAATATATGTATCCGGCGAGGTTAAAAATCCGGGAGTGTTCCGCATCCGCAGTGAAACCACCCTGCTGAAAGCAATCATTACCGCGGGCGGATTTACCGAGTGGGCCAACAAAAGAAAAATTCTGGTCATCACAACTGAAAACGGCAAAGAACAAAGAACGTACGTTAATTATAACAAGATTGTTGATGGTGACATCCCGGACGTCGTCATCAAGCGGGGAGACACCATTATTGTCCAGTAAGTCCTGTTCTCCCGACCAGCCAACCACCTCGCAGTAAGCTGTCGAGGTATGAAATGAGTGTTGCGTTTTCGCAGCAGGCTAGAGAGAATCAATACTCGCCCCGCGTGAGCGGGATTGAAAAACAAAAAGGTACATCCTATGAATAAACATAGCGTTCTTATTGTTTTAATGTTGGTTTGCGTTTTGATTCAGTCGGCGCCCCCTGTCTATGGCGCCGATTTTTTATCGCAGATTCACCCCTACCTGAACGTAAAAGGCGAATACAGTGACAATCTCAATCTGACTGCCAGCAATCAGAAAAAAGATTTTTATACCACGATCTCGCCCGGAATCAAATTTTCAAACATGAGTGACCGCTCCGGTGTCAGCCTGGACGCGTCCGTCGGTTATCTTTTTTACAGCGATTACAGCAATCTCAATTATTTGACCGGTCAGGCCAGCCTTGACGCCAAATACCTGACCAGTTCACGTTTTAATTTTTATTTAAAAAACGCCTTCATCCGATCTGATGATCCGAGGGAAAGAGAATTGTTCTCAACGGCGGAAGACAACAAATACGTTCTGGCAACCGAAACACAGCGCGCTGTTTACATGCGCAACGTTGTCGAACCGACCGTGGAGTATCAGTTCGGTCCGGAGAGCCGTGTCGGCGTCAGGTACCGCAACAATTATTACCGTGCCGAGGACCTCGAAGACAGGGACAGCATCGAAAATTACATCAGCCCTTTTCTAACCGTCTGGCTGAACAAGCAGCATGGCTTCCAGCTGGATTACGGTTACACCAACGGTCATTTTGAAGAGAGCCCTGATCTGAAAGGCCACAGGATCAGCGGCGCCTACATGCTGCGTTTCACGCCCAAGGCAACCGCTTCTTTAAAAGGCGCTTATACCTTGCAGACCTTTTCCGAGGACCTGATGGATTATCAAATCTATGAAACATCCGTCGGCATATCCTATCTGTTCAGTGAAACCCTGACGGCTTCGGCAGAAGCCGGCTATTACTGGCTGGAACCCGAAGCCGGCATTAATCGGGACGGCGGCGTGATCTTTAAGACGGACATCACACAGAACGGGGAACGAACCAGGTATCGTCTCAGCGTGCAGGGCGGTTATGTACTGGATTATTTCACATCTCAGAACCTGGGATTCAGAAAATTCTACCGGGCGACAGGAAGCATCACCCATTTTCTGGACAAAAGACTGTCCATCGGATGCCTGGGAAGAATCCAGCGGTCGGAGGAAGAGTCTGATTCAGACACAGGCCTGCGGAATACCACCTGGAGCGCGGGCGCCAACATTGCTTACACACCCTTCAAGTGGCTGACAGTATCTCTTGAATACACGTACATTCAAAACAATGCCAACTATATATATGAAGCGACAAATGAATACAAAGAAAACAGGGGAATGCTGATGGTTTCAGCAACATACTAGTAAGCGTTAAAATATCAGCAGAGGAGCAGGCAGGCATGATCAATCCGGAAAAAAAATATACCTTACAGGAATACATAGAAATACTGCATCGCAGGATGTGGTACCTCATTATACCCTTTGTACTGATTGTTTTCGTTGCATCCGTTTACTCGATTGCCGCAGACAAACGATACAAGGCCAGCACACTGGTACTCGTCACACCGCAGCGTGTGCCGGAAGCTTTTGTGCAGGCCACCGTCACCTCCAAGGTGGAGGAACGCCTGCAGTCCATCGCTCAGGAAGTCATGAGCCGGACCCGGCTGGAACAGATCATTGCCGAATACAAGCTCTATGAAAAGGAAAGCCGAAGCCGTTCCAAAGAGGAACTGGTTGATCTCATGCGCAGCAATATCAATGTGGAGCTGCCCACTAAAAAAGACGAAAAAGGATATTTCACCATAAGCTTCACCGGGGACAACCCTCAGGTAGTCACCACCATAGCCAACCGTCTGGCATCCCTGTTTATCGAAGAAAATCTTCGCATCCGGGAGCAGCAGGCAGTCGGCACAACGGAATTTCTGTCTATTGAATTGAAAGCAGCCAAGAAAAAACTGGATGAAATGGAAACGGCCGTTACCGCCTATAAAACAAAACACATGGGGGAACTGCCGGAACAGCGCGAAGCAAATATCAAGATTCTCGAGCAACTGCAGAATCAAAATCTGAAAGTGAGTGAGAGCCTGCGCGCAGCGCAGGACCGCAAGCTGGTCATTCAGAAACAGTTGATGGAAATGCCCGCCGCTGTCGAGCTCGAAGATCTCAGAGCGAAATATACAGAGAATCATCCGGATGTTATCGCGGCGAAAAAAAAGTACGCCGGTCCGGAAAACAATAAATCCGGCCAGGACACACGAAGTGTCCGTAAAGATCCCCGTTACAGGGAACTCAGAAGCCAGCTGGACCTCACCGACCTGGAAATCAGGCGGCTGGCGCGTGAATCAGCCAATTTATCAGGACAGGTCGAAACGTACCTGTCCAGAATAGAAAAATCACCGGCCCGCGAACAGGACATGGCCGCCCTGATGCGCGAATACAACAGCACCAAGCAGAATTATGAGACGCTTCTGAAAAAAAACCAGGAGGCCTTACAGGCCGAGAATCTGGAAAAACGCCAGAAGGGCGAACAATTCAGGGTGATCGATCCGGCGCGGGTGCCCGAAAAGCCCTTCTCACCGGATATTCCGAAAACCATGCTGATCAGTCTGCTTGCCGGCCTCGGCGCAGGTTTGGCGGCGGTATTTCTGCGGGAACAGATGGATCGTTCATTTTATGATGCCACGGATGTTGAAATCACGCTGGGCATCAAGGTACTTGCGACTATCCCCAAGATTGAGGACGAAATCGCCTGATCATGTACAAGAGATTTTACGGATTCAAGAAAAAACCCTTCGAAATTACGCCCGACCCTTCATATGTTTATTTAAGCGAGGTTCATCGGGAAGGCTTGTCTTATCTTGAGTACGCCATAAGAGAGCGCAAGGGATTCAGTGTCATCACC
>JBDKUG010000275.1:0-8850 GCA_039679815.1 Smithella sp.
GAACGCCACAATGAAGGCGGCGCCAACCAGCTTTTCCCCCTGATAGCACAGCTTCAGGGAGAAGAAGGGCTCGCCGCTGTCCAGCAGGCGAAGAAAGATCCTGTCGCCCTCCCACATGGTCAGGCGCAGCAGCTCGGCCTTTTTGATCCAGGCCAGCTCACCCTCGTCGCAGTCCTTTAACTGCCCATGAAATTCATCGGCGGTGAACAGGTGCATGTACTCTGTGCCCCACTCGTCGGACACAAAAGTGACGATGCCCCGGTACTGCCAGCGGCTTAAGGTCAGGCCGGTCTCTTCAAGGGCCTCCCGGAGCATACATTCCTCCGGGCTTTTCCCCGGCTCGAACTTGCCGCCGATGCCGATCCATTTGTCGCGGTTCTCGTCCTTTTCCTTCTTCACCCGGTGGAGCATCAGATACTCATCGCCCCGCTGGATGTAGCATAGACTTGTATTTTTCATGAATATCACCGAACGACAGTATAACACCCGGCGTCTGCTTTTACCAGAGGCCGGGTGTGTTTTTGCAACATAAAATTGTCTTGAGCGCAGTTCGCCATTTTGAACCGCGCCCAAGTGATCGTTGAGGTTTTGGAGTGTAGAGTGTGAAGCTATTGCCAAGCGTGTGTCCCCGTAGGCTCTATCCGCAGCCCAGGCCGCGGCATCGGAAACGCACATAGCTTTTTCTTTCGTATCAGAAAGGGAACTGCCCTTTACAGTTACTAATGTAGCACAGGCAGATTAAAAAAGAATGGACAGATGTTAAATAACTTGTAAAAAAGATCAGTGCTCCCCGGCGCTTTCCACGCAATTGCCGCCGTGCATGGCGTTGTAGAAGGCGCTGCAGATATAGGGGCGGTATTCCGCCGGGATCTTGTCCAGGGACTGAAACATGGGGGAAAAATGCCAGCGCAGAATTTCCTGCGCATAATCCTCATACAGCCTTTGCCCCAGTTCATTGACCTTCAGCTTCAGCTCTTTGCGGCTGCCGGGCATGGGCTCCTTTTCCAGCAGACCCTTGCTGACAAGGCGGCTGACGATTTTGGTAAAATTACTGCGCGTAATGCCAAGGCGGGCGGCAATGGCGGACATGTTTTCATTCCGTTCTTCGTTTTCCAGCAGATATTCCAGCACCTGAATTTGGGCGAAGGAATAGCGTACGCCCTCAAATTCCATCTGCTCCAGCCTGTACGCCGCCGCGTAAATATTACAATAGTGGATCAGGGCATCCACTTCGTCTCTGTGCGCGCCCATCCATTCCAGTTTCACCGCTGTCACCTCACATTCGGTCACAATATAGTATAACAGAAGCCCGTGCAGGGGACAAGAGCGTGAAAATTTAAATTTTTGTTGCTTTTTGCAGAACGCTGATGTATCATGAAAATGAAGTTTCCACAGGAAACAAAACAGGAAGCCGCATACCGTGGCAAAAGAAAAAGAGGAGGAAAAATACGATGAAAATCAGCAAACGCACATGGACTTTACTGTGTGCAGCTCTGGTGCTGATCCTGCTGGGCAGTATTCTGGCAGGAGTTTTCAACAGCGGCGCAGGGGCAACAAAGGTCACCCGCATCAGCTTTGACGGGGGCCACGGTCAGCTCAGCGGACTTCTGTATATGCCGAAGGACGCCTCCGCCGACAACCCCAAGCCCACGATCATTGTAACCCACGGCTATCTGAACTCCGCAGAAATGCAGGACGCCAATGCCATTGAGCTGTCCCGCCGGGGCTTTGTGGTGCTGGCCCTTGACCAGTATGACCACGGCCATTCCAGCCTGAGTGCGGAGAATTACTCCGACAGCAGCTTTTTCGGCGTATGGCTGCCGTTCTGGCTCAACTCCATGAATGACGCTGTACAGTATATGTATGAGCAGCCCTATGTCCTGAAGGACGAGAATGGCAACGGCATCATCGGTGTTACCGGCCACTCCATGGGCGGCTTCTCCAGCACCATGGCCCTGGCCATGGACGAGACGCAGTATGCCGAGACCGGCGTGCGTAAGATCTACGCAAGCCTGACTGAAGGCTCTGACTTCATGTACACCAGCCTTGTAGGCATTGACGCTGCCACGTCGGACGCTCTGGGCGGCGGACGTATTCTGGGCAAGGTCGCCGCGCAGTACGACGAGTTCATGTTCAATGATCCCAATGTGCAGGGCGGCACTGTGCGCCATAAGGACTTTGTCTCCACGCCTGACGGCATGACCTTCCTGCAGCAGAGCGAGCCTGCCCAGGTCAACACCTGGTACGAGACCTCTGACGGTGGCCGCCGTATCGTCTATGAACCGGCTCAGACCCATCCCTGGAACCACTTCTCCGCTGAGACCACGGCCTACGCGGTCGCATTCTACACCGAAGCCTTTGCCCCCTACAGTGAGGGGCTCAAAAACATTGCCCCCACCAGCCAGCTCTGGCAGTGGAAGGAGGCCTTTGAGTGCGTGGCGCTGGTGGGCTTCGTGATGCTCGTTATCGCTCTGGCCTCCGTGATCATTGAACTGCCCTTCTTCAGCAAGGCCAAGAGCGGCCAGCTGGCGGTGCAGCCCTCCCTCACCGGCGGGAAAAAGGCGGCAATCTGCCTGATCCTGACGGTCGCCGTTCTGCTCCCTGCCCTGTTCTTCGCACCTTTGATGGACGACGGCGCAGGCAGCGCCTCCGTCAGTATCCTGTTCTATGCGGGCCTCGTGGCTGCCGTCGCCGGTCTTGCCGTTGGCGTTTTCAGCCTGGTGAAGAAAAAGGGAGCAAAGCTCACCGTGGGTGCCTGTTTCCTGCTGGTCAGCGGCGCGCTGCTGGCCGTGGTGGCAAAGGTCCCCATGTACAGCAACAATGCCGTCTGGACTGCCATCGGCGTCAACAGCATTGCCTACTGGACTATCGGCTGCGCCATGATGAGCCTTGTGATCTTCAGCGCTGTCTATGTGGCCTTTAAGGCAAAAGAAGGTGCCGGATTTGAGACCTACGGCCTGGTATTTAAGCCCATGACCATTCTTGCCGGCCTGTGCACCGCAGTGGTCACGGTGGTTGCGGCCTACGCTGTACTGTTTTTGATGGACGCTCTGTTCAAGGCAGACTTCCGCATCTGGACCTTTGCCTTCAAGACCTTTGATGCGGATATCCTGCCCGCCATCCTGCGCTACCTGCCCACCTTCCTGCTGTTCTACATTGTCTCCACTGCCAGCATCACTGTGAATACCAACACGGAGAAGCTGCAGGGGGCCAAGGGCTATCTGGTGGCTATCGTGCTGATCGCGGGCGGCCCCATCCTCTGGCTGGCCGTGCAGTATATCAGCCTGTTTGCCTCCGGCGTGGCGGTCTGGGCCGGCTCCGCCCTCTCCGGCATCATGCTGGTGGCCATGGTTCCCACCCTGTCCGTTGCGGCCATCATCTCCCGCAACCTGTACAAGAAGACCGGCAACATCTGGACCCCGGCCTTCCTGAACGCGCTGCTGATGACCACCATGACCATCGCCAACACCATGGTCGTGTACCGGTAAGCGGCCGGATAAAAAGCAAAATGACGAGAATAGCCCGGGCATTTCTGCCCGGGCTATTCTTATCGAATTGCTTATTCATTCAGCACAGCGGTAAAGGCTGCGCGGATATTTTCCTTGATCTCCGTAAAACCTTCGGCGGGACTTGCCTCATACAGCTTTTTCCCTTCACAGAAAAGGGAAGGGACACAGTAATAATCCCGGCTTCCGGCAAGCGCCGGCTCCCGGCTCTCCTCGATCCAACGGATATTCAGCCCGGCGAAAGCGGGATCTTCCTCCGTCAGTTCTTCCACGGCTGATCTAGCCCCACGGAATCAGGCCAGCTACAATGTTAGGAAAAAGATAAAAAAGACTAACAAAGGAGCTGAAAGAAGATGGCAAGAAAGAACTACACAGTTGAACAGATCATTGTCAAGCTGCGGGAGGTAGAACTGCATTGTAATCAAGGCAAATCGATCTCCGAAGCTTGTAGAGAGCTAGGAATCACGGAGCAGACATATTACCGCTGGCGAAAGGAATATTCCGGAATGAATACCTAAACATGAACTGGTTCATGTCTTTGGGGGGACACCTCAGAACCCCGTATTACGAACAAAGTTTATGGCCTGGAATTCGGGGGCAGATCATGTCGTCAATCAACATTTTTATTGAATCAAACTTTACTAGTTGCTGAAAATTCGTAAAGCATCTGGATTAATAACATCTTATTGTGGTATAATCCTGAAAAGCTGGAGGGATACTTTTGATAGTAAGTTGGATGGGGCGTTATCGCGAAGTAGTCGCAGCCTTTGTACGGCACGGCAATACGGTCGCGCGATTTTTAAATACAAAAAGCGAAATATATCCAGGCATTTTCCTATCGCATCAAGAGTGGCAGGTGCTGGAGTATATCATTGAACACGAGTCGGATGATTCCATTATGAGCCGGATATCCGAGCAGTTGGCGATTCCGCAGAGTTCCTTCTCCAAGATCATTAAATTGCTCTATAATTATCATCTCGTTGCAAAATACCGGATGAAAGGCAATCACAAAAATATTATCTTAAAGGCAACGGACATCGGCATTAAAGTTTATGAGTCTTATAGCGAAGTGATCCGAAATGGCTCGTTTCTGAAGTTATTCGAAACGCTTTCAGTGCTGTCCGATGAGGATTTGTCGATTGTCGCCAAAGCCATTAATGAGCTGGACGACGGAATCGGAGCCGATTGTTCAAAACCATGTACGCTTGAATTGATTCCCTTTGAAGATTGAACCATTTTTTCAGCGGGTATAGCCTTGCCTTTTTTGACCTGCTCCCCGAAAAAGTTTTTAGGGAGCAGGTCATTGATAAAAATACTATTGACAAAATCTGCATAGAATCGTATTATTTCTATAGAAACTTTATTGTACTGCACTTACCAAGTAAGCGGTTTTTATACTTTTTCACTTTCAATGCAGTCCTTATTCGCCGGGGCAGTTGTTGTTCTGCACACGGTTAATTGCTTTGTGTAATTATTTGTTCCTTCGTTGCTCCGGTTAAAAATGCGGGAATGCTCAAAGCAGTTCCCTTAAAATAAAATCACGCAAGACATTCGCACGAAGAAATCATTCATAAAGGAGGTATATATGGGAAGCAGCGAAATGAAAAAAAGCAAAGCGTCCAAATCTGCGGTGTTAATCGGGATTGCAATCTTGTTGGTTCTGACAAGTGTAATCGGAGCGAGTGTACTGCAGACATCGGAAGGCAGCGTTAAGGTTACCGATCTGAAGATCGAAACCGACCAAGGCATATTGAGCATGGTGATGTTCAAACCCAATTCTGCAACCACGGAAAACCCGGCTCCAGCGGTCATTGCTTCGCACGGCATGTTCAACAGCAAAGAAATGCAGGACGCAGTATGCGTGGAATTGTCCCGCCGAGGAGTCGTCGTCATCGCAATAGACATGTTCGGACATGGTTTAAGCGACAATGCAGACTCTCCGAGATATGTGGTTAACAACGAGGGAAAATATTACAACGTCGATTCGGCTTCGTTCGTAGACAACAAAGCCGATGCGACCGCTTTCAATGCGCACGGCATGATCGAAGCCGTTGAGTACGTCTGGAACAATCTGAACTTCGTGGACCACAGCAGAATCGGCGTAACCGGCCATTCCATGGGCGGCGTAATCAGCACGGTTACCATGAAGTACTATCATTATCAGGAAACTGTGGGCGACGGCGTTAAAAAGATCAGCGCTGCACTGATGCAGGCCTGCAACGAAGCAACTCTTCCGGGCGAGCTGGACGGAACAGATGTTGCGTATGTCAACGCTCTCTACGATGAAATTTTCGCTTGGGGTATGGCCTTCAATCCCGCTCTGCCGGAAATGGGGATTGATACGGTTCCGAAACTCAATCAATATCAGGCCGATACTCTCATGCAGACGCACGCAGGGTATACCGGAGAATATACGATCGGGACATTTGAGTATGACAAGGATGGCAATATCAGAGTATACAATACGATTCACGGGGACCATCCGCTGGTACATTTCTCGATTGAAGCAACGGAAGATATCATCACATTTTTCAATGCCGCGTTCAACCTCAATTCCAATCTGCCAGCCACAAATCAGGTCTGGTGGGTAAAAGAGGGCTTCAACGCACTTGGTCTAGTGGGATTCTTCCTGTTCATCGTTGAGTTTATCGCTTTGATGCTGAATACTCCTTTCTTTAAGTCATTGAAGATTGGAAAAGAAGCGCTTGAAGACAGCAAGGTTGAAAAGCCAAAAACGGCGCTCGATTATACGCTTTATGTGCTGGGTATACTCTTACTCGGCTTACTGCCCGGATTGCTGTATTATCCATTCATGAATCTTGGATGGATACCAAAAAGCGCACTGTTCCCACAGACGATGGTCAACAATCAGGTTGTTTGGTTAACCCTCGTTGGGCTTATCATGGTTGCCTATGTTGTATTGCTGCACTATCTGTACAACAAACGAAAAGGGTTCACTCTGCGTAATTACGGATTGAAGCTCAGGAACGAGGGCGAAACTGCGGGACAGGGATTTTTAAAAGTCCTGAAGACCATTTTGCTCGCTGTCGTTACCGTGGTTGCAGGGTACCTGATTGTCTTTGTTCTTTATGGCTTGTTCAAAGCGGACTTCAGGTTGTTCTCATTGGCAGTCAAGATATTTAATGTGGACAGAATCGTTCTTTGCCTGCAGTATTTGGTGTTCTTCCTCATCTGGTCCTTTGGCGTGAATCTTGCCATCAATATGAATTTCCGCAAGGGTATGTCGGAAGGGCTCATGCTGACGATTACTACGATCGTGAATACAATCGGAGTTTCCATCGGGTTGTTTACGTTCTATATCCCGTTCGTTGCAAATGGTATGCCGCCGAACGGAGAATTCATCAACCCCATACTCCTGTTCCCGATTCCCGTCATCGTTGCGATTATCACAATTTACGCAAGACGCATCTATAAACGTACCGGCAACGTCTACCTTGCTACGATTTTGAATGCATTGTTGATTTGCCTGATCACCGTTGTGAACACGCATATTGCGTACCCCTACTGGTGGATTTGACGGATACGTTTCTCAAGTTGGGGCAGGCAAAGCAACCATCTCGGGTCCGATAAGCTGAACCCAATTGGTTAGGTAAAATACCCCCTGTTACAGGAATCCTGAAAATGTGAGGCACTTGCTATTCTTCAAAATTCCTCATGTAGGGCGGGTCAGTGAAACAATCTACGAAAAGCGTCCATCAATCTGAACTGAACCCCGTCGATCAGGCACAAATAAAAGCCCCTATCGCAGGAATACTCAAGATTGCATGAACTGACGTCGTTTTTGAGCGGCGTCAGTTTTGTATTGAGCTGAATCCGCTCATGGTTGTAAAAAAATACAAAGTCATCAATGATTTGTCTTGGATAGTCAATGGATTGCAGCTTGTGCCTTCTCAAGCATTCTGCCTTCCGTATTCCAAAGAAGTTTTCAGCCATAGCGTTATCATAGCAATTACCCCTTCTTGACATGGAAGGCGTAATGCCATAATCTCGTGTCAGGGTGAAGTATGCGTTTGAGGTGTATTGAAACCCTTGGTCGCTGTGGAGCTGTAACTCTGCGGCGGCCGCTTCCTTTTCCTGTGCCATGCGGATCGTTTGAAGAACGAGGTTAATTGATTGCTCTGTTCCGGTCTTGTAGGCAACAATACTGTTATCAAACGGATCTCGAATGACCGAAAGATATAAGGTTCCCTGCTTTGTTCCAATGTATGAGATGTCTGTTGCCCATTTCTCGTTTGGACGATTCGCTGTGAATTCACGGTTGAGCAGATTCGAGTATCGGTGCAACTGATCCGGCATTTGTTGGTACTTTCGTTTCCGTCGCACCTCGGAGAACAACCCGTATTCCCACATGATACGATAGATTCTCTTGTGGTCTACATGGGCTCCTCGCCGATCCAGCCACAGCCCGATTCGTCGATAGCCATAGGTGCGATCGGTTTCACCTCTGCACTGGCGAATGAGTTGCACAAGACTATCTTCCTTCGCTCTCTCTTTTCTTTGAAGATATGCATAGTAACCGCATCGCGAAACTTGAAAGAACATATTGCTTTTACGGGATATTTATCTTGATATTTTCCGATCGCTGCAAACTTGATCTCCGCTCTTAAATCCTTCCAGCAGCTTGAAGAAAAGACCGTAACAAGTCATTTTCCATCTCCAGTATTTTGATCCGTAGTTGATACTCTTCTTCCGTTGACATCGGACGTTTTCGCGGCCTGCCGCGTTTCCTTTGAAAAGACATAATCCCCGATTTACTCGTCCTTTGGCGATAAAGCAAATTCTTCATCTGTTTCTTTGTGTAACCAAATATATCTCCGATCTTTTGTAGCGTATAGCCCTGCTTTTTCAGCTCCAATACCTGTGGTATGATTTCTTTCCCGAATTGTTTTCCCATATAAAAACCTCCTATCGCTTTTCCCAGGATAGGAGGCTCTTTTCTGTCAATGTCCATTTTCCGGGGTTCAGTTCAATCGATGGACTCTTTATTTCGCTAGTTGATTGAGCGCTGGCGAAGGGACTACAACGAGTTCCGTCCGCACAGCGCACTAACATACCTGACACCGGCCGAATTTGCCCGAAAAACGGGCTCGGAGGCCGTTTGAACATCGATTTTTTCTCATTCAAAGTGGACTACTCTTTGGGGGACACCTCAAACCCAAGATTTACTAACATTGCTCCTGAACCATAAAATGGGGGCAGATCACGACTGGACCAAAGATAATAGGTTATTATCCTTCATTCGGAAGTTAGGCAGGATTTTAAACCACCAATTATCTAATTGACATTCTCCTGTCCGCACCGTATTTCAACATATCTGATGCCG
>JBDKUG010000314.1:0-11127 GCA_039679815.1 Smithella sp.
GAAATATTATGGAAATTTTTAAACGACTTTTGCAAATGGCCAGACCGTACACTTCGCGCTTTATTCTGGCGATGTTTTTCATGCTCATTGCGGGAGGCCTGCAGGCCTCTCTGCCGCTGGTATCCAAGCCGGCAATTGACGAAATCTTTGTTAGCAAAGACATGGCGGCCCTGAAATGGATCCCCTTTTTGATTATCGGTATTTTTTTGTTTAAAGGACTGTGCTCCTATGGACAGGTCATTTTGATGAGTTCCATCGGAATGCGCATCGTCACCGATTTGCGCAACAAACTTTATGAATGCATCCAGAGGCAGTCTCTGGCTTTCTTTACGGAAAATTCTACGGGCATTTTGATGTCGCGTATCACCAACGACGTTCTTTCCGTCCAGACGACCGTTTCGGAGGCGGTGACCGCCCTGGTGAAAGACAGCTTCACGCTGATCTGCCTTGTCGGCGTGATCTTTTACACAGACTGGAAGCTCGCGCTGATTGCCATGGTTGTTTTCCCGCTCACGGCTTACCCGATAGCCCATTTCGGCAAAAAAATGCGAAAAGTCACGACGGCCTCACAAATCACCATGGGAACACTCACTTCACTTTTGCAGGAAACCATTTCCGGCACCCGTATTGTCAAGGCTTTTGGCATGGAAAAATACGAAAGCAAGCGGTTCGGCGTTGAAAATGAAAGACTCTTTGGCCTGGTCATGAAAACCATTTCCGTCAATGCCATTTCCAGCCCGCTCATGGAATTCCTGGGCGGTCTGGGTATCGCCGCCGTCATCTTTTACGGCGGCTACAGTGTCGTTCATGGTTATTCCACGCCCGGCAAGTTTTTTTCATTTCTGGCGGCCCTGCTGATGCTTTATGAGCCGGTGAAGCGTCTGACCAACATCAACAACACGATCAATCAGGGTATTGCCGGCGGCGAACGCATTTTCAGCATCATCGATCGCGTGCCGGACATCATCGACAAACCCGGCGCTGCGAATCTTCCTCCGATTACAAAAAGCATCGACATCGAAAACGTAACGTTCCGTTACGAAGAAAAACCCGTCTTAAATAATATCAACCTCTCCATCAAAGCCGGTGAAGTCGTCGCGTTTGTGGGTATGAGCGGGGGCGGCAAAACGTCTCTCGTGAATCTGATCCCCCGTTTTTACGACGTCTCCGAAGGCCGCGTTCTAATCGATGGAAGGGACATCCGCGATGTGACGCTGCAATCCCTGCGCAGCCAGGTGGCCATAGTCACACAGCAGACCATCCTCTTCAATGATACGGTTAAAAACAACATCGCGTATGGTGATATCCAAAGAACGGATGAAGACATTGTCAATGCCGCAAAGGCTGCCAATGCACACGATTTCATCGTAAAGCTCCCGCAGGGCTACGACAGCAACATCGGTGAACTGGGAACCAAACTGTCCGGCGGTGAAAAGCAGCGCATTTCCATTGCGCGGGCATTGCTCAAAGACGCGCCTATCCTGATTCTTGACGAAGCGACATCGTCGCTGGACACGGAAGCGGAAATCGAAGTGCAGGAAGCGCTGGATAATCTCATGAAGGGGCGCACTACACTGGTCATCGCTCATCGGCTTTCTACCATCCGCAATGCCGATCGGATCATTGTCCTGGTCAACGGGGAAATCGTTGAGGAAGGCAATCACGAAACCCTGATGGCTAAAAAGGGCGAATATTACCGATTATATAATTTGCAGTTTAAAGACGAAGGAAATGGCAATGATCGATTGGCAAAGGATATGGAATGATGAAGATTCGATTCGCCGTTTCAGTCCTGCGAGAGCACTGCTTTACCTGTCCTCCCTGCTCTACCGGCTGATTGTTGATTTACGCAACCGGCTTTATGACCGGCAGATTCTGAAATCCGTCAAGCTATCCTGTCCGGTCATCAGCGTCGGCAATATTACGGTCGGGGGCACAGGCAAAACTCCCTGCGTGATCGGACTTGCCCGAATGCTTCAGCAGAGCGGTTTCAAGTGCGCAGTGATCAGCCGGGGTTACGGAGGGAAAAACCCGCAACCCGTCAATATCGTTTCCGATGGAACCAGCATCCTGCTTGGAGCAGAAAGTGCCGGCGACGAGCCGCTTCTTATCGCCCGGTCGTTACCCGGCATTCCCGTAATCACCGGAGCAAAGCGAAAGTTTACCGGTCAGGCGGCAATCGACCGGTTCGGAAGCAACGTACTGATCTGCGATGACGCATTCCAACACCGGCAGATTGTCCGCGATATCGATATTGTTCTGCTTGACGCCGAAAAACCCTTGGGGAACGGATATCTTCTGCCACGCGGTCCACTTCGCGAACCAAAGGAAAGCCTCCGACGCGCAGGCTGCATTATTCTGACGCGTGCGGGAGGCACGGAGCCTTTGCATCCGGATGTCGCCGGAATCGTCAGCAAGCCGGGCATTCCTGTTTTCCGCGCAGCTCATCAATTCAAGGACTTGATCAGACCGGGGGGAAATCACCTCCCGGAACAAAACGTCCTGCAGGGGAAGAAAGTCTGCGCCTTTTGTGGTATTGCGCAGCCTGCGTCTTTTAAAAAGCTGTTAATCGAAGCGGGTTCGGAAGTCATGTCGTTTATGGAGTTTCCCGATCACTATACCTATGACCGCAACGACCTGGAGGCATTAAAAGATCATTTTCTGAAATTTCAAGCGGATTACTGGATCACTACGGAAAAGGATGCCATGCGCCTGGAAGACCATCCTGAATTTTTAAAAAACCTTTGCATTTTGCGTATGGAAATGGAAATAAAATCATCGGACCCGTCTTTTGAAAGCTTTATAATAAAGCGTTTAAATGCCGTCACCGGTTAGTGGTGGATGGTGAATGGTGAATGGTGGATAGTGAATGGTGGATGGTAGATGGTGAATGGTGGATAGTGAATGGTGGATGGTGGATAGTGAATGGTGGATGGTAGATGGTGAATGGTGAATGGTGAATGGTGAATGGTGGATGGTGGATGGTGGATGGTGGATGGTGGATGGTGGATAGTGGATGGTGGATAGTGAATGGTGGATGGTGGATGGTGGGAACAATGAATCCGGTTCAATTAAGTTTTAATATCGCATAGAATAGGTAAGGTACAAAACGTTGAGCTTTCCTGTAAAATTTGTCATCATTCTGGATCGAATATTTCCTCTTTTTATCAAGCGTTTTGCTGCTGTCAGCCTCTCCCGCGCGGCTTACTATCTGCTGCATAAGCATAAATTGATTGCCCTTCACAATCTGACCCGATCGTTTCCCGAGAAGTCATTGACCGAAAATCTGCAAATTGTTAAAGACACCTATGCGTGCTTTGCACTGACGTTTATCGAGTTTCTGCAAATTCTCTACCTCAATCGTGACAATCTTCATCGCTGGGTTTCCGTAAAAGGACTGGAGCATTATGAAAAAGCCTGCAATGAAGGCAAAGGTGTGCTGCTTTTCACGGCACATTTCGGCAACTGGGAGATGGGCAACGCCGCACTGGCCATCCTGTCCAAACCGCCGATCTTTATGGCCCGCGTTCTGGACAGCCCTTTCCTGGAAGAGATTACCACGTACGTTCGCTCCAGACTGGGCATCGGCAACATTCACAAGAAGAATGTCATGACGTCGATCCTAAGTCAGCTCAAAAAAGGTGAGGTCCTGAAATTACTGATTGATCAGAATGTTGCTGCACGGGAAGGTGTTTTTATCAACTTTTTCGGACGTCCGGCCTGTGCCACAACCGGAATTGCTCTGATGGCGATGCATACAGGGGCGGCGGTGCTTCCTGTTTTCACCACACGCATGCCGGACGGGCGATATTTAACTGAAATCGGTCCGAAGGTGGAAACCCTCAATACCGGCAACCGTGAGCAGGATGTTTTGCAAAATACGCAAAACTACAACACCATAATTGAAAACCACGTCCGTCAATATCCCGGTCAGTGGCTCTGGCTGCATCAGCGGTGGAAGACAAAACTCGTTCAGGCGCGGAGAATGAAATCTTGATTTTGAAAAGCAAACATAAACTGCCTAAGGCGGGACTTGATAAAATATTGATCCGCGGCACCAACTGGATCGGTGACGCCGTGATGACGCTGCCTGCAATCGCTTCCGTGCGCGCGGCTTATCCCCGGGCACACATGGCCATCCTGGCCAAGCCGGCTGTAACCGACATCTACCGTCTTTTTACTGCGGCCGATGAGATCATACCCTACGAAAAAAAGTTTGATACCCCCTTTGGGGTTTTTCGTCTTGCGTATGCGCTCAAACAAAAAAAGTATGACGCGGCAATTCTGTTGCAAAACGCCATTGAAGCCGCGATCATTGCGCGCGCTGCAGGCATTCGCGTGCGGGCGGGCTTTAGCTCCGACGGCCGCGGAATCCTGTTGACGCACGCAATACGAAGGACAGAAGCCATTTTCAATGTACATCAGATTGATTATTACCTGGAAATGGTAAAGGCGCTGGGCTGCGCAGACGTTGATCGTGCCATGCATCTGGAAACGCATATCTCTCCGGTAGACGCTAAAAAAGCCCTGCGGCAGTACCTGCCGGAAAGTGATAGGAATGTTATCGGAATTGCTCCCGGGGCTGCTTACGGCCCGGCCAAGAGGTGGCTCGCAGAAAGATTTGCCGCCGCCGGGGATCAGCTTGGCAGAGACCTGAACGCCCGGGTGATTCTTTTCGGAGGAAACGATGATCGGGAAACCGCCGGGCAGGTCCGGGCATGTGCTCAATCGGACATGATCAATCTTGCGGGCATGACTTCCTTAAAGGATGCGGTTTACCTGATATCGCAGTGTAAACTTTTTCTCAGCAACGACTCTGGACTCATGCATGTTGCAGGCGCCCTGAACATTCCGACCGTCGCCGTCTTCGGATCAACAAATCCGGTGACCACCTCGCCTGCCGGAGAAAAAACGATACTGGTGCGGAAAGACGTATCCTGCAGCCCCTGCCTGAAAAAAGTCTGCCCGACGGATTTCCGGTGCATGACTCTTATCACCGTAAGCGATGTTGTCGGGGCTGCCAAATCCCTATTGAATAAAAGTTGAAACACCATGCAAAAAAAACCCGCGATATTTTTGGACCGAGACGGAACGATCAACGAAGAAGTCGGCTACATTGAACGACTGGACAAACTTGTGATCATTCCAGCCGCTTTTGAGGCAATCCGGTTGATCAACCTCAGCGGCTTCACGGCCGTCGTCGTCACCAACCAGGCGGGCATTGCCAAAGGACTCTTTAACGAGGCTTTTGTAATGCAGACAAATGAACGGCTGCAGGAATTCCTCAGGCAAAAAGGCGCGGCCATCGACGCTTTCTACTTCTGCCCGCATCATCCGACCGAAGGCGTCCCCCCTTACCGCCGGATTTGTGACTGTCGCAAACCGGCGCCGGGGCTTTTTTATCAGGCAGCGCGAGACATGGCCATTGATCTTGCCGCATCCTACATGATCGGCGACCGTTACCGGGACATGGAAGCGGCCCATCGCGCGAGTGTGAAGGGGGTGCTGGTGAAAACGGGCTATGGCGCGGATGTTATCGAAAACATCGATCCCTATCAGGAAACGCCGGAAGCCAGACCTGACCATATCGCAGAAAATATTTTAAAGGCCGTCCACTGGATACTGGAGAACCGGGCATGAATATTCTGATCGTCAAGCTCAGCGCCATCGGTGATGTCATTCACACGCTGCCTTCGCTTGCTGCCCTGCGCCGCCTTTATCCGGATGCGCACATTACCTGGGTGGTGGAAGAAGCGGCATCCGGGCTTGTCCTGCAACATCCTCTACTTGATCAGATTATTGTCTTCCGCCGTAAAAAATGGATCTTAGATTTGAAAGCAGGCAGGTTTCAATCCGTCCGGCAGGATGCGTGCTCGTTTCTTGAAGAATTGAGAAGCCGGCGCTATGACCTGGTTATCGATTTTCACGGTCTGTTCAAAAGCGCCATGGTTGTTCTGGCAAGCGGCGGGAAAAGAAAACTGGGGTATGATTCCTTGCAGGAACTGAGCAGCCTGTTTCTGAATGAGAAAATCCCGGAGGACATGAACAAACACGCGGTGGACCGATATCTGGATTTTCTGCGTTACCTCGGGGCAGAACCCGGACCGGCCGAATTCATTCTGCCGATCAATCCCGAGGCGGAGAAAAGGAGCCGCACGCTGATGGATTCTTATGCTCTTAAAAGAAAGAAATTCATTGCCGTCAATCCGGTTGCATACTGGGAGACCAAGCTCTGGGACAATGAAAAATTCGCAATCCTTGCAGATCTCTTAAAAGATAAAATGAAACTGGATGTGGTTTTTACGGGAAGCAGGAAAAAGGACGCGGCAGACATCGTGTCGCGCATGAGGGGAACGGGGATCAATCTGGGAGGGGAAACAACCTTGATGGAACTGGCCTGCATCTATAAAGACGCGCTTGCCGTCATCAGCACGGATTCAGGTCCGATGCATCTGGCAGCGGCAGCCGGCACACCGGTAATCGCTCTTTTCGGACCGACCGATCCATCGAGAACGGGTCCTTATGGAACAGGCCACGTTGTTATCCGGACGGATTTGTCATGCAGTCCGTGCCTGTTGAAAACATGCCCGACAAGAAAATGCATGACGGATATATTACCTGAACAGGTACTGGCTGCCGTTGAAAAATTGTTAGGCCATCCTTCCTGACTCTATCTTTTTACGAACAAATAAACTAATGAACGTAAACAGGACAAAGCTGACGGTCAGAAATATAACCATTACCCATAACTTATAAGCATTGGCCATCTGGATTCCGGCGCCAACAACAAGCTGCATTGCGGCATACAGGAGGGTAACCTTCCAGTGGGCAATGCCGGCTTCATTCGCCAGCAGCTGGTAAAGGTGACGGCGGTGCGGACGAAAGAGATTTTCATGATCGCGAAGACGGATAGCCATCGTTGTCAACGCATCGGCATAAAACGGGAAAAGCAGCCCGGCAAAACATCTCATTTCATCATAGTTCCGGGCCAGTGTCACGACCATGGCCGCAAAAACAAAACCCAAAAGAATGCTGCCCACGTCCCCCATAAAGACTCTGGCACGGGGCATGTTGAACGGAAGATAGCCCAGGCACGCCAGCGCAATGCAAATTGAAAGTTTTGGTAAAGCGGCATAGTATGGGTTCGCGGGAGTCAGATACAGGGTATAGGCGCCCAGCAGTCCAAAAGCGATCACCCCGCTCAAACCGGCGATGCCGTTGATGCCATCCATAAAATTATAGAAGTTTGCCGTACCGATAACGAAAAGCAATATCAAGGCAAGAATCAGAAAGAAAATAAAGGGAGAAAAGCCGAAATATGACAGGGCGAAATGTTCGCTCAGGCTTGGAAGCAGGGGAAAAAGGAAAAGCATCGCGGCGACCAGCTGGACTGTAAACCGGAATTTCACCGATATGCGAATGTAATCCCCGTAAAAACTGACGGTGGAAATGAGAACCGCGGCAAAAAGAAAGGTTGTCGGAATGCGCAGTGTAAGCCCCGCTGCGATGAAGGCCGCAAAAATTCCAACGCCGCCGCCCCGGGGAGTGAGTTCCGTGTGGGAGCTGCGTTCGTTGGGCGCATCCAGAAGGTGCTCCCTAAACGGTATGCCAGCAATCAACCACGCGCCAGCTGCGCCAAGCCCCGCGCAGGTGATAAACAGCATGAGGATTCGATGCTGGGTAACCCAACCGAAAAGTTGATTAAAACCGGCCTGAATATCCTGCATCATAAATCTGTCTGCTGCCTCCTGCCAACCTGATTCATTTCCAAAATCGCTTCCTTCCACCCGGACTTTAAATCATAGTGCGGCACAAAACCGATGTCCTTTTGAAAACGACTGCTGTCAACGGCAATGTCTTCCGTATATTTATCCACCATTTCTGCAGTCACCGGCGACTTGAAACCGGCAGTGCGGATTCCTGATTCCATAAAACGGATCAGCGTTCGTGTCGGCTCTACAGGCAGTGACAAACGGGGCGGCCTGCGCCCGAGTCCTGAACAAATCGCTTCGATAATTGCATTCAGGGTATGAAAACTGCCATCGGACACATTGAACAATCTTCCTGCAGCTTCAGGATGAAAAACAGCCTGCACAACGGCGCGACCGACATCCTTATCATAAATCAGCGTTCTGCGGTTTAATCCGTTCCCTATGGGAATAAAACGATGATTCGCCAATGCATGTGTCAGTCGCTCATAGTTTCCCTTGATACGGGAACCATAAATCGCACCGAAACGCAAGACAGTCCCCAGTGACCGATCATCCGCCCCTCTCGCATTTAAAACGATCTGCTCCGCCTCAAGTTTGGTTTGGGCATATGATGTATCAGGACAGGGCTTGGAATCTTCCGTTAAGATTCGGCCGCCGGAGGGTCCATAAACAGCAATCGTGCTGAACAAAACAATACGTTTTACACCCGCTTCAGCCGCCGCATTGGCTAAATTGCTTGTCCCCCCTACATTGATTTTCTGATACTTTTCGCGAATTTCAGGAGAAACATGAGTAATATGCAGAAGCGCCGCCATATGAATGACTGCATCCACTCCATCCAAAACAGCCCGCACGTCAGACGCGTCGGTAACATCGCCAGTGACAGCCTCCACGCCATCAGGCCAGATTCCAACAGGCGGGGTATCAAGCGACAACGTGCGGACAGCATAGCCCGCGTCGTGAACAGCCCGCACCACAACCGGACCTACCGCACCGGTAGCGCCCGTTACAAGAATGAGAGGCTTAAGGGTCATGAATTGGAAATCTTCTTTTTCGTTTTCAAAACACGCAAATACTCACGGGCAACATTTCCATTTACGATGCCAGACTCGAAAAGTTCAAAGCATCGTGCTTTTGCGGCTGCTCCCATAGCTTGCAGCTTGTCCGGATGATCCAGAAGATTTTTAAGTGCCTCAAATAATGCATACTCATTCCGGGGTGGCACAAGTATGCCCGTTGCACCGTCAATCACGGCATCGGTGAGTCCGTATATCGCAGTCCCCACCGTTGGCAGACCCATGGCGGCTGCCTCAATCACTACAGTTCCAAAGCCTTCCCGGTAGCTGGGCAGGCAGAAAATATCAGCCACAGCATAATACTGTTCCGGACAATCAGTATAACCTGTGTAATGGATTCTATGGCATCGATCCTTCTCTTTTAAATCTATGGAACTGAAACCGCCACGGTTAAGATCTTGAGGACCCACCAGCAGCAGATCTACGTCGTACCCAGACTGCAGCAGTTCTTTAAAGGCAGCAATAAGCTCGGAGATGCCTTTGTCTGGCGAGATCCGGCCAACAAAAATAAGTATCCTGGAAGAAGCGCCAATTCCCAAAGTCTTTCGGACTTCTCTTTTTCGTGACATCGGCCAGTAATCAGGATTAAAGCGCGCAGTATCTACACCTGCAAGGGACCCTTGCCCGATAACATCTATATTCTCCTTAGAGACAACACCTTCCGCAACCAGGAACTCGGCCTGACTGATACTATCTGCATAGCATCTGGTATTCAGCACACCGATCAACTTATCAGCTGCACGCGAAGACCATCGTATCAATCCTTTTAAAGAAACCCAGGGTTGCCCTGTAAAGGTGTGCAACCGGACTGGAATTCCTGTGATCAATCCGGCAATAGCTGCCAGAAGGCCAGCTTTAGGTGTTGTTGAATGAACAATGTCAAAACGCTGTCTCCTGAAAAAGAAGACCAGGCGCAGTAAAGCGATAAAATCCTGCAAAGGAGCTAATGAGCGGGGAATGTTGATGATTTTGATGCTAAGTCCTTTGCCGACACTAATGTTAGACCATTCCGATCCTGCCGACGAAACCAGCATAACTTGCATGCCCAAGTCCCTGAGATATTCCGCTTGGGACTTCAACTGGGAAACCATAAAATAAGGAACCGTAGCAATCCTGCATATCTTCAAACCATTAAGATCGCGCTTTATTTCAGTGTCAGTAGCAATAGTCATTAAAGCATCCTCTATTGAGCCAGTGCCTCTTTTAATGTTTTCGGGATACATAGTAAATGTATTCCTTACGCATTTTTTAATACTCCCCCAAAAATGCAAAGGTGTATATGGTGCATGCTATACATAAAGGCACTAGCGGGCATCATTACAGGAACGAATTGTGAGTCGAATCATCTTGATCGCTTCCATGCTCTGACAAGTTCGCGAATCCCCTCCTCCATGGACACTTCATGGGTATAACCCAGTTCCTTCCGAATCTTATCGATCGGATAAACGCATCGGGTCGTCATGGCATTGATGCGAGATGAGTTTAAGGGGAACCCGGGCAACAAACCGAATACTTTCGAGAGCCATCGCAACGGTCGTTCCGGCAGCCTCAAAATCGGGCAATGGCAGCCCAATTCATCTGCGATCACCGCCACAAACGATTCAAAAGTCCGGTGATCCGACAGATTAAACACATTCCCTCTGGAAGAAGGTTCACTGCCACACAGCATCAGCGCTTCAGCCACGTTGGCTGCGTGAATATAGTTCGCAGAGGCTCCCGGTCGGCCAATAAAAAAGAACAGGCCCCTCTTGATCATTTCGATCATCAGGAAGAGATGCCGATTCGTCATGTCAGCAGCATAGACGTTTGACGGACGCAGGATTGAATAAGAAAAAGCACCTTGGCCGGAAGCCTTTATGACTTCTTCGTCAGATAAAGTCTTGGTTATTTCATATGTTCCGACAGGATTGGGTTGAGTATTTTCAGTTTCCTGTCCGTCGGCATGGAACCCATACGTTCCGACACTGCTGAGCTGCACCCAGTGCCCGATTCGACCACTCGCGGCCGCACACAGATTCTGCGTGCCCGCTACATGAACGGCATGCATCTTCTCCGGATCCCGGATTTCACCGGCACAATGATAAAGAATATCTGCACCATCGACAAATTGGGTTAGTGAATCCTTTGATGAGACCAGGTCACCTCGATACAAGGCGGCTCCATCGAGAGCTGGATGAATCTGTGGCCGCCGTGACAAGATACGGACACGATCACCGCGTTTTATATGTGCCCGGGCCAGAGCGCGTCCGACAAATCCCATTCCACCGGTAATCGCGATCAACATGGGATTGGCACCACTTCAATGAAGCTCAGCAGGATCACCGACCGTCTCTTGACCC
>JBDKUG010000020.1:0-2410 GCA_039679815.1 Smithella sp.
GATGCGCGCTTCTTCCACCAGCGCCCGGATCATTTGCTCGTGTGTCACGCTTTTTTCTTCCATGATCGCAAAGCGGTCACGCACGACGCGAAAGTCTCCCGGCGTCAGATTATGAATCTTCAAAAGCAGCTCTCCTTCCTTTTTGTTTAGGGGTGTTTCAATCAACCCAGAAAGCAGCTTTTTATAGAAAATGACATTGCCTTCCGGTTTCAAATAGCGGAATCCGATTTTGTGGTTGAAACGGCGGACGGACGCCGCATCCAGATCGGAAAAACGGTTGGTAGTGCAGATCAGGATTCCCCGGAATCTTTCCATCTGCGTCAAAAACTCATTGGTATGGCTGATTTCCCAAGAGCGCACAGCCCGTTCGCGGTTGAAAAGGAAAGAATCCGCCTCATCAATCACCAGCACAGCTTCCATGGCTTCCGCCTCGGAAAATACCCGGCTGATATTCTGCTCTGTTTCGCCCACATAAGGGCTGACAATATCACTGGCGCGCTTGACCATTAACTCTCTGTCCAGACGCTTGGCGACATATCGGGCCAGTTCGCTTTTTCCTGCGCCGGGCAGGCCATGAAAAAGAAGATTGAAATTTCGGATACTGCGGTTATCAGGCGCGCGAAGATAGCGGTCGAAAGCATCCAACTGCTCCAGAATAACCGGTAGATTTCCGTCGATGTTCAAACCATCGATAGAATAATGGTCTTCAATCCTTTCGCCGGTTTTGGGTTTTGCGCCGCCGTTTAAAAGTTTCCAATGGGCTTCCAGATTCATGATCATAATCTCTTTAAAGGCAGTGCGATCAGCCGATGAAGATTCCAGCGCTTTCGTAACGGCCATATTGATGATGGCCGCGCTGACCGGATAGCGAGCTGTCAGCTTGTTGATTTCTTCATCTTTGAAATGGTTTCGGACATGGTGGCGACAAAGCACCGATTCCCATAACGAGAATCGCTGCCGCCGGTTGAATGCCGGAAAATGGACACTAAAGGCAAAACGGCGCAGCACGGAATCTTCCATATCTTCGATGCTGTTCGTGATCCAGATCATTCTTACCCCCGGCTCTTCCAGCAGTTGATTAAGCCAGCCCTTGTCCGAGATATTACTGACAGGGCGCCATGACTCCTCGGTATTGAGCAGGCTGTCCGCTTCATCAACGATGATCAAAGATCCATCGCCATCGTTCGTCATATTCCGGCAGGCAATAATCGCCGTCCTTCGTGTGTGTGCATGATTCCATGAATCGTCAAGGATGGCGTAGGCGGGAAGTTTTAATTTATTGACCAAACCCAGAGCATAACTTGTTTTTCCCGTCCCCGGAGGACCATAAAGCAGGATATGGTTGGATGATTCCCGTTTGATTTTGAGAAGATTTAAAATATGTTCGGTAACGCCGGGATCGATCAGGTGATTTTCCAGTGGAATGGTTTTGCCTGAAAAGCGGATAAAATCCTTCTTTTTCAGCACATCGTTCAATGGTTTCTGGAAAAATTCCATATAATCATTGTTCAGATTGTAAGAATGGTTGGTAAATTCAAAGAATTCAATGCGCGCCAGCGTGCCGGACAGAATCCGGCTGAATTCCGCGTCGGTCATCTGCAGCATAATTTTCAGATAACGCCTGCCGAAAATATCATGGCAGTGCAGATGATCCATAAAATAGTCGTCGGCCTGCTGCCAGGCTGCATTGATATAAAGGAATTCGGCAAAAGCCCTCTCCTCATTGGACAAGGCAAACATTTTAGACAAGGTATCTAGTTTCTTTTCCGTTTCGCTTTTCCCTGCATAGGCCAGTGCTTTACCGCGTTTTGCCAGCGCGGATCGACTGATCGCAATAAATGCTTTCTGCGTTTTCTTACCCGCATGCCTGATCACTTGGTAGACGTCTTCTCCATCAGATATTTCGTCATCCGGATCAAAGACCGTTTCATCCAGCTGACTGAATGCGATTTTCTCCATCATCGTTTTTTCAAAATCTAACATTTCCGGACCCAAAACATGCATCAGCAACTCACACATATCACTGTCAATCAAAGGATAATCGGCAAGCAGGCGATCCAGATAAATAACGCACTGGCGCAGGATAAAACGTTCATTTTTATCGGGACTGACATGAACCGGCTGAGTACAATGGATGTGTCGCCTTCTTTTCTTGAACATCGTATGATTTATCCTTTCCTTTTTTCCGCACTACCTCCCATCAGGAGGTTCGCGCTTTTGGATAAATCATAACACCGGATCGTTCCATTTAGCGGCACGGATAGTCATTATTTATTGGAAAAAAGAAGGTCGGATATACTTCTGATATAACTTGATGATTTCCGCTACTGCCGGTTAAATTCCAATTCGATGTAGCGGAAATCCGATAGCGTCGCAGGAAAGTGCAATGTTTTTTTTAGTCGCCTTGCTG
>JBDKUG010000228.1:0-7477 GCA_039679815.1 Smithella sp.
CAACCCAATACCTGACAATATCTTCTTTTTCCATATGTGTAAATTTACATGATAAACCAATGATTATCAATCATTTATTGCAATATCGTTTTCACTGGGATTCGTGAGTCACAATCAAAAGCGCATGACCGAAGACCGCATTTCCTGAAAGAATCGAACTTACGCCGTCCGGCTCCCACCCGGCCGTTTCGTCTGCCATTTTCTGAAAGCTCTCAGGACTTGCCGGTCGTCCATTCAGATTTATAAATCCAAAAATACCGCTCATAAATACCTTTTAATTATGTCCCACGCCGACGACATCATCCTTCCACGGAAATCAAATTTCGGCTTTCCAGTTCCTTCAGAAACGCGAGCACTTCCGCCGAACACTGTTCCGGGGTGACCTCGTAGGAGTCGCACAGCCGTTTGCATAAGTCTTCGACGGTGATCTTAGTGTCCAGATTCTGCCAGATGGTCGTAGCGATATCGTTGAGGCCGTAATACTTGCCGCGGTCGATGTCCGCCATCACCAGTTCGTCGTCCACCGGTTCCGAAATCGGATCGTTACTGCGAATGACTCTGCTTTTCATGGAAATTGCCACTTTAATCCTCCTGGAGTTTTATTTACCGGGTTTTATATATACAATATCCTTTAAGGTCAAGTATTGATGAACAGGCTCCCGAAGTAATGATTCCTGATTTTATAACCCTGGATCAACCCCAAGAAAAAATAGGTTGACACGGGAGCTGGTCTTGATTATATAGCCACATCTTCCAAATAAAATTCTTATTTGACGCAACAAAAAATTGAATGTGGTTTGAGGTTTCATGAACGAAGAAAGGCTTCTCGAGCGTATTCGTGCGTGGGAAAGTGAGCCCGATCGGCGCGGCCGGGCTGACAGCATCCGACAGGTCGATTCCATACTGACTCATCTGCGGCGCATTTTGAATACCCGTCAGGGCGGTGTTCCGATTTCCGATGCATACGGCATCCCTGATTTAAACGATTTTCTCACTTCCTACCCGGAGTCGGTGACCGGGGTTGAAAAGTCAATCCGGCAGGCTGTCGAAAAATACGAACCGCGGCTTCAATCGGTGAAAGTCCATTTTCTGCCGCAGGAAGAGGATCTTTTGTGCCTGCGCTTTCAAATTACCGCCCGGATCAGGTCCGGGTCAGGACGAAATATCCTGATTGAAACCATCGTGAATTCGGATGGACGGATCAGCTTAAAATGATGAAATCTGCAGTGAGCGAATTTGAGGTTTAAGACACTCTATGTTCAAACGTTATTATCAGCATGAAATGGATCAACTCAGGGAACTGGGAGGCGCGTTTGCCAGGGCCCACCCGGCGCTGGCTCCGATGCTCGGTGGACAGACGGCTGACCCCGATGTGGAGCGGCTGCTGGAAGGCGTATCCTTTCAGACAGCGCTTTTGCGCCGGAAGCTGGACGACGAATTTCCGGAAATCATCCAGGACCTGATTCGCCTGCTCTGGCCCAATTATCTCAGGCCTGTTCCGTCAACTTCTACCGTTGCCTTCAGACCCAAACCCACCATGAAGCAGTCCATAAAAATTCCGGCGGGAACCCGGCTGGCATCCATACCGGTTGAGGGGACCACCTGTTATTTCAAAACGTGTTTTGATGTGGATGTCCATCCCCTGTCCATAATCGACGCGGTTTTTGAGCAGCCGTCCGGTCAGGCACCGCAAGTCAGGCTGGTGATGGCGCTTGACGGCTTACCATTATCGGAGTGGCCAATTCAATCCCTGCGATTTTTTCTTGCCGGAGATTATCAGGCCGCCTCCAACCTGTATTTTCTTCTGATGCGCCATCTGAAAAGAATCGTCCTAAAACCGCTGGAACCGGGTGATTCCGCTTGCCTGCAAGGCCATCACCTGAAAGACGCGGGCTTTTCTGAAAAGGCGGCCCTTTTCCCGTATCCGCCTCATTCCTTCCCCGGCTACCGGATTCTTCAGGAGTATTTTTATTCCCCCGAAAAGCTTTTGTACCTGGATCTGACCGGATGGGATGAATGGCGAAACCGGGGAAACGGATCCCGATTTGAAATTTGTTTTGAATTTGATAATCTTCCTGTCGTGCCACCGCGTCTTACCCAAAACGCTTTCGCGCTGTTTGCCACACCCGTCATTAACCTCTTCCCTCATGAGGCAGATCCGGTTTTTGTTGATCATCAAAAGGAGTGGTACTATGTGCGCCCGGCATCTGCCAGTCCCGATCATTACCAGATTTATTCCATCGATAATGTGTCCGGGTATGTGCAGGCCGGCGCCGGAGAAAGAACCTATCAGTCGTTTGATCATTTTAACCCGGACGCACAATCGACGCATGTATACAGCATCACGCACCGCCGGTCGGTGATGAAGAGGACAACGGATGTCTATCTGGCAATAGCCTACCCGAGAACGGCCACTTCTCTTGCCACTGAGACGCTGTGCATCGAAACTACCTGCACCAACGCCGCCCTGCCGGAAAATCTACGTATCGGCGATATCTGCATTCCTGTCGGAACCGGCCCCGAATTTGTCACGTTCAGCAATATCAAGCCGGTCACCCCGGCCGCTGTGCAGCCTGTGGGATCCAACTTTCTGTGGAGGCTGATCTCACACTTGTCGCTGAACTACCTGTCGCTTGCCAGTACCGATAACTTTCGGGCGTTGCTTGACCTCTATATTTTTTCGGAATCTCAAAATCAGCCGGTCATACTTGCCAACAAGAAACGAATTAGCGGCATAGAACACCTGGAAGACAAAGCGGCCGACCGGATTTTTCGCGGAATGCCCCTGCGTGGGCGCGATATTACCCTGAATCTGCGCGAGGATCATTTTGCCTCGACGGGAGACATGTTCGTTTTCGGTTGCGTGCTGGATCAGTTTTTGGGGGGATACGCCTCCATTAATTCCTTCACCAGACTGACAATTGATGAAGTGCTGAGAGGAGAACGATATTCATGGCCGGCCAGACAGGGCTGTCAACCTTTGATATAGCAACCGAGATCCTGGAAAAGGGCCGGCGTTTTTCTTTTATTCAGGTGATGAGGCTGATGCGCCTTCTGGGCCATAGTCCGGAAAACGTCGAAGATACACAGACATTTGTCCGGCAGGCGCAGAGCCTGCGGATCCGGTCGCAAAACAATCTGAGCTTTCCCGCTTCGGATGTCGCATCCATTGAAAGGGCAGAGGGAGAAACGCCGGGTTTTTTGGTCAACGCCACTTTCCTCGGACTTTACGGGCCGGCCTCGCCCTTGCCGACATTCTACACGGAAGATCTGATCCAGCAGGAATCGGACGAAGAATCCGCCGCCCGGGATTTTCTGGATATCTTCAATCACAGACTATTCATGCTCTTTTTCCGCTGCTCGATGAAATACCGCCTGTTTTTCCAGGTCTGTGAAGAAAACAATCCGGAAATCCTCAACAAGCTGTATTGCCTGATCGGGCTGGGTGAGGTCAGGCATCGCCGCGACATGCCTTACGCTTATTCTATGATCCGTTACAGCGGGATATTAAGCCAGCATCCCCGCAGCGCCTGGGGGCTGGAAACGATGCTTAGCGATGCTTTCAGCTATGCACCGGTGAAGGTCATGCAGTGTGCTGCGCGCCGTGTGAAAATTCCACTGTCGCAGCGTTTGCTGCTGGGAAGAACAGGAAGCAATCTGGGCATAGACAGCGTCATCGGCGGGCAAATCAGTGACCACAACAGCAAGTTCCGCCTGCGTATTGGCCCTGTGAATTATCCGCTGTTTCAGACGCTGCTGCCGGGAAGTGAAGAAAATAAACGCCTCTCTGCATTAACGCGGTTTTATCTTTTGGAACCGCTGGAATACGACATGGAACTGATTTTACGCGAAGGTGAAGCATCCTGCGTCCGTCTGGGTGCGGAAACGGCCCGCCGCCTGGGAATGGATACCTGGATTTTTTCGTGTGAAAAAATCGGCGAAGTCCGCGCGGTTTTTCCCTTGGAGTAATCGCCGGAAAGTAAGAGGGATGTGATTACGGAAAGGGTGGAATGAATTATGATGAACATCGACGTTAAATCTTTACTGGACAGAATGAACGCTTTCTGCACCGGTGCCCTGGAAGAAGCGGCCGGTCTGTGTGTTTCCCGCACTCACTATGAAGTCACCGTCGAGCATTATTTGAGCAGGCTGCTGGAAGAACCTCAATCGGATATGACACTTCTGCTCAAGCAGGTGGATGTGGATGTCAACGCCCTGAAATGGACCATCAACCGGGATATCGATACTCTGCGCACCGGCAACTCCGGAAGGCCGGTTTTTTCGCCTCTTTTGATAGAATGGCTGCAGGATGCCTGGCTTGTCTCCTCCATCAATTTCGGGGAAAACCTGATCCGCTCCGGTGCAATGCTGTCAGCACTGATTAATAAACTATACCGCCTTGCGGAAGGGCAATATGTCAATATGCTCAAAACGGTCAGCCGGGACGCCCTGCACGCGCAATACGCGACGGTCTGCCGGTCTTCCATTGAGCAGGCTTCGCAAGGGGAAGTGTCCGGACAGGAAATGCCGCCGCCTGCGGGAACAACCGCCATCGACCGCTTCTGCAATGACTTCACTGCCAGTGCCAGAACGGGCGGAATTGATCCGGTCTTTGGCCGTGACCGTGAAATTCTGCAGATGATCGACATTCTGGCCAGGCGGCGCAAAAACAACCCGATCATTGTCGGTGAAGCGGGTGTTGGCAAGACTGCCGTTGTTGAAGGTCTGGCCCTGCGCATCGTGGAGGGCGATGTGCCGCATCTTTTAAAAGACGTAACGCTTTTGGGTCTGGACATGGGGCTTCTTCAGGCCGGAGCGGGCGTAAAAGGCGAGTTTGAAAACCGTCTGAAATCCGTCATGAACGAAATCAAATCCTCACCGGCGCCGATGATTCTTTTTATCGACGAAGCGCATACACTCATCGGCGCGGGCAATCAGGCCGGGGGCGGCGACGCCGCCAATCTGCTGAAGCCGGTGCTGGCGCGCGGGGAGCTGCGCACCATTGCCGCCACCACCTGGGCGGAATACAAAAAATATTTTGAAAAAGACGCTGCGCTGGCCCGGCGTTTCCAGCCGGTCAAGCTTGACGAACCGGATGTGGAGACAACGGTTCTGATTCTGCGCGGCCTCAAGGACAAATACGAAACGGCGCATGGTGTGACCGTCCGGGACGATGCCATTCTTGCGGCGGCGGAGCTTGCCGGACGCTACATTTCGGGACGGCAGCTGCCGGACAAGGCTGTCGATCTGTTGGACACCAGCGCGGCGCGCGTTAAGATTCTGCTTACGGCAAAACCGGATGTGATTGAAGACCTCGAACGATCGATGCAAGCGCTTAAGCGCGAGAAAAATGCACTGGAGCGCGACCGGATGCATGGTCTGGCGATTGATGAATACAGGCCGGCACAGATTGAACAATCATTGACATCGCTGTCGGGCAGGCTGGAAAAGCTACAGGAACGCTGGCGGATGGAATCGAGAGCTGTCCGGAAACTGCTGGATGCGCGAAAAAAATTGAGCACGGCGGCAAGCGGAGGTGTGGAAGAGCAAGCCAGAAAGAGTCTGCAGAGATCACTGGCGGCGGCGATGAACGAACTTACCGACATTCAGGGAGAGTCGCCTCTCATGCGGGTGGATGTCGATCCCGACGTGGTTGCCAAAGTGGTTTCCGACTGGACGGGTATTCCGCTGGGCAGGGTGCTGCGTGATCAGACCCGGAATATTCTTAACCTGGAAGATCGCCTGAAGGAACGCATCAAAGGACAGGATGAAGCACTGCGCATCATCTGCAGGACCATCAAGGCATCCCGGGCCGGTCTTTCCGATCCACGCCAGCCCATCGGTATTTTTCTGCTGGTCGGTCCCAGCGGCGTTGGCAAAACCGAAACCGGACTGGCCCTGGCCGATCTTCTTTTCGGCGGCGAACGTTTTCTCACAACCGTCAACATGAGTGAATTTCAGGAAGGCCACACCATCAGCCGTCTGATCGGTTCTCCTCCCGGTTATGTCGGCTATGGGGAAGGCGGCATGTTGACCGAAGCCGTGCGTCAGCGGCCCTATTCCGTTGTGCTGATCGATGAAGTGGAAAAAGCGCATAATGATGTCATTAATCTTTTTTATCAGGTGTTCGACAAAGGCACGCTTTCTGACGGAGAAGGACGCGACATCGATTTTAAAAACACGATCATGTTCTTAACCAGCAACCTGGCATCGGATGTCATTACCGGAATGTGGAATGGTACGGGAAAACCGGCTATGGATAAAGTGACCGAAGCCATACGGCCGATTCTCTCCAAACATTTCAAACCCGCGCTTCTGGCCCGGATGACGATCGTGCCCTATGTGACGCTTGACCCGGCTTATATGGAAGAGATTGTCAGACTCAAACTAGGGCAACTGGAAGTGCGGCTGTCTGAAACCCGCAAGATGAAGCTTTGCTATACGCCGGAGGTTGTAAAACAGATTGCCGGACGCTGCAGGGAAGTGGAGACCGGTGCCAGAAACATAGATCATATCATGCGAGGAACCCTTTTCCCGCATCTTGCCGGAGAAATCCTCTCGCGCCTGGGAGAAGAAAAAGGGTCTGCGGATGTGTTTCTGGATGTGAGAGGCAGTGAGTTTGATATCCGGTTTCAATGATTATCAAGAGAGATGGAAATTAACTCATTGAATTATCAATGATTATTTGCTATTAAAATACAAACTTGAGTCCGGATGGTTGCAGGCCGTATTGTTCCTGATGGATTCATCCATGCATTGTGTTCACAGGCGGATCAAATGAACAAAGATGACAGTTTACTTAATATCAAAGGCTCTCTTGTCCATCTGGAGAAGGCATTAATGAACCTGGTGTTCAACGCGAATGATGACGAGATCGCTTCCGGAGCTGTTTTCCAGGCGATGCGTCGCTCCCAGTGGGATGTCTATCGCCTGCCCGCACGAAAGAGGAAAAACCTTGCCGTCGATAGTAGCGACCGCTTCGCCGGCTACGGCATACCAGTGTTCCGAACGCCTGATGTGACGCTGCAGGCTCAGAGAGCCGCCCGGTGCAACGACAATCCTTTTACTTTATGATCCGGTTCATCTGATAGAACCTGATATTAACCCCATGGACAGATATTCTTTGTTTCCATAAATGACCATCCGTAAAATATTTCGAATGACATATCATATAATCCTTTAAATAAAAAGGAACGCCGTTGCACGCCGTCCGATGCTTCTTTTAAACCTTTTCCGGTCTCGCTTTCACGGCTATGATGTGATAAATGACGACTACGGATTATGAACATCAAATATTCACTCAAACGCAGCAAAAAAAGAAAGAAAACCATTTCTCTGCAAATTGGCGGCAACTCCGATATCACGGTTTACGCGCCGTATTTTACGCCGGTTGCGGAAATCAACCGCTTTGTTGAAGAAAAGCGAAACTGGATTGACAGGATCCTGCTTAACCAGGCCCGGCAGCCGGCTCAACAAA
>JBDKUG010000358.1:0-3945 GCA_039679815.1 Smithella sp.
CCGATAATCATATTTTTTACAGCATTTCCACGATAAACGCGTGACCGGGACCACCGCTGGCGCAAAGGGCCGCGCAACCGAATTTTTTGCCTCGGCGCTTGAGTTCAGCCATCATCGTGATAATCAGTCGCGCGCCGGTCGCGCCGACCGGGTGACCCATGCTGATGCCGGAGCCCACCGCGTTGATTTTATCCAGAGGAATCTTCAATTCGCGGTTGCAGCCGATCACCTGCGCTGCAAAAGCTTCGTTGAATTCAAAATAATCGATGTCCTCCAGTTTCATTTTGGCAAATTTCAAAGCATTTTTTACGGCTGGGACAACGCCCATACCCATGATGCGGGGTTCTACGGAACCCGGAGCCGATGCGACTACGCGCGCAATGGGGATTACTCCCAGCTCTTTTGCCTTTTGGGCTTCCATCATTATCATGCAGGACCCGGCGTCGTTAAGACCCGAAGCGTTGCCGGCGGTAACGGTGCCGTCTTTTTTGAATGCGGGTTTGAGCTTGCCCAGAGATTCCAGGCTGGTATCGGCCCTGGGATGTTCATCCCTTTCGAACAGGACCGGGCCTTTTTTGGTTTTAATCTCCACCGGAACGATTTCATCCTTAAACCAGCCTTTTTCAATGGCGGCGCAGGCACGCTGATGACTCATGAGCGCCCATTCATCCTGTTCCTGACGGGAAATTTTATACAGGTCGGCAATGTTGTCCGCTGTGACGCCCATGTGATAACCCAGCAGTGCGTCCACCAGGCCGCCGATCATCAGGCTGTCCTGAATCTTTTCGCCGTCGCTCAACCGGTAGCCTTTGCGGGCGCCGAAAAGCAGATAGGGAGCGTTGCTCATGCTTTCAATGCCGACTGCCGCTCCGATGTCAATTTTGCCCAGCATGATTTCCTGTGCCAGTAATTCGGAGGCGCGCATGGAAGACGGGCACTGCTGGTGAACCGTAAAGGCGAAGGATTCCACAGGCAATTCGGCTCCCAGAGCAATATGACGGGCGCTGTTTCCCGGTGCGCCTGCTTGGTTACACTGGCCCGCGACCACTTCCTGAACCAGATTTTTGTCGATACCGGTTTTGGCAATGGCGGCATTTAATACCGTCACGCCTAATTGCACAGGAGTCATGTTCGCAAGCGATCCCATATAATCACCGATCGCTGTTCTGGCTCCGCTTGCTATAAAGACTTCTCTCGTCATTCTTAACTTCTCCTTGTCTTGCTAATATTTATTCTTTCGGATAAGCGTCAAACAATGCACATATGTCGTTCTTTACATTGAATCCTCGTAAACAATACCCCCGTTCTGACTCCGGGGGTATTGTTTACGATATCTGTAATAAAATTTGCTTGATCGAATTATGGCTTGATCAATTAATGGGTACCCAGCGGATCATTTCCGGTTCAGCGGATTTGCTCATCTTCTTGTATCGCATAAATTCGGCTTGTGTTTTCGGGAATGCCAGGATGTAATCCACTTTTGTGAATTTACCGTTTTTGACCTGCTGCATGATGAGACCGCAGTACATAAACCCGTTATCGTTCATGGCGAATAACTCATTGGGCACCGTATCGCCGAGCGTCGGCAGGGCCTTGGGCATATTGTACCGGACCACCTTGGCATCCAGAGATTGAGAGATGTTGATAGAGCGGGCCAGCACCTTCATCATATTATAGTTCAGGACGCATTCGGCATTCATATCTCTTTTGTAGGCTGCTTTATATTTGGCGGCAAAGGCCGGTACGGCAGGCAAGGGCAGATCTTTAAGGGCCCCTGTGCTGATCATGCCTTCGAGCATGTTCATGTTTTTGATGACTTTTGCGATATAATCCGGTTTGGCCTGGTCAATCACAACGAATCCACCCTTGAAGCCCATGGCTCTGGCCTGTTCAATCACAAGAACGGTGGGAGCCGACGGACCGCCAATCAGGAGGAAATCAGGCTTTTTAGCCAAAGCAGCAGCCAGTTGAGTTGAAAAATCGGTTTCTGTGTAATAGTTTGCCGGGAAGTCGCCAACGACACGACCACCCTTGCCGGCCCAGTGCAGACTGAATATTTTTCGCCAGGCATCACCATAACCGCCCATCGTAACGACCATCGCACAGTTGCGGTAGCCTTTTGCCCAGGCCTGGTCAGCCATCAGCTGCGCGTAAGTCACAAAATTTGGAACGGCCGTAACAATCATCGGATGACCCTTATCCATAATGGTATGAATGCTTGTGTAGGCCATGATGAGGAAGTTGTGTTGGGGAATCCCCATAATGGATGCCGTTGTAGTGATCATGGGATTGAAAACCGCTATGGCCTTATTCTGGTTGACTAAACGCAACGCGTTATTTTTGGCCAGGGTAGGATCACTTCGATCATCCAGCTTTACCAGGTTATAGGTGTACTTTTTGCCTTGAATTGTAACGCCTCCCGCGGCATTTAGTTCTTTAACGGCCATGTCTACGCCGTTGGCACAATCCTGTCCATACTCTGCCCCCGGTCCGCTTAGAGGACCGGTGTAACCGATCACAATCTCTTCCGCCGATGCAACTGCGGCCCACGCGATGAACGAAAACACAAACATTGAACATAGAAACCATTTCCACTTCTTCATTGTCCGCTCCTCCTTTTACTGGTAATGATTATATTGAAACGATGTTTTGTTTTTACGTTTATTAATGTCATTCTGATATAAATTGATTATCCGTCTTAATGCGTATCCCCTATCATACATCAGAAATATTTCATACAACGATCGATGTAAAAAACTTACCTGATACTTACGCTCAAGAATTGCATCTGTCAATAAAAAATATGATCCTGCCTTTTTTGGACTGCGGGTCAGCAATGCAAAAAATATTTAGAATGGGCATTTCAAGATACCGATTTATCGAGAGATCTTTCAGCTTGGGAGCTAATCATCCTGACAGGAATGGAATAAAGCATCATCCAGTTGTTTAGATACCTGTTTTTTCTTGACTTCGCCCGTCCGATGCTGTTATTTTTTTCTCCGCTTATTTAAACACGGTAAGCTGGTTTAGCTAATCATATCGTACAGTCACTATCAATTTAAGGAGACTTTGTTATGGAAATCAAAAAGGTTTGTGTTTTAGGTGCCGGATTAATGGGAAACGGTATCGCCCAGGTTTGTGCGCAGGCGGGTTATGACGTCGCTTTGCGTGACATTGAACAACGATTCGTCGATGGCGGCATGAAAACGATTCAGAAGAACCTTGTCCGGGATGTGGAAAAAGGCAAGATGACACAGGCGCACATGGATACCGTTATGGCCCGCATCAAGCCCACCCTGGATTTGAAGGAAGCCGCCGCGGACGCGGATATCGTTGTCGAAGTTGTGATCGAAGTGATGGACGTCAAGAAAAAAGTATACGCGGAACTGGAGGAAATTGTTCCCGGGCATTGCCTGTTTTTTACCAATACATCGGGGCTGAGCATTACCGAAATGGCGGCCATTACGAAAAGACCTGACCGCTTTATCGGCACGCATTTTTTCAATCCCGTACCGGTCATGAAACTTCTGGAAATTATCCGCGGGCATCAAACATCCGATGAAACTCTGCAAACTGCCCGCGAGTGGGGAACAAAGATCGGCAAGGATGTTATTGTTGTCAAAGAGGCCCCGGCATTTGTCGTGAACAGAATTCTCTGTACCATGCTCAACGAAGCCTTCTTTGTCCTGGATGAAGGACTGGCAACAGCTGAAGACATTGATAAAGGCATGGTGCTGGGTTGCAACCATCCGATCGGTCCCTTGGCTCTGGCTGATCTTGTGGGAAACGAAACATTGCTGCGCGTCATCGAAGGACTGCATAGGGAACTCGGAGATAAATACCGCCCCGCGCCCATTTTAAGAAAACTGGTCCGTGCAGGACATTTTGGACGCAAAACAGGCAAAGGGTTTTACGATTACAGCAAGAAATAATTTGGACTTGCAG
>JBDKUG010000386.1:0-9337 GCA_039679815.1 Smithella sp.
GAGGCAAAGCGGCCAGACCAGAAGAAATGTTACAACTCGGTAAACGAAAAGAATTATGTGCGGCATAGTTCAATGATACGTGCGCGATCCTGCGGGGTATTGACTTCATGAAAGGCACCCTCGGCAATGACCACTTTTATGGGAATACCGTTTTCCAGCGCGCGGAGCTGCTCGAGGGATTCACTCAATTCCAGCGGGGATTGCGGCAACCGGTTAAAACGGTCAAGTGTTTTCCGGCTGAATCCATAAATCCCCACATGCTTGAGCATGACGGCATGACCGGGTTTGCGACGGTAAGGAATGGCGGCGCTGGAAAAATAAAGTGCATAACCCCGCCTGTCCAGCACCACCTTGACAGTGTTGGGATCGACTGCGTCTTCCTCGGAAGCCTTGATTGCGACAGTTACCATGGGACAGCCCTGCTTCAGTTCGTTCACCATATCCGTAATGGCCGATGTGTCAAACAACACCTGGTCTCCCTGAATATTGATGACGGCATCTGCTTCGACTTCGCGTACAGCATGGGCCACCCGGTCGGTGCCGGAGGCGTATTCAGTGCTGGTCATCACCGCGTGCGCGCCAAAGGATTGGGCCGCCTGCATGATACGCTCGTCATCGGTGGCAATCAAAACACTGGAAAGGCTCTTGCACATGAGGGTTTGCTCATATACAAGCTGGATCATGGGCTTGCCGCCAATATCGGCCAGGGGTTTACCGGGGTAGCGGTTTGAGGCCCAGCGGGCGGGGATAACGGCCACGATCTTCACGTCAATTTATCCTTTATGAAATATTTTGTCGCGAACATCGTCCGCGTTGTGTTTTATCGTATAACAGGGGAAAAGTAATTTTTATCACGTAGATAGCATTTAACACAAAAGGATTACGGTGTCAAGATGAAATCGCCTTTTCCTCCTTGATCTTCAGAAACATAACTGCTAAAAAAGAGGAATCCCATTATGAAGGAAAGATGCTTTATGTTTGAAAAACTGAAGGATTATTTTGATCTTCATCTGCCGGAAGACGCGCAGGGAAAAGATAAATTATTTTTTGCTTTAAATGTCCTGATTCCCGTATTAATGGCACTTTATGTTTTTGTTAATCCTCTGCCCCTGAACAGCGTCAATGAGGTGTGTTACTATCTTTCCTGCGCGGCACTGGTCACTCTTCTTCTTTTCCGGAAAACACCCTTCACCCTGCGCTCGCCCCTTACGATAGGCCTGCTTTTGTTCTTTGCCTGGGCGGTACTGGGTCTTTTTATCACGCTCGATTTTTCCAACACGCTCCATGATCTTCGCGGATACCTGCTGGAATACCTGATTATTTTCTATTTGCTGATCAATTTTTATAATTCCAGCAAGCGGCTGGAGTTTCTTTCCGACCTTGTCATAGCCTCCGCGATGGTCTTTTCCATCGGCGGCCTGATCATCTTCTACGGTATTGAAGGAAATCCTTTCAGTACCAGATTCGGTGAGACATTTGTAAAAATGTACACCGGATTTATGTGCTTTACCACCATCTTTGCGGGTACGCTCAGCCTGCGCGGTGTTTATCAACCTGGGTCCATGCTGCGCCAATCCGTCTATTTCTTCTGTTTTCTGGTTCTGACCATGGTCACGATGCTCAACAAGTCGCGCGGTGCCACCATCAGTCTTTGCGTCGCTTTGCTGATCATGTGCCTGCATCGGAAAAAAAACATCATTCTGATTGCCGTTGCGGGTGCCATGATTGCCTTTACCCCCGGCTTCATCGACAGAATCAACACTATGGGTTTTACCCAGGATCCCCGCTCCAAAATGTTTCGTTTGTCCGTTGAAGTCATTAAGGACCATCCCATCGCGGGCGTGGGCTATGGAGGGGAAATTTACCGCAACAGTCATCTGGTGGATCTGGAAAAATACGATGCGGGTCTTCCGGAAAAGTACCAGCAAAAAAAAGATATCGTCAAATCGACACACAACACGTTTCTTGACGTGGCTATACGCACCGGTCTGGTGGGTCTGGCGCTGTTTTGTTTGATTGTATTGACCGCTGTGTGGATGCTGTGGGATATCTTCCGGCGGCGCAAAGAGGAGTTCTTCCGCTCATGGTCAATATGCCTGTTTGCCTGCCTTGCGTCCATAATGATTATATACTTTTTTGCCGACGCACTATACGGGGCACAGGGCATCATTCTTTATATTGTTCTGGCAATGATCAGTATTCTGTGGAATCTGGCGCGAAAAGACCACACCGTACCTTCGGGCGTAAAAACCTGATTCTGCTGAAGCTATGCGAAATCTCGTTCCAGGATCATGAAACCATTGCAAATAGTAAAATGCCGGATGAACCAGCCCCGATGCGCAAGGGCAAAATCCTTTTTTTCGTCAAATGTGGTCTCCAGATACTCTTCAATGGCACGGATCACACCGCGTTGATTGTCCCACCCCTTGCCGGTGCTGCCGTCCTTGCGGACAAATACCTCGTTCATGTTTGTGTCATGAAAAAACACCTTGCAGCGCGAAGCCAGGTAAGGGAACCAGGCGCTGATTTCCGCCACGGTGTGATCATAAAGATGGCTGGTATCAATAAACAAGATATCTATCACGGGTTCGAATCCCCGCCTGCGGCACCAATCGGGAAATTCCGCTGCAAAAGATATGTCATCTGATTGGACAAAGATCCTGTCTTTAAACGAAGAAACCTCTTCCCGGTCATCTATATCCACGCTAACCAGTTTTGCGCCCCACAAGTTTGCAACCCGCTCCAGGACAAACGTTGATTCACCATCTCCAACGCCCAGCTCAACAATCAGCTTCGATTCGATGTTGAGGCTTTCCGTAAAAAGCATCGGCAGGTGATCACTGATGTCCGTCTTCCTGACCATCGCACGGTTCCGTATATCACCCAGATATTTTTTAAGCAACTTGCCGCTTATTTTTTCCATCAAACCCATGAATTCATCTTCTCCTAGGAATACGCCATATTCTGTTCATACGACAAATGGATATTATGAGCAAACTGTTTCAGTAATTTGGGATAATCCGCTATGGTTTTATTTTTTAACGGATCATAAATTTTTATATAGGAATCCAGCCGGGGCCATTTCTCATCCCAGAGTTGACGGACCTGGTTTGACCAGCAGCCGTCATTATAACCTTCAAAACTTTTTTCGCGCGCCTTACTTTTTTCCGTCACCTTATGATAATGCCACACAAAAGAATCCATGCTGACGGCCGTACACCCCCCTGCCATAAAACAGCGCAGCGAGAAATCGTTGTTTTCGTAGCAGGCTTTCCATCTTTCATCGAAATATCCGACTTTTTCGAAAATTTCCCGCCGCCAGAACATCACATTGAGCTCGGAAGCAACCACTCTCAGATAGGACTTCTGGGGCCTGGCCAAAAGGCTGTCCAGCAGGGATGATTTTTGTTTCTGAAGGCCTTCCAGCCGGACATGGTCTGCACCAAACGGTTGGGCCGGAAGCCAGCATTGATAGTCCAGGTCGCTTTTGTCCGTAAAGGGGGTAGCCTGAAAAATCTCCTCAATCTGCACTTTGCCGAACAGGTCTTCGTCCATTCCCGATGTGATGATGACGTCCGATGTGATCAAACCGAGGACGGGCGACTTGCATGTCCTGGCAATCCTGTTGATTGCCCCGCTGATGCCAATGTTGTGATCCAGCAGAATCAGCGAAAACGGATGACGGGACTGTTTTTCCAAAAGCCAGGCACGGTGGCTCGGCACAGATCCCTGATCCAGCAAAAAGACTTCACTGGAAAGATTTTTGCTTTTTCTTTCGTAAAAAGCGTCAATCGTTGTTTCCAGAATTTCAGCGGCGCGGGGTTCGCCTTCGGGATTATAATTCAAAATAAGATAGGAAATATCCGGTATCATCATGTTCCTAATGAATTATATTGTGGTTTATCGATACAACCAACTTAATTAAGACATCTTTATATATGAAAATCATAAAGATGCGCAATAAGCAAATCATTTGAGAAAAATTCTTAAAAAGATTGACAGGCAAAGAATATGTCGGCTGCGACATGCGTGAAGGACCGGGAGTTGACCGGATATTAAATCTGCATAACATTGCACTCGAAGAAAATACAGTAGGCACTGTCCTGTTGAAAAACAATTGAAAGAACGGCCGCAAAAGCAGCCTTCACGGGGTATTAACCGTTTTTCCGAAAGAGAAAATTGACCTTGCTTTCCGTGTCGGAGTTTTTGACCCAGTTGCGTACCTGAACCTCCTCAATCAGATCTTCCCGACCCGGCATCATGACATATGCTGAGTATCCTTTTGACCAAAACAGTTCAAAGACTTTGATAAAATCCTCATTGACACCATTGGGGAAATTTCCGGTAAGACCTGTTTCAATCATCCACACCGGCGCGGGCAGGCACGACAGCATCGTCTCCGCACCCTGCAGGACGCTGTATTCCACGCCTTCTACATCAATTTTAATTACAACCCTCAAATCGGAAAAACGGTTTGCCGCGATAATGTCCAGTGTACTCAACGGAACCATGCGTTTTTTTGTGGATATGCCGGCCCAATCCTTGATGAAGGACGCGGCCGTGCCCACACCGTAAAGAATGGCCAGACCCGGTTTGTTCGACAGCCCCAGGGGAAAAATCTCCACGTCAGTCCAGTCATTCACCTCAAGGTTTCCATAGAGGAATTGAAGATTGTGCCATAACGGTTCAACGGCAAGAACTTTAAGGCCCATCGAACGTGCAATGCAGGTGTAATACCCCATGTTCGCACCGACATCGATAAAGACATCCGCATTTTTGATCAGGGCAATGATTTTCTTTGTTTCATCGTTTTCGTAAGAACCGTCCTGCATGGACTCAAGACCGGCCATCTTAAATCCATGAGGGGTCTTCTTGAAACCCGCTTTGCGAAAATTCCGGTACGCACCGTAATATTCGCTGGCCACGGCTATCTCGGGACGGCTTTGATAGAGATATGATTTTATGCTCATAATACTCCTTCTTTATCGATTCTGACCCGCAAGAAGCAGCCGGGTAATTCTAAAACGCTTGATGACAAGCAAAGTCAGCGCAAGGCTTCCGGCAAGTGCAATCAATGTACTGGCAACATACAGCAATCCGCTGTTGCCGAGCCTGGCGATGAAATGATCATGGCAAACGAAAATTTCCAGGGACATGGTTCCCGTCCAGCAAAGAAAAAGATAAAACTTTGTCTGCCGCAATCTCTCCAGGATAAAGGACCAGAAAGCGATTCCCGCAAAGGCCACGGCATACTTATAGACAGAAACAATCAATCGTGAAATTTTATCATTTAAAACCTGCAGGAGATAAGGGTAAAAGATCGGGAACGCGTAACCTACGTAACAAACAGCGAGAATCGGATAGACAACGACGGCGACAGCATAAAGAATATTTCGACGGGCTTTCAGTTCATCATAATACTTGAAGGCAAAAAACCCTGCCGCGTAATACGGGTAATAGAGCCTGACTTCGGACAAAAGGAACAGATTTGTGGAAAGGGCCGCCCTGACCAGCAAAATTGACGCGATTACAAAATAATTCTCCCAGCGGGTCCATTCGCGGACCTCAACCAGTTTGAGCACTGAAAATAGAATCATACTGTTTAAAAAAAGAACCCATAGAAACCATGGGTTCGGCGTCATCGCAAGATTCAGCATGAACCGGGGGAAATCGACATTATAATAGGTTTGATTGAGCACGTAGCCGATGCTCGCCCAGACAACAAGAGGCACCAGGAGGCGGATGGCGTTTTTTTTGAGATAAGCCGGCAGAGAATATTTCCTGACTTGCGAAAACAGGACAAGGCCGCTCAGAAAGAAGAACAGGTGCATGACAAAAGAATCGAGAACACGAAAGGGCAGATAAACGTTGAAATGGGCCGGGTCATTGAACGAAACAGCGTGGCAAAAAATAACCATGATAATCCCCATGCCCTTGAGAGCGTCGATATGATGATTCCTGCCGCCGGCCATCGCGTCGTCCACGTACAGGAAGGCTTTGATTTTATCTATAAAAGTCATGGGGTTTGTCCTTTTGCTCGATCCCGATGAAGCTCATTGGTGTTGGCCTTGATAACACATCGGTTTCTTTTTTAAAACATGATTTTTTCATTTTTATGTGCTAAAGCCTCTTGCGAAACGTGCATTATAACGATAGTAATTGCAACCTTATGAACATGCCAACTATAATCATTGATATTGTCGTGCCGACATATCATCGATACGAAATACTGGCCGAGACCCTTCAAAGCGTTCAGAATCAGACCTACGAACGGTGGGAGTGCTGGATTGCCGAGGACGGCGCGAGTGAAAAGACTTTCACCGCTGTTGAGCCTTTTTTACGCGACAGACGTTTTCACTATCTGCCCGGCGATCATTCGGGAACACCGGCAACGCCGCGCAACAGGGCACTACGGGCGGGGCGCGCGCCCTGTATCGCGTTTCTTGACGATGACGACATATGGCTGCCGGAAAAACTGGAACGGCAGGTATCATTTCTAAAAGATCATCCCTGCTGCGTCCTTCTGGGAAGCAATGCCTTCATCATGAAGGAAAATCAGGATCACCGCCGCGACAGCCTTCCCCTGTACTTCAAAAAGGCGCCTTTCGGGCGGGTCCCCTATAAAAAACTAGTTCAGGACGATTACTTTATTAACTCTTCGGCCGTGATCAGGCGATCCGCTTTAAAATACTCGGGACTTCAGAATGAAGCCCTGTATAAAGGTCCGGATGGCGAAGACCATGACCTCTGGCTCAGAATCGGCCCGCTGGGAGAGATGTGGCTGATGCCAGACCCGCTTGTGGTATACAGGGAACTCTCGTCCAAACACACTGAAAAAAAGTCCGCCCTGGAAAGGCGTAAACAATCTTACCGGATGAGATTCAATGTGTATCAGTCTGCCATGACAGGCGTGGGCGAGATGCCCAGCCCCCTGCTTTTTCCCGAATACGAACTGGAAGGGAGGCTGTGCAAAGGAGAAAGGGATTTCTTCGCCGCGGGTCCGCAGTTTCTGGGAAGGCTGCGGCACCGGATCGGATCAAACCTTTCCGCAGTGTTTGGACTGCCGCCATCCAAAAAAAAACGGCAGCAGAAAGCTTTCCAGGCCTTTCTGGAATGCAAAGCCCGCTGGGGAAAACTGGAAAGTCCCTTCAGTGTTGAATGTATTGTTTTTTCCAAAGACAGGGCCCTGCAGCTCCATGGTCTGCTTAAAACCATGCAGGAAAAAGTCTTACCGGCCATACCCGTCCATGTGCTATATTATGCATCTTCCCCGGCGCACCGACAGGCATACGAAGACGTAACCACGATTTTCTCAAAGCAAAATATCCGATTCATTCAGCAGGAAAATGACTATTCCTTCAAACATGACCTGATGGAAATCCTCTTCTCGATGACCTGCGACGTGCTGTTTTTCCTGGTGGATGATATCCTGTTCACGGAACCGGTTTCACTTCACGACATTACCGCGTTTCATCCGGATGAATATGTGCCAAGTCTTCGCATGGGCCAGAACCTCACCCGCTGCTATGTTCTGCAGACCCCGCAGCCCCGGCCGCATTTTCTTGACAACCCGGGAGGCCAGACCGATAAAATGGTCTGGGAATGGGCCGATGGAAAACTTGACTGGAACTATCCCCTGTCGGTTGACGGCCACTTTTTTGCCAGGCGGGAAATAGCGGCAATGGCTTCTCTGATATCGTTTGGCGCTCCAAATTCACTTGAGGACCAACTGCAGATCTTCAAGCCTCTGTTTGACAGGCGCTATGGCGTTGGATACAAAAAGTCAAGAATTGTGAATATCCCCTGCAACCGGGTCCAGCAGGAGATCAACAACCTCGCCGGAAACATCCACCCGGACGAACTGCTGGCCAGGTGGCAAAACGGGTATCAAATTGATTATAAGAAAATTTACGGGGCAACTAACGAAAGCGCTCACCAGGAGCTTCCCCTGCCCCTGATCCCCAGAGCATCCGCGGATTGAAAATATGACAATCATTTTACTGATAATATTTATTGTTCTGATCATCCTGGCTGTGATGGAGGCGGGAATGTATTTCCTGGTTCATCACCCCGGCATCCTGAAACGGTTTCCGAGCAGGTTTCGAAACAGCATTACGTACCTCTATATACAGGGTGACCGGAAGATCATGCATTTTCAGGACGGGTGCGGAATGTATTCGCCTGATCTCGGCTATACACTCAAACCCGGGTCGTTTACATTTTCCGAGGTGGAATTCACCAATGAATATCGTGTCAATTCCCTGGGCGTGCGCGACGACGAAGAGGCCCTGGCGGCTCCGGACATAGTTTTTCTGGGTGATTCGTTTACCGTGGGCTGGGGCGTTAATCATGAGGAAACGTTTGCCAAGCTTCTGGGAAAAAAGACAAAATTAAAAACGCTGAACACGGCGATACCGTCTTATGGAACCGTGCGGGAAATGCTGATGCTGAGAAAGGTCGACCGCTCCGCGCTGAAATGCCTGATTCTCCAGTATTGCGACGACGACTACGACGAAAACAGGCTCTATTATTTAAACGGCAATCGCCCGCAAATCCTGCGGGCCGAAACATTTAAAAAATATGCGGCCATCCACGGCAAACCCAAGACGTATTTTCCCGGAAAATATCTGCGTCTGAAAATCAACAAGAAACTCGACAGATGGAAAGCCAAACCGGCAAACACCCTGGACAGTCACCCGCTGAGCGATCTGGACCTGTTCATTCACGTCTTGAAGCAGAATGAAGATCTGCTGACGCAGGTTCCCCTGATCGTCTTTGAAATGAACGGCGTCAATCAGACTAACGCGTTTGTCACGGCGCTCGCGAAAAAAACCGCTGATCCGGATCAGCCGGCGTTTATCCGCAACCTGATCGTTCTGGACATGTCGCAGTATCTGGAAGACAGGCATTTTCTGGTGCTGGACGGCCATTTAAATCCCTCCGGTCACGAGGTCGTCACAAATGTTCTTTATGAAACCATGCTGCAGGCGGGTATTTTACAACGGACAGAGGACAAAGATGACGAACCCGCGGCGGAAAGGCGATATCAAAGATGATCACCGTGAAACTCTCTACTTCACCGTGGCCCATCACCCGACAGACGCCGGGCGGGAAGGGTGTCTGGGGCGAGTGCCGTTTTTTCTGCAACACTGATATCGACCGCTGTGATTACTGGTTCGTTCTGGAAGGTCCCGGCAAGAAGAAGGAGACCGCCGTCTGCCCGAAGGAAAACACGATTTTTATCGCCCATGAACCCCCCACCCTGAGAACTTACAGGAGTGACTTCCTGCATCAATTCGCTGCCGTCATTACCAGTGATGCCCGTATCGATCATCCC
>JBDKUG010000320.1:0-3143 GCA_039679815.1 Smithella sp.
ATAACGTTAATGCTTCAACCGAATCTATGTTGAACAAAGGATGGAATGGTCGACGGCGTATTCATGTTCAGAGGTCCCTGGAATATCATGAGCGGCTGTCCCCATGCTTTTCACGTCAGGAAATAACGGTTTAATTAGCGCCCAAGACAACTTTTTCTCCTACCAGGGATTTCTTGCCAAAGGCAACTTTAAAATATTCCATCATCAATTCTCCAATGATTTGTTCTTTAGGGGTATGGATATAGGAATCTGGTTTTTTTGTTTTATTGGCTTCGAACTGACCGCTCTGAAGAGCCCGTGACAGTCGCGCCTGCTGCAAAACGGTATATTTTTCAACTAAATCATTTCGGGATAAAGCTGAGAGCCGCTGATAAGTCGAGATGATCTGGTTTGGCACCGGTAATTTTGGCGATTCGAGGATTGTTTTTGAATTTCTGGCATGTCGTTTCATTCCCTTGATAATATGCTTTGTCTCGACAAAATTAATTCCGGCCGAGCCGGCCCGAATCCATTGAAAATGACCGGATCTGAGCACATATGGCGAAGAGCCTGACTCGACATAAACTCCCACAGAAAAATAGTCATAGATGTAAGATTTAATCCAGCCCAGGCCTGCTTTGGCCGAGCCGGTTTCGCCTGAATAATAGTAATTCCAATCATCATCGTTCCCCAGGATAACTCCCTTTTTACCGACATCGGATGTAGCAATTTGTTTGGAAATGGAAATAAGCACCTGCCGCTCCCTGTAATTGAGAAGGATGAGAGTTCTTTTCAGATTATATTCATAGTAGATGCCGGTGGTGAGGTCCGGGGTAATACCATCGCGCTCAAATCCACGAATGATAACAGGCTTGCCATCCGGCAAGACCAATTTCCAGTTGACGGGTAACTTTTGCGATTCCCCCTGAAGACCGGTCCACAGTGAATATCTGAGAGATGCCGGGTTTGTGAGAATAGACGGAATTTGACTGCTGTAGGCATATTGCAAAAAACCGGAGAGGCTGATCCTTGTGTTGAATTCATAATAGGCTCCGGGGGCTTTCCGGATTGCTGGGAGTCCGGCTTCCTTATTTAATTTAGGCTCGAGAACATAATCCACAAGAGTAGCTATGGCTTTAATATCGAGTCCGGCATTTGGATCAGAACCGAATTGTACAAGCTTCATTGCCGCGGATGGGATAGGACTCGAACTGTCCGAGATTGAAACAGCCAGGGCCGTTCGATGCTGAGAGATTATCAGTAGCGAAATCACCAAGACCACCAATAGCCATCGGATAACGTGATACAATGACCACCTTATGACATGGAGGTCACGCAAGCCAGGGATTAGGTTTATTGTTCTTTTTTTCATCAGCTGCCTTTTTTAAGTTAAGTAAACCGGTTTTTTCGATCTTTCTTTTTTTATACCTGTCTGGAAGCCTAATATTCCGCACAAGGGTTTATGTCGCTCTAGGTCATTGTTCCAACAGTTTTACGAAAACGCGCCAGGGACAGGGAAAAGAGAGTGACCCCGATCCCTACAAGGGCGATGAATTGCGGCCAGACCACCGAAAGTCCTGCACCACGGTAGAGGACGGCTTGCGCAATGATGACGAAATGAGTATTCGGTGCTGCCTGCATCAGGACCTGTAAGAACTGCGGCATGCTCTCCCGAGGTGTCATGGCACCCGAAAGCATCTGTAACGGCAACAAAACCAGCATCAGCAGTAATCCGAATTGAGGCATGGAACGGGCAATCGTACCGAGAAAGATACCAAGTGACGCGGTGGCAAACAGGTGTAGAACAGTGCCGAAAAGAAACAAGCTGACGGAACCTTCTATAGGCACCGAAAGCAATCCCTGCACGACAAAGATCAGCGAGAAGGCCGTCCCCGCCAGGACCACCAGGGCCATGGCCCAGACCTTGCTCGTCACGATCTCGAAAGGCGTGACCGGCATTGCCAGCAGATGCTCCACCGTCCCATGTTCACGTTCGCGGATCAGCGCCGCACCCGCAAGAATAATCGCCAACATGGTAACGCTGTCGATGACCTGCATGATGGAGCCGAACCACGATTGGTTCAACTCGGGATTGAAACGCGCCCGCAGGGCCAGATCCACCCTGGGTATTGTGTTTGATCGATAACCCTGCAGGAAAGTGCTTACCTCACCGCCGACGATGACCTGGATGTAACCGCTGCCGCTGAAAGCCTGGCCCATCCGGGTGGCGTCTACATTGAGCTGCATAACGGGATTGCGGCCCGCGAGAACATCACGCTGAAAACCCGAGGGAATGTTGAGGGCAAAAGTATCGAGTCCGGCGTCCATCCGGAGATCCGCCTCAGACTGGGCAATCAACTCCGGGGGCATGAAGTGAGGCGGATAGAAAGCGGCGACAATACGCGCGGAGAGCGGTGATTGATCCTCATCGATGATGGCAATGGGGGCTTTGTGCAGCGTCTCCGGCATAGCCGTTCCTGCGGTGTAAACCGAAAATGTAAAAGAGAAGACGACGAGCACTATCATCATCGGGTCGCGCAGCAGGCTGCGCAATTCTTTAACACCGAGATGGAAAATATTGGCGGCGCGCATGTTCAGTGCTCCTGCTTTTTGAGCAAAACCGTCCCCAGGGCGACCAGGACGGGTACGACAATCAACAACGGTATAAATGAAGTGTAAAGATCGGACAGGCCAAGCGCCTTGGAGAAAGTGCCGCGGGCAATGGTCAGGAAATGACCTGTTGGATAGTATCTGCCAATTATTGCGCCTACTCCTTCCAGAGAGGAGACCGGGTTGATCATTCCGGAAAATTGTACGGCGGGCACAATAGTCAATATCGCTGTACCGAACAAAGCCGCGATCTGGCTCTTCATAAATGTTGAAATGACCAGGCCGATGGCGGTGGCGGCAATCACATACAGCAATGCCGCTGCGGCAAGCGTCAGGAAGCTGCCTTTGATCGGCACGCCAAACATGACTACGGCAAGTGCAGTCAGCAGGAAGAAATTGAGCATGGCCAGCGTGATATAGGGAAGCTGCTTGCCCAGCAGAAATTCCAGCTTCGTGACCGGAGTCACATAGAGATTGACAATAGAACCCAGTTCTTTTTCCCGCACAACCGACAGCGCGGTCAATATGGCCGGGATCAGCATCAGAAGCAGCGG
>JBDKUG010000207.1:0-2906 GCA_039679815.1 Smithella sp.
CTGGAACTGCATAAGGAAATTGTTGGCGCAGGCTCCTCCATCAACGCGCAGTTCGCACAAATCAATGCCGCATTCATCGCGCATCAGTTCCAGAACATCGCGGGTCTGATAAGCGATGGATTCCAGCGTGGCGCGAATGATATGATTGCGGTTGGTTCCGCGGGTGAGTCCGAGAATGGCGCCGCGGGCGTACATATCCCAGTATGGAGCGCCCAGTCCCACGAAAGCAGGCACCACGTAAACGCCCTGGGAATCAGGGACTTTCGTTGCAAAATATTCGCTGTCGCGAGCGTCGTATACGACGCGCAGGCTGTCCCGCAGCCACTGAATCGCGGCGCCGGCCACGAAGATGCTGCCTTCGAGGGCGTATTCCACTTTCCCGTTCACTCCCCAGGCGATAGTGGTCAGAAGGCCATTCCTGGAATGGGCAATCGTCTCACCGGTCAGCATGAGCATGAAGCATCCCGTGCCATAGGTGTTTTTTACCATGCCGGGCGTGTAGCAGGCCTGGCCGAAGAGCGCCGCCTGCTGGTCTCCCGCGACCCCGGCGATTGGGATTTCCGCGCCCAGGACCCTCGCGTCGGTGACGCCGTAAACGGTGGATGAGGGTTTGACCTCCGGCAGCATGCAGGCGGGAATGTCGAGTTTTTTCAGAATCGTCTCATCCCATTTCAGATCTTTAATGTTGTACAGCATTGTGCGCGATGCATTCGAGTAGTCGGTGACGTGGACCTTTCCCCGTGTGAGGTTCCAGATCAGCCAGCTGTCTACATTGCCGAAAAGCAGTTCGCCCTTTTGCGCCCGGGCGCGGGCTCCTTCAACGTGATCAAGAATCCATTTCAGTTTTGTTCCCGAAAAATATGCGTCCAGAACCAGGCCTGTGTTTTCACGGATGTATTCTTCCATCCCCGCGGCTTTCAGTTCATCACAGATTGAAGCGGTGCGACGGCACTGCCAGACGATGGCGTTATAAACCGGTTTGCCGGTGGCTTTGTCCCAGACAATGGTTGTTTCCCGCTGATTGGTAATGCCGATTGCTGTGATTTCTTCCGGCGCAATGCCCGTGGTGGCAAGCACTTCGCTGGCGGCACCGCGCTGGGACCCCCAGATTTCCATGGGATCATGCTCGACCCAGCCGGCCTGGGGATAAATCTGTGTAAATTCATTCTGCGCAATTTTGACAGCCTCGCCTTCGGAATTGTAGATGACGGCTCGCGAACTCGTCGTGCCCTGATCAAGGGCCAAAATGTAGGATTTACTCATTGTCCGACTCCCGGGAATAAAAGTTTCGTGTTTGATTTCCTTATTACATAATCTCTTTTTTTTTGCCAAAGAAAAAAGGAAAAAAACAGGAATGCCGCCGGTGAAATCAAGCATAAATTCTGATGACGGACTTTAATCAGCGGAAAATTCCGATCATCAGCAATGCCTCTTTGCAGTAAAAAGGAGATTGATTTTTAAAAGCATTCCGGTTAAAGTTACAAATAAAAAGAAAAATTAACAAACATTTATGGATTGTCGAACGGGTGAGGAATCATTTTAGAAATATCAGGAAAAATATCGGACATGCGCCCGCGGCGCTGATGATGGAGGCTTATCATGAAGAAACACCTGTTTTTTTTACTGGCGCTGGTCCTGATATTTTCAGGGACGGCGTACGCCGATTTTTATAGCTGGGAAGATGAATCCGGCGTGAAGCATATTACGGATTATCCGCCTGTAGTGAAGAAAGGCAAAAGTGTAAAAGTGTTCCAGAATGATTCCGGTGCGAGTGACGAAAAACAATCGCCTGATGCGGGAAAAGCGCCGTCCATCACTCTCTACACAAAAAACGATTGTCCGGACTGTGACAAAGCGAGGGAATTTTTAAATTCCAAGAAACTCGCCTTTACAGAATATAACATGGATGCTGATCCGAAGGCGGTGGCCGCAAGAAAAGAGATCGACGACGGCGATGACGTGCCGTTTGCCGTTATCAACAGGAGTCATGTTTACGGATTTTCTGAAGCGGTCTATACGAGGGCGCTCAAGCAGTCGCGCTGATGAAGACGGCCGTTTATGTTTATACGGGAACAGGGAATTCTCTCTGGACCGCCAGTGAACTTGCAAGTCGTATCGGCCAGGCTGAACTGATTTCGCTCAACCGTCACCAAAAGCAATTTCCTCCCTGTGACAGAATATATTTTTTTCGCTGATTTACAAAAAATCCCTGCCCCATGTCGCCTCAATGGATAAAGCTTTTTTTGCCGATGAAAAATGTTCCTCATGCGGCATTTGTGCAAAAATCTGTCCTGCCCGGAATATCCTTATACCAAGTTGCATTCAAAGGATAACGCGGCGGCAAGGAGGAGGCTCTGCAGGCGTATTATTGATACGCTGAGGAAGCCGGCGACGATGCCAACAAAGTTAGCCAAAGAATGCGACTTGGTATTATGACCGAAGGAAAGCCCGTTTGGCAGCGCCGCTGTGAACAGTGTTTTGCCTGTATTCAATGGTGTCCCGAAGAGGCGATCCAGTATGGGAAAGGTACACGCAATAAGAAACGCTATCATCATCCGGATATATCGCTGAAGGATATGCTGGCATGTGCCGAAGAGAAAAAGCCCTGACAAAGCCATACTGAAAAAACGATAGGTTCTCTGATTACAATAATATCCTGCTTTCAACGGAAATGGAAAACCCAGGATCAGGCAGATGATTTGTCATTCCGATTCAGGATCATTTCCCAGATCATCAGGACAGCTCCAATGGTGATAGCGGAATCCGCAACGTTAAATGCCGGCCAGTGTGCCCCTCGGACATAGAAATCCAGAAAATCAACGACGGCGCCAAAACGCAGCCTGTCAATCAGATTCCCGACCGCGCCGCCGAAAATCAGGGTGAGGGAAGTCACGAGCATCAGGTTG
>JBDKUG010000387.1:0-2676 GCA_039679815.1 Smithella sp.
TCACTTTGAGTCGCTTGCTGATCGTGATGAAAAAGGATTGAGCCATGGACTCGGCCGTCGGGTTCGTCGGCCACACAACAACCTTCCGATTGTATTCTTGGATTCGGGCAATCCGCCCTTTAGAGAACGAGGCGGGAATAATGAGGGCGTGGTCCAGTTTATCCACAATCTCCTCGCGAACAATCTCGGAGAGCCTGCCAAAGTCCAAAACCATACACGAGGAATCGAGCACCACTCTCTCCAACTCTACGATCAGGACGTAGCTATGTCCATGTATGGACTCACTACAGCATTTGGAATAGGCATGGTCCAATTGGTGGGCCGCCTCAAATCTGAATTTCTTTTTCACTGAGTACATATCTGCATTCCTTTCTTTTGTTTATTATACTCGACTTTTTGTTTTGCGTTTAGAAATAGCTGCCCAAGCAGGGACGGCCCATTTCAAGACATTGAAGGACGGTCGACATCGCCCGTACCGAAAACGAGCGACTTCTTGCCAACACCACATTCACTTTTTGAATCTTCGCTTCCTTCTCCTCCTCTGTTTGATTTAATCCGAACATCGCGGTCACATGGGCGTTCTTTCTTTTATCATTTCCAGTATGTCCCATTTTAATAACGAGTGCATCGTACGATGCCGCCGTGGCTTGAGATGCCGATACATAGAGACAATGACGACGCAATGACATGCGTCTGGCTCCAGCCCATTTCTCATTTTCTTGGTGACGGAGGTCTTGCCTCGTATTTTCTGCAATACAGATATCCAAATAATCGGTCACGACAATATCAGCAATCCATCCGTCTTTCCGTTCCCATCGATCAAGCACCGATTCTTGCATATCCAATGTCAGTGTCTCGGTCGGATACGAGGCCATCCTCAAGCGATCTCCACCAATCGCTTTGATAAATCGCTTGGAAGCCAAAGCCGCCTGTCTCCACGTAAGGGGCTTGACGGCCGGTCTGCATTTATACCAAAGGGAGCCTTTGAACTTCGGGCATGTCTTACAATTGGGACACGGCGTCCATTCCATTCCTGATTGATAAGCGCGAATCAATTCGATGGGCTCAATCGTTTTAGTATCAGGATCAATTGGCACGTCCATCTTCTTTCCTTTTCCACAAGGATACCTACACGACCCGTTTTGCTGCCGTAGACAGTCAATGACAGGTACGATAAGCGGGCCGCAGAATTCCTCATGTGGAGAACGGCCCGTCAAATAAGTCTGTTGTCGAATAATCATCTCCTCGGGGCTCATGTCACCCGCATTAAAGAAGGCCACATTACAATTGGCCAACAATCCGCGGAAGGTCACTTCCTGTAACCACCATGTCTTCCCTCTTTTTTCTGGCCCTAAGAATGTGATAAAGCCGCCACGCACCGCATGTGGATTGATTAGCGATCCTACCGCTCCAGGTAACGAGAACATAGACTGATGAGTATTGTCAAATGCTCGGGCAATTGCCTCATGATCGGACAGGGGCTTTACCTCCTCCCTTGCCGGCGGCTCGATCTTATTCCAAGACCTCACCAAATCTGCTGCGGAGTTTGAATCACCCACCACAAGGGCATTTCCTAAATTCGAGTGCAGCTTTTGAAGACTCGTCTTTTGAAGAAGACGGGAAGTCTCGTCCAAAAGATAATCAACGTTCATTCGCTCCACTCGCTTCCTTTCATTGGAAATGCTTTGCAGAAAACTCTCGACAAGTGTTTTGTCTACATCTTCCATGGACGAACTGTTTGATTCGAATAATTGGTTGATGTCGTCGCATGGGGCCTTCTTATACTCTTTCAAATACTGCAAGGTCCAATCCATAATCGCATTCACAAATGGAGATTTGATAAGGCCGGGTCGCCATATCTGTGAAACGCCTTGAAGGAATGGGGTACTTATCACTGCCGCCACACACATCCGCCGCTCAATCCCCGAATCGATCTTTCTCACTTTCTTCATTTTAGTCCTTTCACATCCCAAAAAGATGCCTCTGTTTCTGCAAATGACTTCCAAATATAAGAACCAGGCTGAACCGCTTTCAACCCGGGCACCATTCCCATCCCTCGCATTTGGTCCAATTTGGTGTCTATAAATCCAATAAACCGTTTCCACTCTTTAAACGGAGTGGGGCCGTCTTGCAGTCTTCCATACTTCTTCTTGTACTGCCTGCTCCATTCTTTGAATTGCCTTTCGATATTTGACATCGCTCTATTTGGAATGGAAGGAGAAGGAATACGAAGTGCTTTGCCTAATTGATGTTTCTCCTTCTCCCAGCCCTGTTCCCCTTTAACCTCTGCTTGTTCCTTACTCGAGGACGTATTCACCCTTTTGAAAGCGGAGTATATGTTGTCAAATTTCTTGCAGCCGTTTCGCCCTTTCCTGCGGATACTAGCGAGGCTCCTTAAATTGGGTCCCCAGAATGAATCTTGCACCGCCCATTTCAAGCACGGCCTAATCTCCGTCTTCCAATCCCAACCGTCCACTCGAACCAACAACCCTATCTCTTTTGCGGATGAGCGGAGTTCAGATGCAGACGGCGGTGTCGACACCATTTTCTTCCCATATAATTCTCGATTGAAGCGGAAGTGCATTTTCTTCCATTTGCGGATGAATGAATCATACCTTGTTTTCTTGGATGGAAATCTGGTCCTTTTTGAAGGAGGTATATATATATATTCTTTCT
>JBDKUG010000156.1:0-4100 GCA_039679815.1 Smithella sp.
GCGTGAATTGCCATAGTTTATCCGTATTGCCCCTCTGCGCAGTTTTAAAAATCAGACATAAAGCGAAACTTGTTTATGATACCCACGAACTCGAAACGGAGACTGCGAATTCTGCCGGCTTTCGCAAGTTGCTTGCAAAGATGACCGAAAGGGTATTGGTCCCTTTTATCGACAAGGTCGTTGTTGTGAATTCCGACATTGCCCGGTGGTATCAAAACCACTATCGCTTAGAGGGGAAGATCTCCATTATTCAGAATGTACCCTATCGGCGCAACCTCAATCTATACAGGTCGAGGGCATTCAGAGATCGCTTCGGCATAGGAGATGAGGACATAATATTCCTGTACCAGGGCGTTTTGTCGGCTGGCAGGGGAATATCGTTGCTTCTTGATGTTTTCTCTCAATTGGACAAGAGCAAACACCTCGTAATGCTCGGTTATGGTCCCTTGGCTGGCTGCATTCAGGAATACGAGAAAAAGCGCGACAATATCCATTATCACAAGGCGGTCCCACCAGGCGACCTGAACGAACTTACCTCCAGCGCAGACGTCGGATTGTCTGTGATAGAAAATATTTGTCTCAGCTATTACCTTTGTCTTCCCAACAAGATTTTCGAATACCTCAACTGTGGTCTGCCGATCATCGTCAGCGGTTTCCCGGGAATGGGTGGCTTTGTCGACAAATATCGGTGCGGCTGGAAAGTGGATGTCAGCAGAGATTCGATTTATGCAATCATCCATTCCATTCAGTGGGAAGCAATCCGCGAAAAGCAAAGAGAGGTTCTCCGAATCAATCAGAATTTCGGCTTGCAGTTCGAAGAGAAAACATTGCTGAAGTTATACAGGCAAATCGGATTCGTAGCCACAAATATTGAAAACGAGACTTCATCTGAAATTACACCCCCCTATCAAAGCTCAGAGAATCGAAAACAATTACGCCGAGGGAGTGGAAAATGAAAAAGCCGGAAGAAGGCAAAACAAACGATTACAATCAGCCACTAAACCGGGAGACCCCGGATGAAGAGATAATCGATAATGGGGCCATCGGAAATTGCAATATCGTATACAAACCATCATTAATCGGTCGTATTGCTCGATGGTTGATTCCAATGTTGCAGCGAGTCATGCCCTTCCGATTATTCAAGATGGTTTATGATTTTCTATATGTCTTTTATACGAAAGCAATACACATATCCTATTATCGTTGCGTTTTGATGGCAAAATTGTTTGGAGACATGAATGATGCCATTAGAGCAAGTCTTACTTTTAAACTATTACCTTACACTATGGGTGGGCCAAAGGCTCTTGAAAACGCATTCGCGATAACAGCACTTGTCGAACAAAAGAAAATAGAAGGGGCATTGGTCGAGTGCGGCGTTGCAAAAGGCGGGACGGCAGCGATGATGGCACTGACGAATAGGGAGATTGGGTCTGTTGTGCGACAAAAATGGTTTTTCGATTCCTTCGAGGGATTACCTGAACCCACTGATGACGATTACAAGAACGGGAAGGCAGGCCATTTTGTTCGGCCGCTGCAAAAGGGGGACTGCCTCGGAACCATTGAACAAGTGAGCAAGTTATTTTTCGAACTACTCGGATTTCCCAGAAACGAGGTTCACCTGGTGAAAGGATGGTTTCAGGACACGGTGCCGGCTCATAAGGATAAAATAGGACAAATAGCGGTATTGCGTTTAGACGGCGATTGGTACGAATCTACAAAGATTCCGTTGGAAAATTTCTATGATGAAATTAATACCGGTGGATATGTGATCATAGACGATTATGCGACATGTTTTGGTTCTAGAAAGGCAACGGATGAGTTTCGAGCTGCTCGTAATATTACCAGCATTTTGCACCCCGATGGTCGTGGAGGCGCTTGGTTTGAAAAGTAAGCTGAAGAGAGCGGCCGGCTATAAAGAAAGAGCTGACAGACTGCGCGACTCGGCGCGATACTGACATGAATCACCCCGTCTGGCTAATTGCCTCAAAGCGATTGTTCGATATCGCGCTATCCTCCTTTGCACTCCTCACAATATGGCCGTTATTGACCCTGATGGCCATTGCGATAAAGCTATCCAGCCCGGGACCGATTTTCTACCGGGGAGTGCGATCAGGATTGCACGGAGAACCCTTTCGTATCTTCAAATTCAGGACCATGGTCGCCAAGGCGGAAGAAATGGGCGGTCCATCGACTGCTTTAAATGACCCTCGCTTGACCCCTGTCGGCAAAATACTCAGAAAATATAAAATAGACGAACTTCCTCAATTAATTAATATTTTGAAGGGGGATATGAGTTTTGTGGGACCAAGGCCTCAAGTCGAAAAATATACAAAGCTCTATTCGGGGGAGGAAAAAATCATCTTGAGTGTCAGGCCCGGGTTAACCGATTACGCGTCGATTCAATTCATTAATCTCGACGCGCTCCTGGGTGATGATCATGTTGATGAGAAATACATCCGGGAAATAGAGCCTGAAAAAAACAAGCTGCGCATCCAATATGTAAGGGATCTGTCATTTAGGACGGATATGAAGATTCTTTTCATGACCTTTCTGCAAATGTTCAAGATACGAACCACATGGAATACGCAAAACTAGGATCTTCAGATCTCAACGTATCCCGAATCGGTTTCGGCTGCTGGGCCATCGGCGGCCACGGCTACGGTGCCGTGGATGACGGGGAATCCACCCGGGCCATCCGGAAGGCACTCGACCTGGGCGTCAATTTCTTTGATACGGCCGATGTATACGGGTTCGGCCATTCGGAGGAAATCCTCTCAAAAGCCCTGGACAGCCGCCGCCACGATGTAGTCATTGCGACCAAATTCGGCGTCCGGTGGGATGACAGCGGCCGGACATTCCGGGATTGCAGTGCGAAAGCAGTCATGGAAGCAATCGATGGAAGTCTTCGCCGGTTGAAGGTGGATTGTATCCCGCTCTACCAGATTCACTGGCATGACAGGAAAACGCCCCTTGCGGAAACCATGGAGGCGCTTCGGAGATGTCAGGTGGCCGGCAAGGTCCGATACCTGGGTTGCAGCAATTTTTCTCTGGACTTAATTGGTGAATCCCGTAAAAATGGACGCCTTGAATCGATCCAGATGCCTTACAGTATCGGTCAACGGGAAGCCGAGGAGATGCTTCGGACCTGCCACGATCACCTGGGAATGGGGACCTTGGTTTACAGTATTCTGATTCGAGGGCTCCTTTCAGGCAAGTATGGCGCAGAGGCCAGCTTCAACGGCGGGGATACACGATCCCGGGACGAGCAATTCAAAGGGACCCTGCTGGCGCGCAATCTTGCCCTTTCGGAAGCGCTTCGGTCCCTGAGCAGACGCTGTGGCATGTCCCCTGTCCAGGGCGCGATCCGCTGGGTCCTGAATCAACCGCATGTCACATCTGCTATCGTAGGCGCGAAGACAGCCGCCCAGATCGAGGAGAATGTCGGAGCTGTTGATAGAATCCTCTGCAGCGATGCGTGCCTGGAGGAGCTGCTCCGGTTGGCGGAAGAAGGTGAATCATGAAATGGAAAGCGGGGGTTCCGGCCCGAGGGACCGAAGCCTCGTCAGCGAAATCGCCTCTGTGGGAGAACCAATGACGTATTCCAGAAAGCTGCTTATGCACCTTTACAGGACCATGTTGAGGATCCGTTTTGCGGAGGAAAGCTTCGTAGACCCGATTCTGAGGGGGGAGATCCGATGCCCCTGTCATCTCTACTCGGGTGAGGAGGCCATAGCGGCCGGGCTCTGCGCATCCCTCAACGACAGGGATTACGTTTTCGGCAATCACCGATCCCACGGCCACTTCCTGGCAAAGGGAGGGAGCCTGCAGGAGCTCGTCGCCGAGATTTACTGCCGGGAAACTGGATGCTCCCGGGGACGGGGAGGCTCCATGCACCTCATCGATCCGGCAGTGGGGATGCTGGGTGCCGCTCCCATTGTGGCGGGAACCATTTCCCTGGCGGTCGGCGCCGCCCTGGCATCATCCATCCGGCGGGACAAGAGAGTCGCTGTGAGTTTCTTCGGGGACGGGGCAACCGGTGAGGGCGTTCTGTACGAGTCGATGAACTTCGCCTCCCTGAGAAAGCTGCCCATCATCTTTGC
>JBDKUG010000091.1:0-7578 GCA_039679815.1 Smithella sp.
ATCAGGCACTCCTGGAAAAGGCAACCCTCGACACGCACATCCTGGATGATTTAAAAGTCAACTCCGCGCGTTTGGTCGATGTGATCATCAAGTGTGAAGATGTTTTCGGCATTACCGTTGAAGATGACGAGGCGGATATGATCCGTACCATCGGCGATGCCGTGAAGATTATAAAACAAAAACTCGGGTAAAATAATATGGATGCCAGATCCAGATTTTGGCTGCAGGTGCAGAATGTTTTGGGCCGGCTGGGCCTTATTTTTATCGCACCTTTCTATTTTCTGATTATTCGCCTGATGAATTACCGCATCCGCAATTTGCGGGAACTCCGAAGGCAGTGCTCCTCGGAGTGTGACAGCCACAGGGGGCCCTGGATTATATGCGCCAATCATTTGACCATGATTGACTCCTTCCTCCTGAGCTATGTTTCGTTCGGCTTCATCCGGCATTTTACGCATTATAAGCAAATCCCCTGGAACCTGCCGGAGAGAAGCAATTTTCAAAGCAATATTTTCCTGGCGGTTTTATGCTACCTGTCCAAGTGTGTTCCCGTGGATCGGGGCGGTTCCCGTGAGAAAATGAAGAAGACCCTGGATCAATGTACTTATCTTTTGCGTCATGGACACGCGGTGATGATCTTTCCCGAGGGAGGCAGATCACGCACCGGCCGGGTGGATAAAGATAATTTCTCTTATGGTGTAGGCCGGTTTGTGAAGGACGTGGAAAATTGCAAGGTCATGTGCATTTATTTACGCGGCGTCAAACAGCACCGGTACAGCCTGATCCCCGCCTGGGGGGACCGGTTTTACGCGCGGATGGAAGTGTTTAAGCCAGTGCCCGTCGCTGAAGATGGTCTTCGCGCGCAGCGGGAGTATGCGGCGCAGATTATTGAACGGCTGGCGCACATGGAGGAGAAATATTTTGCCTTACACCGGGAACGATATTGTGGATTTGATCCATCAGCCGAACGGGCAAAAAAGCAAGGATTCACGCTTCCTGAAGAAAATCCTCACCGATACTGAAATTGATCAGGTCTGTTGTTCCGGGAATCCCGAGGTTGCTCTCTGGTCTTTCTGGGCCTGCAAGGAAGCGGCCTACAAGGTTGTTCAAAAAAAAGACCATCATGCGGCTTTTTTGCCGGACCGCTGGTCCGTCCAATGCCGGAATTTTCAGGATTTACCTGAAAGCCACCCTTCTTTGCAAAGTGGCTGCAGGGAAGGGGAGGTGGTCATCCCCGGTTCCGGCAATGTCTGTGTTCGTCTGTTTACTTTTCCGTCTTATGTCCATTGCATAGCCTCCGATGCATCTGAAGGCCTGAACAGGATTGTTGCCCATGTCGATCGGCTGCCCCGGCGGGAAAATTCTTTGCGCACGGATCCTTCTTTATTTGTCCGTTCTAAACTGCTTCGCTGTCTTGCCCGCCATTTATGCCTTCCGGCAAGGGATATGAACATTGTCCGCAAACCCCAAAAAGACGGGCTTGGACCTCCGCTGCTTTATATAGCAGGCGTCGAGTCTGCCGTTGATCTCACCATCAGTCATGACGGATGCTATGTGGCGTATGCCTATCTGGCCTAGTCCCTTCTGGTTTTTAATAAAAAGGGTGTCTGATATTTTGTTGTCAGGTCCTTGTTCTTGTGTTAGTAAACCCGATCATTAAATTATTCCAACGTGCACTCTAAAAAGGAGGAAATATGGATATCAGGGAAGTTGTTGCCGTGGTTACCGGCGGAGCCTCGGGCCTGGGGGAAGCCACAGTCCTGGAACTGGTGAAAAATGGAGCGAAGGCGGTTGTTATCGATTTGGACGAGAAAAAAGGAAAAGAGCTTGCCGCGGCAAATCCGGGAAACGTCGCATTTGTTCGTACCGATGTGACCAGCGAAGATGATGTTCGGCAGGCCATCAGCAAAACGGTCGATCGGTTTGGCAAAATCAATGCAGCGGTTAATTGTGCGGGAGTGCCGGATGCCGGAAAAATACTGGGCAGGAAAGGACCTCTTTCGCTGTCATTGTTTCAAAAGGTCATTCAGATCAATCTGGTGGGAACGCTGAATGTGATTCGCCTTGCCGTTGAGCAGATGGTCAGCAACATTCCCGGAAACGATGGCGAGAAAGGCGTCATTATCAATACCGCGTCGATTGCCGCGTTTGACGGACAGATCGGACAGGCGGCCTACAGCGCTTCCAAGGGCGGGATTGTGGGGATGACGCTGCCGATTGCACGGGAATGCGCTGACTATGGCATTCGTGTGGTTACAATTGCTCCGGGACTTTTTGAAACGCCCCTGATGGCTGGGATGCCGCCTGCCGTTAAAGAAAGTATGGCCCAGGGAGTGCCTTTCCCGAAGCGGTTGGGCAAGCCCGTGGAATTTGCAAAGACGGTTCTGCACATGATTGAAAACCCGATGTTCAATGGCTGCTGCATCCGGCTGGACGGCGCGTTGCGCATGCCGCCTAAATAATACGATTTGGTATGACAATCGGTTGCCACAGGCTGATCTTTCAAGAGATTCAGGCCGGCAATGGTTTAAGGCACGCAATTCGTGGAACCCGGGACTGAGCAGCAACACGTGCCGTCTCTCAGGAAATGATATCTTTCCTTAACTGGACCGGTTTGACCTGTTTTTTGCGCATGCGAATGTTGAGCATTTCAACCGCCACGGAAAACGCCATAGCAAAGTAGATGTAGCCTTTAGGCACATGAACGTCGAAACCTTCCACGATCAGCGTCACGCCCACTAAAATCAGGAAAGACAGGGCCAGGATTTTGATGGTGGGGTGCAAATCCACAAAGTTGGATATCGGTTTGGCGGCAAACAGCATAACGCATACGGCCATGACAATCGCCATGGCCATAATGGAAATGTGCTGGGCCAGTCCCACGGCCGTAATGACGGAATCCAGAGAAAAAACAATGTCAAGAACGGCAATTTGAAAGAGCACTGGTGCCATTTTCACGGTGTTCAGCTTCGGCTTTTCTTCCTCAATGCCCTCCAGGCTGCTGTGAATTTCATGGGTTGCCTTGGCCAGCAGAAACAATCCTCCTCCGATGAGAATGATATCCCGTCCGGAAATATCCTGCCCCAGAACGGAAAACAAGGACTGTGTTAAGTTGGCCACCCAGACAATGGAAAAAAGGAGCATCAGACGGGTCAGCATGGCCAGCATTAACCCCAGGTTGCGGGCAAGGTTTCTTTTTTTAGCGGGAAGTCGACTGACCAGTACAGAAATAAAAATGATGTTGTCGATGCCCAGGACAATCTCCAATGCCGTCAGCGTCCCGAGGGCAATCCAGGCTTCAGGACTGGTCAACCACGAAAACATGATCTTTCTCCTAAAAAACTAATACTCAATGCCCGCCCGGTCTTTGATGCCGGCGGCATAGTGGTGTTTGATTTCCCTGACCTCGCTCACCGTGTCAGCCAGGCTGATGATTTTCTTTGCCGCGTAACGGCCTGTCAGAATCAGATCCAGAGATGGTGGCTTGTTCTCGATCAAATCGATGACGTCCTGCAGGGGAATCAGTTTGAAGTCAACCGCCACGTTGATTTCATCAAGGATAACCATGTCGTATTTTCCGGATGCGATGACTTTTTTGGCCAGTTCAAAGCCCTGCCGGGCCAGCTCGATATCCGCAGGGGCGGGGTTGTTGCGCATGACGAAACTGTCCAGACCGCAGCGACGGACGGTGAGCCGCGGCAGATATTTCTCGGCGGCCACGCACTCCCCGTAGCGGCGGCCTTTCATGAACTGTATAATAAAAACCTTATACCCCTGTCCGACCGCCCGCATTGCCTGCCCGAAAGCGGAGGTGGTCTTGCCCTTGCCGTTGCCGGTAATGACGATGACCAGGCCGCGTGCCTTACCGGTTACAGGTTTTGCGGAAGGTGCTGTCTTTTTCTTAGCCGGTTTTTTCGCTTCGGTGTTTATTTTGGCTGTGGATTTCATGCGTTGTCTCCTGACTTGAGAAATCGGCGCGCGATGGATTCCGCTTCGGTGTAGGGGTCCGCTTCACGATTCTTTATCCTCTTCGCGATGTTTTTTAATTCGCCGCTGGCGTTGAGCTTGCCCATCACCGGTTCCAGGAGGGCGGCTTTGATCGCGTCGGAAATTTCCATCAGCGCTTTGCGTTCCATACGTTCGGAAAGCTGACCGCTGCTTAGCAGGTGTGCGTGATGATCGGATATGGCTTGCATGAGCTCTGCCGTTTTTTCGGCAAAGCTTTCCGGTTCATAAAGATTGCCGATGCTCACGATAGGCGGACGCCATGCGCCGGACGGCAGCGGCGAGGCGTTTAGCAGAGAGGTCAGTTCGGTCTGGAGTTGCTGCGCACCGGGCCGGTCTGCTTTATTGACGGCGAATACATCTGCTATTTCCATGATTCCGGCTTTCATGGCCTGGATCTCGTCACCCATGCCGGGCACCAGGACGACAACCACACTGTGAGCGTGATGCATAATATCAAGCTCCTGCTGGCCGATGCCGACGGTTTCAACAATGATAACATCCTTGCCCATGGCTTCCATGACGTGGATCGCGTCGCCTACGGCCTGTGAAAGTCCGCCTAAAGCGCCGCGCGTGGCAAGCGACCGGATGAACACATCTTCATCTTCGGCATGCCTGAGCATGCGGACGCGGTCGCCCAGGATCGCGCCTCCGGAAAAGGGACTGGTGGGGTCCACAGCCAGGACGCCGACGGTTTTCTGGTGCTTGCGGAATTCACCGATGAGCGCATCGGTCAGCGTGCTTTTGCCCGCGCCGGGCGAGCCCGTGATGCCAATAATAAAGGATTTGCCCGTGTATTGAAAAAGCTTTTTGATCCTGGGGCGAGCCTGCGGCTTTTTGTCTTCCAGATCCCGGATCAGCCTGGAGGCACAGCGGACATCGCCCGCGCATATTTTTTTAGTAATATCCATGATTTAATATTGCCGGGGTTCTCGCTAGTCTCTGACGTGAATGTTGGTGCGAACCCAGTCCACAATGGAATCGAGCGATGCGCCGGGGGTAAAGATAGCCTTGATGCCTGCGTCATATAACATTTGAAAATCCTGCTCGGGAATAATTCCTCCGCCGATGACCGTTATATCGGAAGCGTTTTTTTCACGCAGGAGCTGCACAACACGCGGAAATAAAACACGATGCGCGCCCGAAAGACAGCTTAAGCCCACAAGGTCAACGTCCTCCTGAATGGCCGTGGCGGCTACCTGCTCGGGGGTTTGATGGCAGCCGGTATAGATGACTTCAAAACCGGCGTCGCGAAAGCAGCGCGCCAGGATCCTTGCACCCCGGTCATGACCGTCCAGGCCGGGTTTGGCCACCATGATTCGAATTTTTCTCTCCGACATAATATCTCCTTCAAAATATCTCTTCAGGCCGGGCTGTCTTCATCAGCGTTTCGCCAACAAGGCCGACGCATTACAGCGGTTCGCTTTTATTAATACAGGCCGGGGTCCCTGTACTCCCCGTAAACTTCACGGTAAACGTCGCATATCTCCTGCTGGGTTGCCAGGCTCTTGACAGCTTCAATACAGGATGGCATTACATTTGCACCGGTTTTGCAGGCGGTTCGGATGTCGTCAAGCGATTTTTTCACGGCATGGTTGTTCCGTTTGCGCCGGACATCCTGTAGCCTTTTGATCTGTTCTTCTCCCACCTGTTCATCGATTTCCACCAGCGGAACCTCATGCTGCGCGTTGGTGGTGTACTTGTTGACGCCGACCATGATTTTTTCATTGGCATCGATCTGCCTTTGAAACCGGTAAGCCGCTTCGGCAATTTACATTTGCGGAAATCCCCTTTCAATGGCTGCCACCATGCCTCCCATGGCGTCGATTTTTTCAATGTATTCCAATGCCTTTTCTTCCATTTCATTGGTCAGCGATTCAATAAAGTAGGAACCGGCCAATGGATCGATGGTATTAGCCACGCCGGTTTCCTCGGCCAGGATCTGCTGCGTGCGCAGAGCGATTTCCACGGCCTGCTCGGACGGCAGGCAGAGAACTTCATCCAGTGAGTTGGTATGGAGTGACTGTGTTCCGCCCAGAACGGCAGCCAGAGCTTCCACGGTCGTTCGGACGATATTGTTGTAAGGCTGCTGCGCGGTGAGCGAACATCCTGCGGTTTGTGTGTGGAAACGCATCCACAGAGAACGGGGATTCTTCGCGCCGAAGCGGTCGCGCATTACCTTGGCCCAGATGCGGCGCGCAGCGCGCAGCTTGCAGATTTCTTCAAAAAAATCGATGTGTGAGTTGAAAAAGAAAGACAGGCGCGGTGCGAAATCATCAACGTTCATTTTCTTGCGGCGGATGACGTCTTCGACATACTCTATACCGTCCCTTAATGTAAAAGCCAGTTCCTGGACAGCCGTTGAGCCGGCCTCGCGGATATGATAGCCGCTGATGCTGATGGTGTTCCAGCGGGGAACGTACTTTGTTCCGAATTCTACGGTATCGCTGATGAGTTTGACGGATGGTTCCGGCGGGCACATGAATGTCTTTTGTGCGATGAATTCCTTGAGCATGTCATTCTGAATCGTTCCGCCGATTTTGTTGAGCGGTACGCCTTTGATTTCAGCGGCTGCGCAATACATCGCCCAAAGGACGGTAGCCGGCGGGTTGATGGTCATGGAGGTGGTAACCTGATCCAGCGGAATGCCGTCAATCAGGTCCAGAAAATCCTCAAGTGTGTCAATAGCCACGCCGCACTTGCCGACTTCACCCAGCGCTTTAGGGGAATCACTGTCATATCCCATGAGCGTCGGGAAATCGAATGCTGTGCTGAGTCCGGTCTGGCCCTCGCGCAAAAGCATATGCCAGCGTGCGTTGGTGTCACGGGCGCTGCCCATGCCGGAAAACATTCGGAATGTCCAGTATTGTCCCCGGTAGCCGGTGGCCTGGTTGCCGCGCAGGTAGGGAAATTCACCCGGCACGCCGATGTCGCGGGTAAAATTCATATCCTTTATGTCTTCAGGGGTATAAAGCCGTTTTATGTCCAGATCGGAAACGGTTGAAAAACGGCCTTTCCGGTCGGGATTCCTTTTAATTGTTTTTTTTACCTCATTTTGCCATTTTTCGGTAAGCTGATAAGATTTTTTTTGAGTTTCATCCGAGAAATACAATTTACCACCTGATCCTTTTCAATTATTATACAGGCCGTTGTTCAGATTCGATTGCAGGAAACAGACACAACCGTTTCCTGTCCTAATAATAGTCTTTTACGGGGAAAGCACCCGGTGACTGTCAACCAAAAAATTTACCATGCCTAAATCAAATTTGCTGTTTTTGTCAAGAAATATTAAGATTTGAGGATGTTATGGAAAATAAAAAAGCGCTCCGGGAACATAGCGTTCACGAAGCGCTCTTATTTGGTTTTAAATGAACAACTAGACTGCTCTTACGTTTTCCGCTTCCAGGCCCTTTTTGCCCTGGACAACGTCGAAACTGACCTGCTGGCCCTCATTCAGCGTCTTAAAGCCGCTGGACTGAATCGCGCTGAAGTGCACGAAAATATCCGTACCGCCCTCTTGCTCGATGAAGCCGAAGCCTTTGCGTTCGTTGAACCACTTTACTTTACCTTCTG
>JBDKUG010000260.1:0-2304 GCA_039679815.1 Smithella sp.
TTATTTACCGGTACTGGAAGACATCCCCACAGACGTTGCCAGAAAAGCCACCGCGATGTTCCTGAATTATCCGAACAACCCGACAGGCGCATGTGCCACAATGGACTTTTTAAACAAACTGGTGGCCTTTGCGGGTGAGTTTGATGTCGCTGTTTGTTATGACAACCCTTACAGTGAAATCGTATTTGCCGGTCAAGATCGCCTGAGTTTCCTGATGGCACCGGGGGCCAAAGATGTTGGAGTGGAACTGAATTCACGTTCCAAGCCGTTTAATATGTGCGGCTGGCGGTTGGGAATGGCGTGCGGCAATCCCGATCTGATTGCCGGTATCAGTAAAGTAAAGGAAAATACCGATTCGGGGATTTTTAATGCCGTGCAGTACGCAGGTATTCAGGCCCTGCATAACGAAGCAGGCTTCATTGAGGAGATGCTCTCCATTTACGGACGAAGGCGTGAACTGGTTTTAAAAACACTCAAAAAGATCGGCATCGATTTTAATCCGCCACGCGGCACGTTTTACCTGTGGGTGCCGGCGCCTGAGGGTTTGACGTCACTGGAGTTCACCAACCGGCTGTTTGACAAGACTGCTGTCGTCGCAGCATCCGGCACAGCTTACGGCCAATACGGAGAAGGCTTTGTGCGCATCTCGCTTACCGTGCCGGATGAGCGGTTAAAAGAAGCAATGGCCCGCATCGAGAAAGAATTCAAATAATGGAAATGGGTATTTTGGGACTTCCTCAGAGCGGGAAGAGCACCCTGTTTGAAATCATGACGGGAGTAAAAAGCGGCCAGTCACATGAAGCGGTTGTGCGCGGCCAGGCTTCCGTGCCCGATGATCGTTTTGACAAACTGGTCGAAATCTACAAACCGGTCAAAGTATCACCGGCCAAAGTTCCGTTCAGCGATGTGCACGCCGTAGGAGAGCATCCGTGGGAAGCGATCCGTCAGAACTTGAGCGGTGCGGACGGCATCCTGCATGTGGTTGATGGTTTTTCACTGCCGGATATTTCACTTGCCCTTGACGCCTATCGCAGGCTGGAAGACGAGCTGGTACTCTCCGACCTTTTGATTATTGAAAAAAAACTGGAGCGTCTGGCTAAAATGTCCAGAAAGGCGATCTCTCCACAGGAAACGGTGCAAAACGACATGTTGCCCAGGCTAAAAGACTGTCTTGAAGCGGGGAAGCCGTTGCGCGTGGCGGGACTGACCCCCCTTGATGTGTTTACACTCAGAAGTTTTTCGTTCTGGACGATCAAGCCCGAACTGGTCGTTGTCAATGTGGCTGAAGACAATCTTTCCTTTGCCGAATCTTTTGCCCGGGAGGTGAACTTATCGGAACCTGTCCTGGGCATCTGCTGCAAGATTGAGGCGGAATTGACCGGACTGGATGCCGCCGATCAGAAAGAATTTCTGGATTCCATGGGAATTGCGGAACCGGCTTTCGGCCGCATCATCCGTACCGCTTTTTCTCTTTTGGGGCGCATGTCTTTTTTTACCGTCGGCGAAGATGAAGTCAAGGCCTGGGTGATCCCCGTTGACACGAAAGCGCCAAAAGCCGCCGGCGCCATTCACAATGATTTTGAAAGGGGTTTTATCAAGGCGGAGGTCATGTCCTATGACGACTTCATTGCTCACGGCGGGTCCACCGCCCGGGTTAAATCCGCTGGCCGCCTGCGCCTGGAAGGGAAAGAATACATTGTCCAGGACGGCGATATCATCAACTTTCGTTTCAACGTTTGATGAGCCAGGGGAGAGAAATAAATTCAAACCGGTGGAATGAACTGGTGCGAATATCCCGGATGAAAGAAGAACCCTCATTCCGATCAAATTTAAATTTCTATTTTTCCGGCTGGTGAGAAATCAGATTACAAGTCAGGGGAAATATTTTTCAAAACAAAATAATTATTTATCTTTCTTGTCTTTGTCCGCGGGCTTGCCGTTCTCCTGCTGGTCGTATTGAGCGATAATATCTTTCAGCTCCATGTCATGGTCTTCCAGAACGACATAGGGCTGTCCATCGTCGCTCTTCAGCGTCACGTTTTGATCTTTGTATGCATCATCAACAGAGGCCATGTAAACCACATCCTGAACGGCATTAGGGTCAATCAGAGAAGAAATGCGATCTGTCTCTCTGGAGGATTCTGCCCCCATGCCAAAGCTTCTGTGCGGATGGTTAAACGATGCCCGGTTGTTGATGAACTCCTTCTGGTAGAGTTCCATGGTGAACATGCCTTCCTGTTTGCCACCGAGCATGATGTTTTCAAGCTGGGTCAGTTTATTGTCACGGATGCTGCTTCTGACAGA
>JBDKUG010000153.1:0-8114 GCA_039679815.1 Smithella sp.
ACGATAAACGCTGGCAAAACCGTTTTCTGCGAGGGTTTTTGCGCCCAGATGACTTCTTCTGCAGGATGTATAACCGCAATAAACAACGATCGTTTTGCTTTTGTCGGTGCCCGCGACTTTCAGGATATTCTGCTTCTCAGCCGGTGTGAATTCTTTTTCCGTCTTCGCCACGGGGCTGTTAACAGCTCCTTTGATGCGCATTTCGTCAAAAGCCTCTTTCGGCATCGTATCAATCAGAATCAGGTTTTTATTTTCAGCGAGCATCTTGTTTAATGCTTCCGTCCCGATGAGCGTATAGCCACCTTCCTTAACATCCGTTGCGAGTTTCATGGATGCCTTTTCAATGGGTGTTTCCAATCCCTTGGGAGATGTTCCGATCCCGGAGCAGGCTGCCAGAGAAAAAACAGACAGTAACGTCACTAAAACTAAATACTTCTTCATTTCTACTTCCTCCTTTTATATGTTGAACTGTTTATTTTGTTTTATCCCGCTCCCGGTCGATGATCCGTGCCACCTCCTGCGCCATTTCCCCGGTAAAGGCAATGCATTGCTCCATTTGCCGGGATGATCCCATGATCATGTATCGGGTGAGCTTTCGGCAGCAGGCTGATTTGTGATTTTTCTTGAATACATCATGCAGCTCCCGGGAGAGCTTCATTGCCTTATCCACTTTAGCGTCTTTAGGTATGGTTCTGCCGAATACCAGTCCCAGGGCTATTACCCCGCCCGTCAGAGCGCCACAGGTGCAGCCCGCGCCGCCCATGCCGACAGGAAAGCCGGAGGCCGCGGAAATCACATTGTCCGGTATCGGTAATTGGAAGGCATCTTTGATCGTTTTGACAACGGCTTCCGAACAGTAGAAATCGCCGCTGCGATAATAGTCTTCTGCTGTTCGTTTAATATTTTCCAAATCCATGAGGGGCCTAATGAACCAACCTTCTGATCTCTTCAATTTCAACCTTGCTGGCCAGCGCGGCTTTGATATCATCCTGAAGCGCTGACTCGCAGCGCAGGCAGACGCCGCAGTCCGAGCTGATTTGTTTCGGCACGGGAATGAGCTTGTGCGGAAGCTTTTCGGCTTTGAGAATCTTTTCCGCTTTCAGGGCGTAGCTCACTGACTTGAAGAGTATTACATAATAATCTGTCTGGCTTTTCATGGGTTAATCAAACGCCCCGCTTTACTCATGGTTCCGGCAATATCATACATATTGGATACGATGCCGACGCCTAATCTGTCTTTTGCTTCGAAATAGTTCAGACAGGTGCCGCAAACAAGCATTTCCACACCAGCCGCCGCCAGTTCCTTCAAATCATCCAGAACTTCGGATTCCTGCAAGACAAGCTTGACGCCGGTATTATAGAAAATCATCACATCCGGCTTTTCGGCCTGTCCGGCGATGGTGTGCATGAAAGCTCTGATCAAAACGGCACCGAGTTCGTCGTTACCTCTCCCCATTTTATCCTCACTGCAGACGATTACAAAAGGGCCGGACGGCGCTGTTGTGCCGCACGACGGATCAAAGTCGTCTTTGGATACGATTGCCCCAGCTTTTCGTTTCAGGTCAATTTCGAAAGTGCCGTCGCCTCTCTTTTCAGCCTTCACATCACATCCCAGCTTTGTCCCCATGCGCTTGACGTTTTCCAGCGCCGTGTTGTTGTCAACAATAACCTTCACCCGCTCGCTGGTTTCAAGGGCCTGTTTGGCCAGAACCACTGGTTGCGGACAGGTCAGCCCCGTGGCGTTGACAATTTTTATCTCGCTCATTTTTAATTCCTCACTTTTGCTATGCCATACCTGCCTTCATTAATAATCACTCCTGTGTATGATTTCGTTAACCGGGTGTAGTGATATATTATTTTATAGCATATCTCCAATAGATAATAGTTATAACCTGCGATGTTTTATTACTATTATTCATTTGCGGATGTCTTCTATCCGGTGATATCCAAGAAAGGTTTTTATTGTTATAAACTGGGAGATAAAGGAGAATCTCATCACTATCCATTGGTAATGTATTATGATAAAAGTAACTATATTTTCAGGGGGGGGCTATGATGAATTACTACGAACCGAAAGACCTGGCCGATTTTCCCAACATCGCCGAATGGGCAGCCGATCAGGGAAATAAATTTTTTGAGTATTACGGCGCAGCCACCGGAGCAGGCAAACTCACCGAGCGGGAGAAGTCGCTGATTGCCCTGACCGTGGCCATCACGCAAAACTGCCCGTATTGCATTGACGCCTATACCACCAAGTGCATGTCTCTGGGAATTTCCAGTGAGGAGATGATGGAGGCCGCGCATGTCGGCGCCGCCATGATGGCGGGTGTAACGCTGGCGCACACCACACAGATGCGGAAAATCATCAAGAAGAAGGAAATGTAATGGATGTACGCGAACAACTAAACATCCTTGGCCGAATGGGTGACAACCCTTCGTTTGCCGGGAAGATTCGTGAAATCAACCGATTCCCGCTCATGGCCAGGGGTATTGATATTTTGCAGATCAATCTGGGCAGGCGCTGCAATCTATCCTGCCGGCACTGTCATGTCAATGCGGGACCTGCCAGAACCGAGATCATGGAAAGACCCATCTTGGAGAAGTGTTTGCAAGTTCTGGAGACGTTTCCGATTGCTACAATCGATATCACCGGCGGCTCGCCGGAAATGAACCCGCACCTGGAATGGTTTATTACTGAGGCGGCCCGGCTGAACCGGCGCTTGATAGTCCGTTCCAACCTGACGCTGCTTTGCGAGGAATCGTATCGGCATTTTATGGATGTTTTTGTCCAAAATAAGATTGAGATCGTGACATCGCTTCCGGATTATCTGGAGTCCAAATCCGACCGCCAGCGCGGTCAGGGATCGTTTGGCAAAGTCATTGCCGCGCTTCGGGAACTCAATGCACGGGGCTATGGCCGCAAAGATAGCGGCCTGGTGATCAACATCGTCCATAATCCGGTCGGTGCCTACCTTCCGGGGTCACAGGCGGCGCTCGAACATGAATATCGTGAGCGCCTCCGCGCTGAGCACGGTCTGGGCTTCAGCCATCTTTTCTGCATAACGAATCTTCCTGTCGGCCGCTATCTGGACTATCTGATGGAATCCGGAAATTATGAAGATTATCTGCGTACGCTGTGGCACTCGTTTAATCCCGATGCGGTGGACCATGTGATGTGCCGGACAACACTTTCGGTGGGTTGGGATGGGTCGCTCTATGATTGCGACTTCAATCAAATGCTCGGGCTTACCGTGAATCACGGCGCGCCGGATAATATCATGAATTTTGATATGAACCGGCTCAAGTATCGCGAAATCGTTATCAACAATCATTGCTATGGGTGCGTCGCCGGTTCCGGGTCATCCTGCCAGGGCGCGACGACGGGGGCTTAAACACGCATGATGATTTCTGTCATCATCCCGGTGCTGAATGAAGGCGATCGCATTCTTGATGTCATGCAATCGCTTGACTCAGCTGCCGACAGTGTTCCTTACGAAGCGATTGTGGTGGATGGCGATCCGGCGGGCGATACGATTGCCCGTCTTCCCGATACGGATATTCTTAAACTGACTGCACCAAAGGGTCGGGCCAGGCAAATGAACGCGGGAGCGGCCCGGGCGTCCGGAGACATTTTACTTTTCCTGCATGCCGACACGCTCCTGCCTTCACGTGCTCTGCCCAAAATCGTCGAGGCGCTTGCCGACAGCCGTTTTGCCGGTGGCGCATTTGATCTGGGTTTTCAAAACCGCCGGTTGATATTTCGGCTTACCGGGAAATGCGCGTCGCTCAAACATCGCCTCACGCGTATTCCCTACGGTGACCAGGCGATCTTCATACGGCGAAGCTATTTTGCACAGATGGGCGGCTATCCGGATATTCCGCTCATGGAAGATGTGGAGATGATGAAGCACGTCAAAAGACAAGGTGCGCATATCGTCATCCTGCCGGAGGCGGTGGCCACTTCTTCCCGAAAGTGGGAGAAAGACGGTATCATATACACCATCTTGCGCAACTGGGCGCTTCAGGTGATGTATCTCTTCGGCGTGCCGGCCGAAAGACTGGTTAAATACTACTATAAAAAATGACGCTTAATGGTTTATGATTAAGACTCACGCCGGCGGTGGTTGCACAATGTGTCGATGTTACAATAATATTTATTGCAGGGCGCGTTTCCAAAACGCGCCGCATCGGACTGCTCGGGGAGCAGTCCCTACCGCCCGTGGAGAACATGAAATAACAATTCATTTATTATGCAGGATTTTTTAATGAAAAGAATGCTGATAATTTCAATTTTGATTACGTTGCTGATTGTTCCGCTGCTTCACGCCCAAATACTGGAGCATGGTTTTCGCGAGGATTTCGAAACTCTGGCCAGCTGGAAACCGCTGACGTTCCCTAAAATTCCCCGTCACAGTGCCTATAGTATCCTGAAAGAAGACGGCAAAAGCATGCTCGTTGCCGTAGCAGACAATTCCGCATCAGGATTGATCTATACAAAGTCCTTTAATATTTACCAAACGCCGATCATCCGATGGAAATGGAGAGTGTCGAATATTTTCCAGGCAGGCGATGCAAAAAAGAAATCCGGCGATGACTACCCGCTGCGCATTTACGTTGTGTTTAAATATGATCCTCAAAAGGCAAGTCTTTTCGAGAAAGCCCGGTACAACACGGCAAAATTCATTTACGGCGAGTATCCGCCACACAGCAGCCTCAATTACATCTGGGCGAATAAAAAGCATTCCGAGAGGATTCTACCCAATACCTATACTGCCAAAGCGCAAATGATTCTCCTGCAGAAAGGTCCCGAACGTGCCGGACAATGGGTCGAAGAACGGGTTAACGCCCTGGACGATTACCGCAAAGCTTTTGGAGCCAATCCTCCTGTTCAGGCAAGCCTTGCCATTATGGCCGATGCGGACAACACCGGTGAGAAGGCCACCGGCAATGTTGAGTATATCGAGGTATCCACCAGGTAATGAAAGACGCTTTCATCTTGTTTCTGAAATTTCCCGAGCGTGGTAAAATAAAAACGCGTCTTTCATCCGAGATCAAAGAGGAGGCCGCCTATGAGCTCTATCTTTGCTTCCTTCGGGACATATCGGTCATGGCAAAACAGGTGAAAGCTGAAATTATCATCGTCTATTCGGGTCCGGATCACGCCACGTTTGACGATTTTCCACAGGTTCAGAGTCTTCGGCAGCGCGGGAGTGACATTGGCGAGAGAATGTTTTTCGCTTTGCAGGATGTTTTCGCAAAAGGCTTTAAGCGTATCGTGCTCATGGGAAGCGACATCCCTGATCTACCGGCGGACTATGTCAATGAAGCGTTTGCCAAACTGGAATCGGCGGATGTTGTTCTTGGACCCGGCACGGATGGGGGGTATTATCTGATCGGCTGCAAACCGGATGGGCTGCGCCGATCGATCTTTCATAACATCGCCTGGAGCACAAAGACGGTTTTTGACGAAACCCTTAAGAGGATAGAAGAGGCGGGATTGAAAGCTTCCGTCCTTAGTGAATGGTCGGACATCGATGACCTTGAAGATCTTAATCGTTTTTATGAAAGAAACAAAGATCAGAAGGTCTCGCACGTAATGGACTATTTGAACAAAAAGGAGATTTTGCATGGGCCATGATTTCGATTTAATCATTGTAGGGGGCGGCGGAGGCGGCATCACCGCGGCGATGCTCGCGCATGGCCTGGGGAAAAAAGTGGCTTTGATCGATAAAAAGCGTTTCGGCGGCGAATGTACCTGGTCGGGCTGCGTGCCCAGCAAATCGATTTTACATGCGGCAAAAATGATGTGGAACGCGCGCCATCCGGAGCACTATGGCCTGTCCATCCATGGCGAGATAAGCGTTTCAGGGGATCATGTCATGTCTTCGGTGCAACAGACTATCCGGGAGATTTATGAGGGAGAAAAGCCGGAGGCCTTTGAAAAGTTGGGCATTACGGCGATTGAAAACGCTTCCATTCATTTTATCGATTCCCACACGATTGAAGTCAACGGCAAAACAATGCGCGCCGGGAAATTTTTGATCGCGACCGGATCGTCGCCGCTTGTGCCAAAGGTGCCCGGCCTTTCGAGTGTGCCTTATTATACCAATGAAACCATTTTTACGCTTGAAACCCTTCCGGCTTCCCTGACCATCATGGGCGGCGGGCCGATCGGCATTGAACTGGCGCAGGCGATGAACCGACTTGGCGTAGCCGTCACGGTGATTGAAATGGCGCCTTCCATCCTGATCCGGGAAGAAGCTGAGTTGTCCGCTATGCTTGCCGGCATCCTTAAACGCGAAGGCGTAACGCTTCTTACCGGCGCGAAAGTATTGAGTGTGGAAAATCCGGAAAAACCCACTGTGGTCTATGAAAAAGACGGTAAATCCGAAAAGACTTCCGCCGCTGCGCTATTAATTGCCGCTGGCCGCAAACCGAACACGGAAGGACTGGGGCTCGAAACCATCGGCCTTAACCACGACCGCCGAGGCATTGCGGTTGATAACTATATGCGTACAAGCATCAAAACAATTTACGCCGCAGGCGATGTTGTCGGGCCTTATCAATTCAGCCACGTCGCCAACTATCAGGCTATAGCCGCCACGTCTAATGCGCTTTTGCCCATCAGGCGAAGCGTCAATTATGGTGCCGTGCCCTGGTGCACCTTCACCGACCCGGAACTGGCCCGAAGCGGTCTGACCGAAGCTGAGGCGCGCGAAAAATTCGGCTCGAAGATCCGTATATATCGGGCGGAATATTCAAAACTCGACCGCGCACGCACCGATCGGGCGACAGAGGGACTCGCCATGTTTGTCTGTCATGCCAATGGGAAAATCCTGGGCGTGCATATCCTGGGCGAGCGGGCCGGCGAAGTGATGCATGAGGCGCATGCCGCCCGGACGCTGGGCATTCCGCTATACCGTCTGGACAAGGTCATTCACACCTATCCGACCTATTCGGAACTGACCCGACAGGCGGCCCGCGCGGCCTACATCGACCGGATTTCGTCCAACCCGTTTGTGCGCTTCATCAAGTTATTCAGGAGCAAAAATGAAACCGGCTCATAAGAAAATCCTCATGGCGCTTATCATCGCGGCGGCCATTGTTTCAATCCGTGTATTCGGCCTGGATCATCTGCTCAGCCTGGAAACATTCCGCCAGTATCGCGATCAGCTCCTTGCGTTTACGGCGCAGCATTATCTTCCCACGGTGGCAATATTCGTCCTGATCTATATCGCTGCCGTCGCTCTGTCAATTCCCGGTGCGACAATTCTCACGCTTACCGCCGGATTTCTCTTTGGCTTTATCGGTGTAATCTACGTGAACATAGGCGCCAGTGCAGGCGCGGTTCTGGCCTTTCTCGCCGCCCGGTATCTGATTGGCGACTGGGTGCAGAGGCGCTATGGTGAGAAACTTGCATCGTTTAACAAGGAGATTGCCGAAAACGGATACAACTATCTCTTAACGCTGCGCTTCATTCCGCTGTTCCCCTTTTTTCTGATCAATATATTTGCAGGCCTCACACGCGTGCCACTTACGGTATTTGCCTGGACCACGATGGTCGGTATTCTGCCCGGATCGTTTGTTTATATCTACACGGGACGCCAACTGGGAATTATCGACAAGCCCGGCGATATTCTTTCCTGGCAGATCATTCTGGCCTTCGTGCTTTTGGGGCTTTTGGTGTTAAGCCCGGTCGTGATCAAGAAGTTTATGAAGAAGGAAAGAAGCAATTCAACACATGTTCCCGAAGAGGATTGAAAGGAGGTTATGATGAAAAGTTTATGGATGTATCTGCCGGCATTTTTTCTACTGGGTGGCATGTGCTTTGCGCAGGGTGGCGCCCCTTCGGCGGCAGGCTCTTTGAAAGCCTGCCCGAAAAGTCCCAACTGTGTTTCCTCGCAGGCGGGTGACCCCGAACATGCCATCGCGCCACTGGTTTATACCAGTAGCGCCACCGAAGCTTATGCGCGGCTCAAAAAAGTATTAAGTGGAATGAAGCGTATAAAAATTGTTGCGGAAAAAGAGGATTATCTCCATGCCGAAGCTAAATCGCTCATCTTCCGTTTTGTGGACGATGTCGAGTTTTACTTTCCGGCGAATGAGAAAATTAT
>JBDKUG010000306.1:0-2613 GCA_039679815.1 Smithella sp.
AATATGTCAAGAACTACACTAACGCATCATTCCTGGTGAATCCTGCCTTTAAAATGCCGGGAGAAAACAAGGGTGTGTTTTCCGGCTTCAACGACGGCAAGTATGAAAAAGACACCTGGTCTTATCAGACGGACGGTGCCGGGGTAATCAAAAAAGACCCGACGATGAGCGACCCGAATTGTGTCTTCCAGCTTTTGAAGAAACACTATTCCCGTTACACGCCGGAAATCGTATCGAAAATTACCGGTACGCCCAAGGATAAACTGATGGAGGTTTACAAGCTCTATGCTTCAACCGGCAAGCCCGACAAGGCGGGCGTGGAATTATACGCCATGGGTTGGACGCAGCATACTGTTGGTGTGCAGAATATCCGCACAATGTGCATCATCCAGTTGCTTCTGGGCAACATGGGCATCGCGGGCGGCGGCATCGCGGCGATGAGAGGCGAGTCCAACGTTCAGGGTTCCACCGACCATGGCCTGCTGTTCCACATCTGGCCGGGATATCTCGGAGCGCCCACAGCCTCGCTTACGACGCTTGCAGTATACAATGAAAAGCGCACTCCAAAGACAAAAGAAGAAAAGTCCCTTAACTGGTGGAAGAACTTCCCGAAGTATTCGGCAAGCTTTCTGCGATCCATGTACGGGACGAATTTGACGCTCGAAGAGACTTACGCGATGATGCCCAAGGCCGATGACGGCGCCAATTACTCCTGGCTGACCATTTTCAATCAGATGTACAAGGACAAATTCACCGGCTTCTTTGCTTGGGGCATGAACCCCGCATGCAGCGGCGCTCACTCCAATAAAGTCCGCCAGGCACTCGGCAAATTAGATTGGATGGTCAACGTGAATCTGTTTGATAACGAAACCGGCTCGTTCTGGCGCGGTCCCGGAATGGATCCGGCTAAAATCAAGACAGAAGTCTTCATGCTGCCCTGTGCGTCTTCGATTGAGAAGGAAGGAAGCATTGCCAACAGCGGACGGCTCCAGCAGTGGCGCTATAAAGCCGTCAGCCCGGTAGGCGAGTCTCTGCCGGATGGCGATATTATGAGCGAAATTTTCTTCAAAGTGAAAGACCTCTATGAAAAGCATGGCGGCCCGCATAAGGAAGCCATTACACAGCTAACCTGGCCTTACGGCAAGATGGAGGGTAAGCATTTTCACTATGATCCCCGCAAAGTTGCGGCAGAAATCAACGGCTTCTTCCTTGAAGACAAAAAGGTGGAAAACCCGACCAAGAAGGGCGAGTTTAAGGAATTCAAGAAGGGCGATCTGGTGCCGACCTTTGCCTGGCTGCAGGATGACGGATCCACCTCATCGGGCTGCTGGGTGTATTGCGGTTCCGTTACGGCCGACAAGGGCATTTTGCCTATGCGCCGTGAAGCTGCCGATCCGACCGGTCTGGGGCTTACCCCTGGATGGGCCTGGTCCTGGCCGGTCAACCGCCGCATCATTTACAATGGTGCTTCGGTCGATCCCGAGGGAAAACCCTGGGATCCGACCCGTGCCGTTATCAAATGGAACGGTGAAAAGTGGGTCGGCGATGTTCCGGATGGAGTGGGTGATCCGGGCTCAGGCCGTCCACCGTTTATCATGAAATCGGACGGTGTGGCCAGTCTCTATGGCCCCGGTCTTGCAGACGGGCCTTTCCCTGAGCATTACGAACCGCTGGAATGCCCGGTGGAAAAGAACCTGATGTCTCCTCAGAAGAACAATCCGGCCATCAAACGGTTTGACAAGCCAGGTGTGGGATCTGATCTGGATGTGTATTCCGGCGTTACAAGCTGTGATCCCCGTTTTCCATTTGTCTGTTCAACCTATCGTGTGAGCGAACACTGGCAGACAGGTGTTCTGACCCGCTGGTGCCCGTGGCTGGCGGAAATGCAACCCGGCATGTTTGTGGAAATCGGCGAAGAACTGGCCAAGGATAAAGGCATTAAAAACGGAGATAAATGTATTGTCAGCACAGCACGCGGCGAAGTTGAGTGTACGGCTATCGTTACACCGCGTTTCAAACCGTTCAATATTGATGGCAATACGATTCATGAAGTCGGCATTCCCTGGCACTTTGGCTGGATTACCACTAAAGACCGGACCTACAATCCCGACGACAAAAAAGCGGAAGTTTTTACTTACGGTGATGCGGCAAATCTCCTGACGCCGACCATTGGCGATGCCAATACCATGATTCCGGAGAGCAAAGCCTTCATGGCGAACGTTGTGAAGAAGGGGGTGAAGTAAGATGACCGAGAAGATAAAATTATACGATGATTCGAAATGCACCGCCTGCCGCGGCTGTCAGCTTGCCTGCAAGCAGTGGAACGCGCTTACTGCTTCACAGACGGAAAATCGGGGCACTTACCAGAACCCGCCGTCGCTTGCACCCAATACATTCCTGCTTATTCATTATCAGGATTATGTAGACAAGGATGGTAATGTGAAATGGCTTTTCCGAAAGGAAGCCTGTATGCACTGCACCAATGCAGCCTGTGTAACCGTTTGTCCCAGCGGCGCCCTGCACTATAACAAGGAAACGAAGACCGTCGGTTTGGATCACGAAAAATGCATCGGCTGCAAGGAATGAGTGGCGGCCTGCCCGTTTGAGATCCCG
>JBDKUG010000008.1:0-6594 GCA_039679815.1 Smithella sp.
ACAAGCCATCCAATTGATTCCAGAGAATGATTCTTACCGCCGCGCCCAGGCTGCTATCACGTTGGAGTGCACCCACTGGGCCAGCGGCAACCTGGAGTCGGCCATCCGGGCGATTGGTGATTGGATGAAGAGAATGACCCAGCTGGGCAATCACGTTTTCGTGGTTGCCAGCGCCTTTGGTGTAGCCGACCTGCTAGTGGGCTTGGGGCGCCTAAGCGAGGCTGAGCGGACCTATCTGGATGCCTTGCAGCTTGCCGCCCAACACGGCCCGGAGGCCGAGCACATTACTACCCACCACCATCTCGGTCTGTCCATGATCTACCGCCAGCGGGGAGAAGACACCCTCGCCGCGCATCACTTGAAACAAGCCGCCGAATTGGGTTTGCATACCACCCTGGCGGATTGGCAGTACCGCTGGGATGTGACCCAGGCCCAACTGAAAGAGGCCGCAGGCGATCTGGAGACCGCCCTAGCCCTGCTCGACGAGGCCAAACGGGTCTATATCCGAAGCGCCGTACCGGACCTGCGCCCCATTACGGCCCTGAAAGTGCGCATCTATCTAAAACAGGAGCGGCCCGATAAAGCCCGAGCGTGGGCGGCAGAACGCGGGCTTTCGCTGGCAGATGAAGTCAGCTATTTGCACGAGTTCGAGTACCTCACCCTGGCCCGGCTGGAAATAGCCAACCCGCTGGTCAACGCCCTGCTCGCACGTCTGTTGCAAGCCGCCGAAGCGCAAAAGCGCCTGGGCAGCGCGCTTGACATCCTGCTGGTGCAGGCGCTAGCTCACGAGGCGCAGGGCAATAGCCCCCAGGCTCTTGCCGCGCTCAATCATGCCCTGGCCCTGGCCGAGCCGGAAGGCTATGTTCGCATTTTTGTGGATGAAGGCGAACCGATACGAAGGCTGATTGAAAAACAAGCGCACAATCGAGACCATCCGCTGAGTGATTATGTGGACAAACTCCTGGCTGCCTTTACAAATACGGTGGCTTTGCCAAAATCAGCAATTATCCATCAAAAATCAGATATGATAGATCCTTTGAGTGAACGAGAACTGGAAGTGCTCAAGCTGCTCCGTACCGAATTAAGCGGCCCGGAAATTGCCAGCCAATTGTTCGTCTCGCTCAACACCTTTCACACCCACACCAAAAATATTTTCAACAAACTGCGGGTTAATAATCGCCGGGCGGCTGTCCGCCAGGCCGAGGAACTTGATTTGTTCTAACTGACCCCAAAACTCCAACTCCGACCCCGACAGGTGTGCTCAAACCATCTGCCGGGGCTTTTTTTATCAAAAATCACAACCTCAATCACATAATATGGTGATGACGCCTCACCACATCGGGCGGTATCCTTTGGGCAGATAAGCAACGAAAGGAAAAACGCGAGGCGAATGATGAATGACAAACAAACATTCGACGAAAAACATAACCAGCATCAGTGCTACGAAATCCGCCTCAAGGGACACCTAGATGAACGGTGGGCTGAATGGTTTGAAGGCCTGACCATCACGCCGGAAGATAATGGCGACACGCTTTTAACCGGTCCGGTGATTGACCAAGCCGCGTTGCATGGCTTGCTAAAAAAAGTACGTGATTTGGGCATACCATTGGTCTCGGTCAGGCCAATTGAACTAGACAAGTAATCACAATATTTGTTCTTGAAGGTCACGACAGCATTCTCGAATCGCTGTAAGGCAAACATGAGACCGCAAGTACAATATCGACCAAAGTAAATAGGAGGAAAACCATGAAAGCGATTGTATACACAAAATATGGACCGCCAGATGTTCTTCATCTCGAAGAGGTGAAAAAGCCTGCCCTCAATGAAGATCAAGTGCTGGTAAAAGTCTATGCAGCATCCATCAATGCGTCAGACTGGCAGCTGTTGACTGCGGACCCTTTCCCTTTACGACTGATAGGGTTTGGATTTTTCAAACCCAAAAACACAATCCTGGGTGTTGATATTGCGGGGTGCGTTGAAGCAGTTGGAAAAAACGTCAAACAGTTTCGACCAGGTGATGAGGTGGTTGGAGATGTTTATGGGCAGGGCAGTGGCAGTTTTGCCGAATACGTTTCTGTACCTGAAAGCACTTTGGTGCTAAAGCCATCCAACGTTACATTTGAGGAAGCTGCGGCTATACCCGTGGCAGCCGTCACTGCCCTGCAAGGCTTGCGCAATCAAGTACAGATTCAACCCGGGGATAAAGTTCTGATTAATGGTGCATCTGGGGGGGGGTGGGGACGTTTGCTGTACAGATTGCCAAGGCATTTGGAGCTGAAGTGACTGCCGTGTGCAGCACACGGAATATAAATATGGCACTCTCGATAGGAGCGGATTACGTCATTGATTACACAAAGGAGGATTTCACCCAAAATGGACGGCAGTATGATTTCATCCTGGCCGTGAATGGGTATCAATCTCTATCTGCATATAAGCATGCATTAACGCCACAAGGGACGTATGTCTTCATAGGAGGATCTCCAGCGCAAACGTTCCAAGCAATGATCCTGGGGCCCTTAATGTCAAAAAGCGATGGCAGGAAGATGACAAGCGTAATGAAAAAAGCAAATCAAAAAGATCTGCTTTTCATAAGAGATCTTTTGGAAGAGGGAAAGATCAGACCTGTTATTGATGAATGCTACCCGTTAAGTAAAACAGCTGAAGCTTTTCGGTATTTTGGGAAAGGCCACGCCCGAGGCAAAGTGGTCATCACAATCGCGACAAAGGAGTAATCAAACAATGGATACAAAATATTTTCTTTCCTCAACCTGGGTGGTCGTCACACTAATTTATCTTTATGACGATGTCTTGCGCATTTGCAGCGGCGACTTTGCAAAATCGATGGCCGACATGAAGTTCAACCAGTTCGTTTGGCTGGGGATCGCGGTTTTGATGTTGATACCCATCCTGATGGTTTTCCTGACCCTGGTATTGCCCCAGTCTGTGAGTCGCTGGGCGAACATCATCGTGGCTGCCTTCTTTTTCCTGTTCACCCTAGTTGGCCTTCCCACTTATCCATCGTTATATGACAAATTCCTGCTGGCGGTCAGCATGGTGTTCAATGTGGTCACGATCTGTTATGCGTGGAATTGGAGCTAATAATTTTGACCTGCTCCCTAGAAAAGTAGTCCACCAAGAATGAGAGGAAATGTTAAACTAAGAAAAAAGCGAAAGTATCAGATATAATGCGGTGTTTTCAGTCATACTGTAACCCGCCACCGTGTGCACAAATTAATTATTCCTAGCCGCCGTGTGCATTTGGTATCAAAATTGGTCACTACTTTCAGTCGGGATGGAGGGGCTCAGATCCCTTGGTTTTTATCAGTGCCGACAGATTCAGTTCCCGAGATGAATGTCCGAACATGAACTGGTTTATGTCTCTGGAGAACATCAGAGACAAAAGAAAGCACTACCGAAGGAACTACAACGAGTGCCGTCCGCACAGCACACTAACATATCGGACACCGGCTGAATTGGTCCTGAAAGCGGACTCTAAGGCCGTCTGAGCATCGATTTTTCTCATTCAGTCTGAACTATTTATTTAGGGAGCGGGTCACTCTGATGAAAGCAAAATTTCTCAACAGCGCATCGGTTATATGGAATTCGACTTCATTTCTTGGTATGATCATATTTTAGTAACCATATCACATTAGCATTAGAATCATGGCGTATTGGCGTATAATTGAAAGGAATCATGATGTTTCAAGCGCATATCATGGGCGATCGTTTTCACTTTCGTTGTTCACAAGGCACTTCCGGAAGGGTTCACAGTGTTTTTGACAGCGCCGTGAACATTGATATCTCTGTAAACAATTCAGATGTATCGCTGCTTACACTACTTTGCGCGGGGTCGGATGTGATGCCGGCATCGCTTGTGACATCTATGCGGTTGGATTCTTGGCACAATTATTGTAAGATTGACGATATCGCAATTTTTACGCCTCATACTGTGTATATGAACTCAGTACCACTTGTAAGCGGTATTGCTACCGCGGCCATCTGGAAACCTGTGGACGATAAAACGGTCGGTTCCTTGTCGATATTAAATAGCGAGGAGATCGCCGAACGGGGAAATCTGGTCAAAACATATCTGAAAGAAAACGGGATCATCCTAAATGCATTTCCGATAGAATCACTGGACACTCTAAGTGTGAATACACTTCTAGGCCAAGGAATGGGTTTGACCCCCTCGGGAGACGATTTTCTTTCCGGACTGATAGCAGCGATGCATTTTACCCGAAGAGTCTATGACCAAGAATGCGATCTACTGCCAGTCCTAGCGAACACCGTGTTACAGAACATGGGGACGAAGACCAATCAGATCAGCAGGCACTTTTTACATTATGCGCTGGAAGGGCTGTGGGGTCGTGCCACAGAACGCTTCATGGTCGCTTTTTTCGGCGATGACGATCTCAAATTGCACGGCGCGATCCTTGAAAAAGCTGCTTATGGCGGAACTTCTGGGGTTGACGAAATACAGGGTGTTCTTTTCGGATTATATGAGACCGTAAGGCGCATTGAGGAGGAATCCTTTTGTATATAACAGTCGAAGAGGCGCTTGCGCTACCTGCTATGGCCGGCGCAGAATTACTATCCGGCGAAACCGGGCTTTCTCGTAAAATCACCTCAGTCAATATCATGGAAGTACCGGGCATCTCCCGCTTTGTCAAGCCGGAGGAGTTAATAATTACGACCATGTATCCAATCAGGGAAAATGAGAAATTGCAAGAAGCATTAATTCCTGACCTTGTCGAGAAAGGCGTTTCTGCACTTTCCATTGTGCCGCTGAGCAGTGAAACGGAAATCCCTCCGATTATGGTCCGTCAGGCAGCCGAATACGACTTCCCACTCATCAGGCTACCACTGGATACCTCTTTCAACGAAATCCTAAATCCTATTCTGAATCAGATACTTGAACGAAAACAAATAGAAACTGAATATCGTTATAGGGCGAGGATAATCGACGATCTATTACAGGGCAAGATCGTGTCCCGGTCACGACTGCTTTCCCTCTGGAAATACTATGGTTGGAACATGTCATCACATTTCATTCCGGCCGTTCTACAGACAGAAAAAGAAGATTATCACGAGTCGAGTAGCGGCATGCTACAATACCTTTCCAACGTTTCAGAAAAAAACGGCATCTCTGACACGATCGCTGCCGATCTCGACGACGGAATACTGCTGCTCTTCCCCTATGATAAACTAACGGAAGAAACAAAACGGAATGTGTACGAAGTTCTGCTGCAGGTTTCCGAAAATCTGAAAGATTCATGGATCGGTATTGGCCGTGATGTTCAGGATATTATGCGGCTTTCTGATGGCGTTTTTCAAGCGAGGCAGGCGGCCAGGATTGCACAGAAGGTGACAGGGCTCGGGCGGATTGTTGATTTTGAAAGCCTCGGTGTATCCCGTGTCCTGCTCGATCTACCCGATATGAACCAAAATATAACGATGAAACGCGAATTTGTCGAAGAAAAATTGGGAATACTACTCGAAAGCGATAACAGAAAGCATACTGAATTCATCCGTACGTTGCAGGCGTTTTTCGAGCAAAACAGTAACCTCCGGCAAGCAGCAACAAGCTTGTTTATCCATTACAATACGATGCGAAACAGACTCAACCAGATTGAAGAACTTACGCAATCGGATTTAAACAACCCGGAAACAAGACTTGAAATTCAAATTGCAATGAAACTAAACGCCATACTGTGACACCATCACAGTGTGGCGTTCTAAAAACTGTCATTTAGCAACATTGCACGGGATATTTGTTATGATATAATGATAAATGAACATATCTGTTAGGAGGCGATCGTTTTGCCGGTATACACAAAGATTAAGCGCCAATTCTATCAAGATTCCCTCAAGTTAATGCGTGTTTCAGCAGAAATCAAGGGCATGGAAGGCATAGAACAGGCCTTTGCATTCATGGCAACAGAGATAAACAAAACAACGCGTTTGCAGGCGGGGCTGATCTCGGGTGAGGTTTTAGATGCCGATGCAGACGATCTCGTTCTGTTTGTAAAGAGCGAAGATGAAGCTTCAGCGACAGTGGCTCTGAATCTGTTCGAAGAGAAAATTTCCTCGGTATCCGCAGCAAAGGATGCGGGCAAAGCAGGAAAGGCCACTCCCGCTACTTTTGAGGAAGGAAATGCGGAACTGCCTTCTAACCTTGCGGTGATCTCCGTTCCCGGCCCTTATGCCGCACTGCAGACAATTCGCGCGCTGCAGATGGGTTTAAACGTACAACTATTCAGCAACAACGTCACGATCGAAGAAGAAATCACCATCAAGGATCTCGCAAATGAAAAGGGTCTCCTCGTGATGGGGCCGGATAGCGGCACCTCCATCATTTCGGGTATTCCGATTTGCTTTGCCAACAAAGTGCGCAGCGGCAGCATCGGAGTTGTCGGCGCTTCCGGTACCGGTCTGCAGGAGTTCACCACCCTGCTCGATGCCGCAGGATGCGGCATTACGCATGCGATCGGCACGGGCGGTCGGGATCTGTCCGACGCGGTTGCGGGCAGAACTGCTCTTGCTGCACTTAATCTTTTGGCAGAGCATGTCGGTACTGATATTCTCGCGGTAATC
>JBDKUG010000198.1:0-7554 GCA_039679815.1 Smithella sp.
CGGCGGGCGCATCCGGCCTATGGAGTATGAGATTCTGCTTATCGGAAATAATCCACTCAACCTCTTCACTTTGAGCGAATTCTATGGCCTGGGCAATCGCGGACGGAAAGTTGATATACCACTGTTCGCTCTTTTGTCTTTTGATGCATTGTACTTTTGTTTTGTATCCCATTTTTGTTCCTCCTTTATAATCTAGTAATATAACTAGACACTATCACAAAAGAAAAAGGCTGTCAAACATCAACAACCTCTTTTTTCTCATCTCATTTTTCTAGTTAAAGCCAAACAAAAGAGCAGGCACGTCCTTCGGAGCGTGCCTGCGATGAGAGGTAGTTTTATAGAGCCAATATACTGAAATACTATTTCTTCAACATAATCCGCGAGTCCACGACGGTGCAGGTTTTAGCGGTACACATGACGGGATTGAGATCCACCGATTCCACGATGTCCTGCAGATCCATCATCAATTTGGAGAAATTGACGATGGTTTTCTTGAGCGCGTTCATATTGATGGGTTCCGAACTGCGATATCCCGTCAGTAGTTTTCTCGCGGTAAGTTCCTGGATCATGTGATCGGCGTCGCGGTCTTTCAGCGGAGCCATTCGCAGCGAAACATCCTTGTAAATCTCCACGCCCACGCCGCCCATGCCCAGCAGCACCATGGGGCCGAACTGAAAGTCGTTTTTCGCGCCGATAATCAGTTCCAGCCCCTTGACCATCTCCGCGATCAGCATACCGACAAAACCGTCGATTTTGGAGAGCCGATCCAGCGTGCTGACAAGCGTCTCATCGTCTTTAATGCCCACGACCACGCCCTTCACATCCGATTTGTGTACGACGGCCGGAGAAACGATTTTAGCCACCACCGGATACCCGATCTGGTGCGCTATGCTGACAGCCTGTTCGGCTTCTCTGGCCACGCCGTATTTCGGTGTTTTGAAGCCGTAGAGGGAAAATATTTTTTGCGCGTCCGGCTCCAGCACCCAGCCCCACTGTCTTGACTTATCGATAATCTCAGAGATTTCTTTTTTCAGCATGGTTTTTTCCTCATTAATGCTTTAGCCATTAATACGGCGCCTTCGATGGAAGGCGACACCGGGATGCCATTGAGTTCAAAGCCTTCGATGAGCATGTCATATTTTTCCACTTGCGGGACATACGCGATGAACGGCTTGTTGAACTGTTTGCTAAGCCCGCTTAATTTCACACCGATATCCAGCGTGATGCCCGGAATATAGGGCAGCAGCAGGATGATCACGCAATCAACTTCGGATGAGGCGCCCATCACTCCGGCGCAGGCGACAAAATCATCGTCAATGGAACTGCCGGTGAGATCGGCGGGATTGCCAAGCGACGCAATGTTGCGGATGTTGTCCGTCAGATTATTTTTTACCGCTGTTTTTGTTTCATCGGACAACTCCGGAACTTTCAGACCGGCAATCGAGCAGGCATCCACCGCCATCGCGCCGTGGCCGCCGCTCCCGGTGATGATGCCGATATTGCCCTCAATCGGTTTGGTGTAGGTACTCAATACTTCACAGAAGGAGACCAGTTCCTGTTCGTTTTGCGCCTCCAGAATGTTATGCTGCGCGATTGCGGCGGAAAAACTGGCGTAGTCCCCGGCAAGAGATGCTGTATGGCTCGACACGGCACGGTTTCCGGCAGCCGTTTTTCCCGACTTCATGATGATGACCGGTTTGGGTGAGCGATCCGCCGCCTGCACAAATTCTCTTCCCTCACCTTCGCCGAAACCCTCGATGTAATAAGCGATCACTTTGGTGGCCGGGTCACTGATCAGGTAGTCAAGCAACTCCTTTTCTTTTATAAAAGCCTTATTGCCGATGCTGATGGCTTTGGCCATACCCACACCCTGCTCGGCAAATTTAATCATATGATCCACCAGGATGCCGCCGCTCTGACTGACAAATGTTACGCCGCCCGATTCCGGCTTGATCATGCGCTCCAGTGGCAGGAAGAAGGTATCAACTTTAAAGGGAACATAGACTCCGAGGCAATTGGGGCCGATGAAAGGGAAGTTGGCATCCGTGGCTATCCTTACAATGCGGTCCTGTAAATCCCTGCGTCCCCCTTCGGTAAATCCGCCGGAAATAACCGCGGCCGACCGGACACCCGCCTTGATGCAATCGGTCATCACATCCGGCACCAGTTCCGCCCGTGTGGCGATGACAGCGAGATCAACCTTCTGTGGAATATCCGCAATTCGCGGATAAATGACGTTGCCATGAAGTTGACCGCCTTTTGGATTCACGGCATATACGTCCACTGGATAGCGGGAACTGTTTTTGGTAAAAATTACGTTGGCGGGGTGACGATCGTTGGTTGCGGATATGCCGATCACCGCCATCGTTTTGGGCTCAAACATCGGTTTCAGATTCATAAATCCTCCCTTCCCTTTTCCGCGGGTGTTAATGGATTTTCTCCGAGACTTCATTGACCAGCAAAGCCTTGCAGAACGTATCTCCCTTGATCATCATGAAATTGATCTGCCGGCCAGTGATGCCTCCCGATCCCCGGTGCGAAAAAAAAGTGTCCTGCCGGCACACCGTGCACAAGCCTGCTGTTTCAATGTTGGCGTCGGGAATGCCGCAATCAAGCAATTGCCTTCGGTTAGCTTCGGCAAGATCCAGCATCCACCTGTCTTTGCGTTTTGCCGGAAATAAAAAGGTCCCGGCATTTTTCTGATTGCGAAAAGAGTCAGCAGCGGCCGTGTCGATCTCATAACAGCAGCGGCTGATGGATGGACCGATGGCCGCCAAAATGTCCGCAGGCTGCGAACCGTATGAAGTTTGCATCAGCCGTGCAACTTTGGCGCTGATTCCCAGTGCGGATCCGCGCCATCCCGCATGCACGGCGCCAATAATTTTCTTTACACGATCGACCAGGAAAACCGGAACGCAATCCGCCGTTTTGATGCAGATGGCAAGATTCATCCTGTTGGTCACAATGGCGTCATAGTTCAAGGCGTCGCGTGAGCTGAAGTAATCGCCATGTGGTTTAATGACAAAAATATTGTCCCCGTGCATCTGGTTGAGCACCAGGAAATTTTCCATTGGGATTTCAAAAGCCGAAGCGAGCTTGTCCCAATTCTGCAGGACGCGGAATTCTTCATCGCCTTCCAGAAAGCTCATGTTCAGGCTTTTGTAATCATCACGTGAAACACCGCCAAGCCTTGTGCCGAAAGCGTGCACGAGAAAATCGCAATGATTCAGCAGCTCCGAGTGCAGATATTCGATGCCTTTTTTTTGGGATTGCGAAAACATATTCGTTATTTTAATTGATCCTTCCAGTTTTGTAAACCGGGATTTCCGCCGTTGACCGGCGCGGCGTCTCGAAACAGGACAAGCAAATTTTCCATATCTTCCGGCAGCTTTGCCTTGAAAACCAGTCTTTCGCCGCTTTGCGGATGAAGGAAGGAAAGCTGGGCGGCGTGCAGCGCCTGGCGCTGCAATGATTTGATCTGCGCTTTTAATTCGGAGTTTTTAATTATGTTGATTTTGGACGGATTGCCGTAAACCGCATCCCCGATCACCGGGTAACCGCGTTCGGACAAATGAACGCGGATTTGATGCGTTCGTCCTGTCTTGATTTCTATGTCCATCAGCGTTGCTGTGCCGTAGCGCTCACGAACTTTCCAGAGGGTGAGCGCATCTTTGCCGTGACGGCTTTTTGTGGACATCTTCTTGCGGTCCCCCGGATGCCGCCCCACCGGAAGAACGATTTCGCCGCTCTGACCCTTGACGTCACCCCACACCAGCGCGATGTATTTCTTGTACACGTCGTGCATTTCAAATTGCGCGGAAAGCCGGCGGTGAGACTCATCGGTTTTGGCAGCAACGATCAATCCGGATGTTTCCTTGTCCAGCCTGTGAACAATCCCGGGCCGCAAAACTCCCCCGATGCCGGACAGGTCGCGGCAGTGGAAAAGAAGAGCGTTCACAAGCGTTTGATCCGGATTACCGGGCGCGGGATGCACCACCATGCCCGCCGGTTTGTTGATGACGATGATGGAGGTGTCTTCATAAACGATGTTCAGTGGAATGTCCTGAGGGACAGCGGTCGCCTCAATGGCCGGTTCCGTATGAAGTTGTACAACATCGCCGCTTTTGAGGTGCTGGCTTACTTTGGGTTCTTTCCCGTTGACTGAAACGTCACCTTCTTCGATGGCATATTTAATCTGTGAACGGGAAAACGATTCATCCGCCTGCGCCAGAAAAACATCCAGACGCATGCCCGCCTGGTCGGGATTGACTGTAAAGGATAGATCTTTGGCCTGGTCGGTTTCTACAGACAAGTTATTGCTCCGATTAAATGCCAGAAATTAATTGACTGTTATCCGCCGCAGGCCGTCCACTATAAACCCGAATTCGTCTTCGGCCACGGTGCGCAAATCGATTAGAATTTCGTTCTCATTCACACGGACGATAATTGGGACCAGGGCCTGACGGATCATGGCCTCCATCCGGTTTGCTGCCAGCATTTTGTGTTTGACGGCCAAAGCAATGGTGGGGATATCCTGCGTGGGCAGCGACCCGCCTCCAGCCGCGGCCACGTCTTCGCGCATTTCATATGTCAGGTCGGGGATATTTGCTTTTTTCAGTTTGTTAATCAGTTTGCGCGCGCGCTTTCTGACTTCGCTCTGCGGTTCGGTGAGAGCCCTGAGGGCGCGCAGAGATGAAGCGGCCTTTTCCGGCACGAGATAGTGCATCAGGGTTGCTTCCAGGGCGGCCAGCGTGAACTTGTCAATCCGCAGCGCGCGGTTGAGCGGATTATTTTTGACTTTTTGCAGGATATCCTTTTTGCCGACAATGATGCCGGCCTGCGGACCGCCCATCAGTTTATCGCCGCTGAATGTTACAACATCGACATCCGTGGCCAGCACTTCACGAACCGTGGGTTCATGCTGCAGGCCGTAATTTGAAAGATCAATCAGGCAGCCGCTTCCCAGATCATCAAAAACAGGAATGCCGTGCTGCTTTCCCAGCGCGACCAGGCGAGTCAACTCCGCCTCTTCGGTGAAACCGACAATCCGGTAATTGCTGGTGTGGACTTTCAAAATGACCCCGGTATCGGGGCTGATGGCTTTTTCATAGTCGGAAATCCGCGTTCGGTTGGTTGTTCCCACTTCGCGCAGGATGGAATTGCTCTTCGTCATGACGTCCGGAATTCGAAACTCACCGCCGATTTCAATCAGTTCCCCGCGAGAAACAATCGCCTCCCTGCGCTCGGCAAGCGTGTTGAGAACCAGTAAAACCGCCGCCGCGTTGTTGTTGACGATCAGGGCGTCTTCCGCGCCGGTGAGCACGCAGATCAGACGGCTCACGTGGTCGTAGCGCAGGCCGCGCTCGCCCCGCTCGAGGTCAAACTCCAGGTTGGAGTATCCTTGTCCGACCTCCAGGATTCTGTCCAGAGCTTCAGGGCACAGGGGCGCACGGCCCAGATTGGTGTGCAGGATGACGCCGGTGGCGTTGACCAGTCTTTTCAGCCGGTAACCATACAGGTTGTCAATCTGTTTTGACACATTTCGGGCTACGCCTGTCGGATCGGAGGTAACGGCCGGCAATTTTTTGTCCGGTGCGATCAGAATGTCATCCCGCAATTTTTGCACAACACTGCGGCAGACTTCCAGGACGATTTCCCGCGACGCTTTTTCATAGATGCCCTGTTTTTCCAGCAGCCCGATGACCTCGTCAATCTTCGGCAGGTTTTTCAGCAGGGTTTTTCTTTTTTCATCCATTGTGTTCTCCGTTCTTGGTCAGGTCAGATCAGGCCGGCCTCTTTGCGGCAGTAATCGCGGAAATTATTAACCGCGATAAAAAATTCCCTCATCATGATCACCCACAGGTAGCGTCCGCGGGGTGTCAAATGCAGATTGGGGGGGAAGTAGCGAAATGATCCGGCCAGTGTAAAAGCAGCCATTTCCTTCCACAGGGTTTTAAAGTATTTGCCCGCGTATTTTTTTTCAAGGTCATTGACGTTCATTCTCGTGCTGAACAGTTTCATCAGGAAATCATAGCGCATCCGATCGGGGAGATCGAACTTGCGGGCGGCCTGAAGCGGCAGGATATCCCGTTCCAGATCGCCGATGTACTGCTGGATGTCAAAGGTGTTCGCGTAGCACACGCCGTTTAGAAAACCGATGGCGCCGCTTCCGAGGCCGGCGTACTCCTCAAAATCAACGACGTATTCGTCGATCAGCGAGTCAGCAGCCTTTTTCCTGGAGAAACACCAGGCCGAAGAAGACTCGTAGAACGGCTCCAGCCGCCGAAGGATCTGTTTGAAAAATCGTTTCTCGTGGCTGAAATTCACGTCTCCCAGCGTTTCCTGCATCAGGCGCTGTGTCATCGTCGAAACCATCAAGGGATAGAAGGTGATTTGTTCCATCTTCAGTTTCAGCAGGGTGGCAAGATCGGTCTCGAGCATTGCTTCGGTCTGCTCGGGAAAGTTAAAAATCATATCGGCGTTGACGGTGTCAAAAAAACCCATGACCCTGCCGAGGCGGTCGGCAATATCCCTGCCGGAACCGTATTTATCATAGCGGGCTGTTTTTTTAAGCAGGTCATCGTCGAACGTCTGCACCCCGACGGAAAGGCGGTTGATGCCTGCCTGTTTCAGGATGCTGATATTGGCGTCTGTAAGGTGATTCGGGTTCGTTTCCGCCGAGATGGAGGTTATGGGAAACATTTCCCTCGCCAGTTGCAGGGTCCGGGCCAGCTCGTCAATCAGCACGGTCGGTGTGCCGCCGCCGACATAGATGCCGGAAAAACGGTAGCCTCTTTGCCGGTAAATGGCCATTTCCCGCCGCAGGGCGGCATGATATTTTACGGCCAGGTTTTCATCAAGGCGGATACGGTGAAAAGAGCAATACGGGCAAAGTTCTTCGCAGAAAGGGATGTGAATATAAAGCAGGCGTTGGGCAGCATCATCGCAGGGGGGTAAATCCGGGATGATTCCGTCTTCAAAATTCAATGCACGGGCAAACTGACGCCTTGCAGCATGGGTAACTATTTGATTAATCACAATTCAGTCCATATCTTTCATCGTCATAAAACAAAGGTTTAACTGTTTAACAAAAGATGAAGCCAATATGCAAGCTTCGTTTACTTGAAATAAGAATCGATAGATGTTATAGGCCAAAGAAAATTTGGCAAACCGGTGAGCAATATGGCCCCCAAGAGAGTGTTAACCCTTTGGAATGATGAAGGTGTCAACGAAGCTGACACCTCTGTTCTGAGAAAAAAATCGACTGAATTCAAAACACCGCTGGATAAGGAAGCAAAGCAGGAAATTCAGGCGCTGGTGGATTCCTTTACCTGTCGCGATGATGCGTCCGGGCTCGCGGGACCGCAGATCGGCGTCAGTAAAAGGATGATCATTTTCCGAAATAAAACCGTGGAAAACACGAAGAAAAAGATGAGTGCGGATGACTATGACGTACTGGTGAATCCCCGCATTACCCAGGCGCGGGGTGAAAAGGTGACAGCGGCGGAAGGGTGTCTGTCCTGTCCGGATATTCAAATTGAAGTCAGCCGCTTT
>JBDKUG010000276.1:0-9029 GCA_039679815.1 Smithella sp.
GAGTCATATTTACGCGTCTTAATTACTGATGTTCACGTGAGTTAACACACTAATGAAAATTAAAGGGAGGATACTATGATGGAACAAATGAAAGAGCCGCAAAAACTCAAAGGGATAGGTGAAGTCATGAACCGATTCCTGAGGGGATCACTATTGCCGGTCTTATCAGGAATCGCACTTCTACTCGTACTGGCCGGATGTGGCGGCGGTGGTAGCGACAGCAACTATCTCTTGGGTGCCTGGGCGCCGACCCCCACTCCCTCAGAGACAACCCCGGTTACATCGGCGCCGGCCACCGTCGTGCAGCCTTTGGAGCCTGGTCCCTATACGGTTGCGTGCAGCAATATCGTCCAGGATTTCAGTAAAGTTGTTTCCGGAGAGGTTGCGGATTATTGGGAAGGCCTGCCGGACAACGGCACCCCGCGTTATATTACTGATCTGCTGGCAGACCCGGGGAATACGCTGATTGCCACGGTTACCGCGTCGCAGGACTCGGATCTCTATGGTGACTTTGCCGGACTATCGTTGCAGTTCGTCGTTGTCGTGTGCTACCCCACTACGGCCGATAACCCCCGACCCGACTACCCGCTGTGGTCGACCGACAGGTCGGTGCCGCATATGCAGACTGGCGATGAAGCGCCTTTATTTGCGGACGCCTCGGCTCGTTATCCGGTGGTTGCGTTTTCTCATGGCTACAAGGGCAGTCCGATCTCCTCCGACGACTACATGAGGGCGCTGACCGTTAGTGCGAGTTACGGTTACATTGTCATCGCCCCGTTTCACGGCGACCTGCGCTTTTCCAACCTCAGTCTCAATGACCTCCAGCTCCAGGACCTCTATGACTTGGGAGTGACAACAACAAACTTCACGGCGATGCAGGCACTGCGCCCCCTTGCGATATCCGCGGCACTCGACCTCGTTCTCGCGCATACACAATGGAAAGATCACATCGATGAGACAAAGATTGGCGGTTTCGGGGCGAGCATGGGCGGCCAGACAATGCTGCTGTTGGCAGGCGCCGATCTGACGACCACATATTTCAACATCGTGACGTCCTCGAAACAGGTCACCTACGATGCGCGGATCAAGGCGGCGGTCGGCTACGTGCCTTACTTCGGACATCCGATCCTGCCTGCATTCGGAAATAACCAGGAAGGGCTTGACGGTATCAGTCTGCCGTTCCTCGGCATCTGCGGGACGGCGGACACGACCGCTCCGATCAGCGAAGCAGAAAACGGCATATCGCGCCTCACCGGAACCCGAAGGCTGGTTGCACTCACAGGTGTTGGACACGAATTCGACGATACCTCTCGAAACGACATCTTCACGTGGACGGTTACGTTCCTAGACGCGGAAGTCCGCGGCGACCCGGATGCGATCAGCCGTCTTTCCACGATGGGGAGCGTAGCTGGCGGCGGCGATGACAACGTCTGGCTCTATTAAAACAGCCTGTCGTTTACCGTATCCAACAGGAGGAAAGGGAAAATGTGGAAAAAATTAAATGACATTAAAAATGGTCATACTGAAAGCGCCTTATTAGAAGTCCCCGGCGGATGGATAGTCAGAACGGTCGTGACGTATTATTCCGCCACCGGAGGAGGAGTGAGTTGTGCGGTAGAACAAACCTTCGTGAGTGATCCAAAGCATGAATGGGGGGATTTGGAGATAGAAGATCTCTAAAGAAAGGATGTAATATTTTGAACGTGCCAGTAACAAGTCTGGCATAAAGTGTTGCCATATGATCATTACATTATGCATTGGAGGTGAAAAATGAAAATCAGATGTTTGATGAAGTACTTTTTCGTAATGGCATTTTTAACCCTGATGATCACATCAACAGCCTCTCAACTCAATGCAGCTGTTGATACATCAGGCAATTATCAGGACCCAGGGCTCACGCTGCTTTTTTCACAGGACCCTGGTTCCGATTCTCCCGTTCTTCTCGCACATTACACCGGTTGGCGTCATCGACACGCATATCGCCGCGGGTACGGTCATCGTCGCTGGTATTATCATAATCCACCTCCTTCCCGCCGGTATTACCATCGCCGATCTCGTCCCTATGGCCCTCCTCCTCCGCCACCGCCACCTCCACCTCCTTTCGGTCCGAGGTGATTAATGATGCAGGACATAAACATTTCGGGAGTAAGGAGTTACTAAGAATGTTTATTGAGCAGTTCCCGCAAAGTATGATGATGACGTAATGCGTTTATACAAACTGAAGTGCAAACGGGCAAACAAAAAGCGTCTGCAAGTTTTGAGACGCTTTTTATTTTATGTAAATTCCCATTTACAAGAAATGTCATAAATGGGGGCCAGATGGCAGAAGCAAGAGTAAGGTCTGCCGGATATTTGGCCAAGAAAAGACGGCATAAAAAATGCCGCCTTTTCTCTTCCTGTCACTTTGTAATTAAAGCCCTTGTCTTTTTATTCTTCCTTGCCGACCACGCTCGATGATGTATCGGCAACAGTTGACGTGCTGTCGGCGGATGTTTCTTCCTTCTTCGCAGTTTTGGTCGTGCTGGTCTTTTTCCCTGCATAGTCGGTTGCATACCAGCCTGTACCCTTCAGGCTGAAGGATGACAGAGACATCATCTTCTGAACTTTCCCCTTGCAGAATTTGCAGGTTTTCAGATCGGGCTCGGTAATCCCCTGAAACGCCTCGAATTGTTTCCCGCACTTTTTACAACGATATTCATAGATAGGCATAGTAAAACCTCCTGAAATTAATTACATAAATCATTGATCGTGAATGCATCGTCAAAACAGTCCAGAATGATTTCCAGATCATTTTGTTTTACCGGCTGCAGAGCGCTTCTGGTCAGACGGTGGACGATCTTTTCTTCCTGTTCTTTTTCTTCCTGCGGCGCGTCAAAATCGATAGCGCCGGTGCCGAACCGGATCACGTGGATCAACTCATGAACGGCAATATACAGCATTAAAGGTTTTAATTTTATAAATGAATTTGCCCTATCCACTGCATCCAGGATGCTGTTGTCCTGCAGACATATTCTGTAAAAATCAAACCCTTCCCGGCCTTCCGGCTTCAAATCGGTAGGCGCATCGTAAGAATATTTGCAAAGCTGCGCAAACGCACCGTCTTTTACTTCATGCTGCTCTAAAAACGCAAGCGTTTTTACATCATACTTGTTTTTACGCAAGTCACCTTCGCTCATACGAAAATGATGAGACACCAATCTTTCCGCATCGTTAAATGCCATTGAGGCAACCGGTATCTGCACATTATCAAAGCAGCGAAACATAATAACACCCTAATTCCATTAATCATTACTGCGGTAATATATCCATTTCGTTCTGCCTTGTCAATATCGTGAAGAACAGCCACAGCGAATGAGAATACATGGTAAAATTATTATTTTCAGACACTACTGTCCGGAATAATCCGTGAATAAGTTCAGATGGTTACTGTTTTCGTCCATATTACTTGTGTAATCATAAAATGTAAGTAGCTGAAACATGGACGCTCTTTCAAATAAGGAGATACTCAACACCTGTAAAATTGTGTAGAGACTTTCCTGGAGATTCAGCCGTTTCTTGATAATCGCAACGATCAGCACTCCTTCCCGGAAATATTCTTCGGGAAAGTTTACAAATTCCGCTATGCATTTTCAAGTCGAGGACAAGCATAAATGGTATCTTTCATGAAATATGTTAAGCTATTACAAATTTTATGTACTAACTATTCCGGACAGTAGTGATTTTCAGACCCTTTTATGACATAAGGAATTTCTTGTCAAATAAAGTTGCCGATGCTAGAAGGAATTATTACTTATTTATCGCCTCTATTAAAGGAAATCTACCAATGGCGGCCATTGAAAACAACATGACCGAATCGGACAAGACAAGCATAGAACAAGACTCACCTGTCCTGCGTCCCTTCACCTTTATTGGCCGGACAGTCATGGATTGGGTCAACGGCATGGGTGCGGCTGCCATTTTTCTGTGCCTGGCGATCCTGAGCGCCCTCGGGCGCAAGCAGTTTTTCAAAACCATCCAGCAGATTTATTATATAGGCGCCAGATCCATCACCATCATCATGCTGGTCAGTCTGTTCACCGGCATGGTTCTCGGGCTGCAGTCTTATCACGCCCTCCTTAAATTTGGCGCGGCAGGCGCAGTTGGCTCGCTGGTCTCCCTCTCGCTGATCATGGAATTGGGCCCCGTGTTGACCGCCATCATGATAACGGCCCGGGCCGGCTCGGCAATAACAGCTGAGATCGGTATCCAGCGCATCAGCGAGCAGATAGACGCCCTGCACACCATGCGGATCAACCCCATCCGTTATCTGATCAGCCCTAAAATTACGGCGGCAATCATCAGTTTCCCCCTGTTGACGGCTGTGTTTGATCTCGTCGGCATTCTGGGCGGCTACGTTTCCGCTGTTGTGCTTCTTGGGTTGAATGGCGGCGTTTACCTGCACAGCATCAAAACGTATGTGGAAATGAGTGACATCACCAATGGATTTACAAAATCAATTATTTTTGCAGTAATCGTTGCCACGGTTTGCTGTTATCAGGGATATTTTGCGCATATGCGTAAGGACAGCCATGGCGCCCAGGCGGTGGGCCTGGCAACAACATCGGCGGTAGTGACTTCCTGCGTGCTGATTCTGGTTTCAGACTACGTCGTAACTTCACTATTGGCATAGAGATACTAAATGGATACGCCTCTTATTGAATTTAAAAATGTGACAAAGCGCTTCGGTAAGAAAACCGTACTGGAACGCGTTAATCTGCAGATCTACGAGGGGCAGATCACAACAATCATCGGCCTTTCCGGATCGGGTAAAAGTGTGATGCTCAAACACATCATTGGACTGATCCAGCCTGATGAAGGTTCTATTTTTTTCCGGGGCAAACCACTTGCCGGGATGAACAGGGTAGAAATCGCCGCATCCTTCGCGCAGATCAGCTATATGTTTCAAGGCAACGCGCTGCTTGATTCTCTGACGGTCTATGACAATATCGCTCTGCCCCTGCGGGAAACAACCAATCTGAAAAAAGAAGAAATTGACCGCCGGGTCATGTCCAGAGTCGAACAAACGGAGCTGACCGAGGCCATTCACAAATATCCATCGGAACTCTCCGGAGGCATGCAAAAGCGGGCCGCACTGGCCCGCGCGTTGATCACTGATCCGCAAATCGTCCTTTTTGACGAACCAACAAGCGGCCAGGACCCCGTCCGAAAAAATGCCATTTTGAGCATGATTGCCCAGTACCAGAGGAAATTTAACTTTACCGCCATACTCGTCAGTCATGAAATCCCGGATGTGTATTTTATCTCCAACCGCATTCTGGCCCTTTATGATCGACAGATTGTTTTTCAGGGAACACCGGAGGAATTGGAAAACTTCGATCACCCGTTTATGGATGAAGTGATCAGCAGCCTGGAAGCTCTGCAAAAAGAATTGACCGGCCTTTTCTCCAAACGCCAGTTCGAGATGCTTAATCATATTCAATTGAAAAAGAGAAAAATTGGAGAATCTTATTGCATTGTCGTCTTTAACCTGAAAGAACTGCACGCCATCATGACCAAAGTCGGGCACGATGCGGCGCAGGCAGCTCTGCGGAATACGGGATTGTATATCGATAAGCACTTTGGCAAAATCGGCGGCTTTTCCACCCGCCGCAGTACCAACGAAATCATCACGATGCTCCCCTATTCAAGTCTTGCTGAAACGGAAAGCATTATGGATGATTTCGTTTCGGATTTCCGCAGACATGTCATTCCAGCCATCGGAACGGGAGCCTGCAAACTGGCTGCGGGGGAATCGGTTGAATTGAATATCATGGCCGGCATTGCCGAAGGTCAACCAACAACTGATCTGGATTCGGTGATCGCTCTGGCAAAGTCTCAACAAAAAGAAATCGGGCGTTTCAATTGCGCCGCCGGGGAGTAAACAAATGAAAAAATACACCATGGAAACAATTGTCGGCATCTTTGTTGTTTTCGGACTGCTCTGCGTTGGATATATGACCGTAAAGCTTGGCAAAGTCAATCTTTTCGGAGATAACTCCTACACACTCATTGCCAAGTTCTCAAGTGTTGCCGGCCTGAGAAAGGGCAGTCCTGTGATCATCCTTGGCATTGATGTCGGACGCGTTGAAAAAATCACCATGGACCAGGAAAACCTGAAGGCTGTTGTGGAACTAAAAGTCAACAACGATATTAAAATCTATGACGACGCCATCGCCTCGATTAAAACAGAAGGGCTGATAGGCGACAAGTATCTCAGCGTCGACCCGGGCGGAGGAGGTGATCTTCTGAAGAACAACGGGGTCATCACAGACACACAGGCAGCCATTGATGTTGAGCAGCTTATCAGTAAATATGCATTCGGAGAAGTGAAAAAGGTTTCCGCTAACAACAAGGAAAAGGAACAGGAACAGGAACAGGAACAGGAACAGGAAAAGAAATAGGCTACAGGAGGCCCGGGCAATGATAAAAAAGATTACGATATTCAGTTTATTGATAATGCTAATATTATGCGTTCCGGTTTACGCCGGAGCGCCAATGACAGCTGTGGAGGCTACCGTCAACAGAGTGCTTGACGTGTTGCGTGATCCCAAGATGAAAGGCCCGAGCGCCAAGTCAGCAAAGGCGGAAAAACTCCGGGTGATTTACAAGGATATGTTTGATGAAATGGAGTTTTCCAGACGTACGCTGCAGCGTAACTGGAACAAGTTTACACCCGATCAGCGCAAGGAATTTGTTGATCTGTTTGAAAAGATTCTGGAAAAAGCTTATCTGGATAAAATTCTTGAATATTCCAACGAGAAGATCGTTTTCCATAAAGAAACGATGGCTTCGGATGATAAAGCGGAAATTCAGTCGAAGATTGTAACATCCTCGAAAGAAATCCCCATCTATTACAGGATGATTCTCAAAAACGGCAAGTGGAAGGTTTACGATGTCGTGGTGGAAAATGTGAGCCTGGTTCAGAACTATCGGACCCAGTTCAGTGAAATTTTGGCCAGCGGTACGCCGGAAAAACTGCTGGAAACTCTACGCCAGAAAGTAAAGGTGCAGTAAAGATCATCCATCGGTGTTTTACTGATCCCGGCAAGTAATCTTATTTCAGGCCGACATGGATCAGAAAAGCAATCGGCAAGAAAAATATTTTCTAGATAAACTGCGTATAATATGGACGCCCTGTCATGAGACATTGCACATCAATCATTATACTGTTCTTGATGTTTTCTGCGGGACTCACGCCCGGCCTTAGTCTGGCTTCTGATCCTGCACAGTCACCCGGAAAATCGTTGTCCGTTCAACCGGCAGCGCCGGCAAAGGCAGGAGGTACTCCGGCAACAGCGTCAAAGAAACCGGATGATACTGTTAAAGATGAATACGCCGATGATCAGAACTTCGATTACGACGAACCGTTCTCGGAAGAAAAAGCAACCATTGCCGATCCGATAGAGCCACTCAACAGAATCTCGTATCTTCTTAATGATAAGCTGTATTACTGGGCGGTCAAGCCGGTGGCGCAGGTTTACAAAGTGATTGTTCCTGAACCCGCGCGGATCAGTGTGAAGCAATTCTATTTCAACGTAAAATTTCCCGTCCGCTTCATTAATTGTCTGCTACAGGCCGATTTCGGCGGCGCAGGCATTGAATTCGGCCGTTTTACGATCAATACGATATGGGGCATCGGAGGATTGCTTGATCCTGCGGCAGGAGGGGAAATCAAGTTGGCAAAACAGGACACGGATTTTGGACAAACCCTGGGCATGTATGGGGTGGGACACGGTTTCTACATTCTCTGGCCTGTGCTCGGTCCTTCCAGCCCCCGCGACAGCGTGGATATCGCCGGTGAATATTTTCTGGATCCGCTCTCCTACATCGGGCCGTGGTATACAGGCATTGGCATCAGGCCCTTCAAAATCATCAATAACGCATCCCTGGTCATCGGCGAATATGAATCCCTTCAGGGGGCAGCACTTGATCCCTATGTGGCCATTCGTGATGCCTACGCCCAATACCGCGCAAAAGAGATCAAGGCACGCAAGACAAGGTCCCTGTTTTTTTAAGACGAAGGCGCAGGCGATTCCCCCGCCGTTCCGTCGACCGTGAAAGAATAAATTCATCAAAAAGGGAGAACGGTTACGAAAAAATTAGGATTAATCATCATCCCGGTATTGTTGATCCTGTCCATGACCCCGGCTGCTGCCGCGGGTGGAATGTTCGGTCCGCCGCAAACCTCATCCAGAGAATCCGGGGGCCTGAATACAGCCATCGGCTACTGGTATCATGAAGACACTTACAAGAATGGCACAAATCATCAAATCCGGCAGCATCATGTTTACTCGCAGGTTTCCTACGGATCAAACAATATCTGGGAAATATACGGGCGTATCGGCGTGTCGGATCTGAAGATTTTTGACGCCTCAAAATCTACCCATATATTAACCGCAACGATTAAAGATCACTTTGAAGAAAACTGGAAATTTGTCGGCACACTGGGGGCAAAGGGCTTTTTCCCTGTCAACAGCATTTTTGGCATCGGCGCCTTCATCCAGGCAGGCTACAGCTTCAGCAACTATACCGACAACCTCGTCGGAATTTATCGTTCGACGCCGTTTACTGACGATTTGAAAGTCAAGAATCTCTGGAATGTCAATTTCGGCATCGGCGCGCAGGCGACAGTTCCCTATGGCATAAAACTGTATGCCGGCCCCTTCGTCTATTATGCTGAAGCAGACGCGCAGCTTGCCTCCGGCATTCCGGGAATTCAGTCGGGAGATCAAAGAATCATCTGGAAGAACAAATCGATCGCCGGCGGATACTTCGGTGCGGACGTGCCACTGGCCAAAGGATTTCGTCTGAACATCGAAGGGCAATACACAGACCGGTTTTCTATCGGATCGGCAATCACGTACACCTATTAAAAGCATAAGGATAAAAAATGGTTTCCAAAAGAAAAACCAGCCCCTTTTCAAAATTAAAAATCGGCGTTTTATACGGCGGACGTTCCGGAGAACATGATGTATCGCTTTGCTCGGCTG
>JBDKUG010000258.1:0-1729 GCA_039679815.1 Smithella sp.
TGCTATGGATGGCTGCTGTTCCGTGCGCCGTCTTTAGAAAAAATAGGAAATCTCACATCGACGTTGATCTTCGATTTTGGAAATATGGATTTTGGGGCGACAAGGCCGAGGGCGGCGGTTTTATTCGGCTTGCCGATTTTTCTATGCATTGAGATAATCGAACATGCATCGAATGGGAAAACGTTCTACCAGCGACTTCCTATACCTGCGTGGACAGCCCTTTATGCGTTAATGATATTTGCTGTTTTACTCGGCATGTCCAGCGAGTCGCCTCAGTTCATCTATTTCAATTTTTAATGAAAATGTTGACTGACAATTTGAGAGCACTCAAGAATAGACGCGTTCAATGTGCTTTATGGCTCGTTTTCTACTTGGCGTTAATCGATATGGCAGTAAATACAATTTTTCTTTTCCCGGCAGATCCGGACAAAACCCCTCCAACCTTTGTCCAGGGCTACTTCGAATACGGGCGGTCTGTCGAAGGTAAGCTCGACAAAATGACGGGACTTGCAAGTGTTCAATCACGACCTATTCTTGGATATGGATGGCTCCAAAGGAAGAGTTATGAATCACTTCCGGACAGGGCAAGCAAGAATCAGACATTGGTGGCAGTTTACGGGATGTCACACACAAAACTTTTGGGGGAGGCTGTTGCGCAGATCGATAGTAGATATACAATTCGTAATATTACCGCGCCGGGAGCTCCGGCTGGCTGGTCATATGCAGCCTATGAGGAGGATAAAGGGCGGCATGAGGCAAAGGTCGTGATTTTAGGTATCATGACCGACAGCATTGCATATCTCAGCGCAACCTCAGGGGCGACAAGCTATTTTGACATGAGCCATCCATATACCTTCCCCAGATATTATGTTGAAAAGGGTCAGCTCAAGCAGATATACCCTCCATATTTCACGGAGGAAGGTTTTAGCGAGTATTTCCATGACAAAAGAAAATGGGCGGAGTACACGGATTGGCTGGAGAAGAACGATAAATTCTATAACGCCTTTTTGTTTAAGAGATCAGTATCAGATGCCTCTTCATTTTTTCGGGTTCTGCGTCGGGCATACGCACAGAGGTTCAAAGAAAAACTGATCAGTCGCGTATACACGAAAGACGGTTTTAACCTCAATAGTGAAGAGATTGCAGCGCTGCATAAAATTGTGGGAGAATTTGCGCAAAGTGCACGTGCGCAAGGAAGAATTCCAATTGTCTATATCGTCAACAACGAAGGGCGGGGAGATCATCTTTACAAAGCGGTGAAGCCCGTTCTTGATGCCGGCAATATACCATCCCTGAGCACACATGTCATCTGCCCGCCTGATGATCCCAGGGTCTATCTGGGGACGAATTCGCACTTTACCCCCGCCAAAGATTTGGAGTTGGGCAGGGAACTAATCAAGATTATCGAACAAGAACGAAAAAAGACGCTCGCGTAATCATTTCTGACGAGGATCGGTTTGAAGGATAGACCACGTCTCCCGACGGGACAGACGGAATAGACTAAAGAATAATGCCCCCACTATTTGCCCTAATCCTCTGCACAGCCTTCGTGCTCTTTCTGCTTCGCCTTGAGAGCAAACGATCATCGGGTGTTTCCATCACCCTGTGGGTTCCAACCGTGTGGTTCCTTTTGGTATCGGTTAAGCCACTTGCAAGTTGGTTCGGAATCAGCGGCCCCGATATGGAGGCGGGCAGCCCCTTGGATCGTAATTTTATAACCTTTCTGATA
>JBDKUG010000383.1:0-4860 GCA_039679815.1 Smithella sp.
CAAAAAACCATTCAACTTATTGTTACTACGCATGAATCTAGATTACTAAATCTCGATCTTTTAAGACGTGACGAAATCTGGTTTATAAATAAGAATTGTAATAACGAATCTGAATTGTACTCGTTAGAACAATTTAATGAGCGATTTGATATACGCGTTGAAAAAAACTACCTAAATGGGCGATATAACGCCATACCAAATTTTGACGAGGTATAAGTAATGAATAATTTATGCGAATTTGGTAAAAGAAATTTACCTAAACGTAATGTATCCAAAAACATATATACCTTTTATGTTGATCTAGAAGCAGTGCAACAACTTAAATTGATATCGAACAAACTTTGCACTACCCATAGCATTTGGGTAATAAAATGTTATCCTGCATACCCAAATATTACATACAGCGAAATATGTAATCGAATTATCACTCCATACCATAGATATAATTATCGCTTAGATAAGCTTTGTATCATAGATAAAACCAATTCTATATTTATAGAAAACACAAAAATACCAATAGTGTATTTCTCGAATGTAAGTCGTTTTGGGGTCTGGCTAGACAATTTGCAGACCGCCTAAAATTCCTGTAGTCATACTACAGTTTATAAGATAGATATCAAAACTAAAGGGAGGTGTTAGCATAAAGCCTGTCGCACTATTCAATGCAATAATTTAAGCACTAATATTTGCAGATATTAGTGCTTAAATAGAACTACCCTTTTGAAAATATGATACGCTTTGACTTAATCATTTATAGTGTATCATATTTTCTCTCAGATATTCAATAATAAATTCAATCTAAGGAGAGGATCTATATGCACTTTAGTAACTTTTTTGGTTTGAAAATTCGTGGACACGAGGACATTGATTTCGTGGATGTTAATTTAAAAACAGACACGAGGCTATTCATTGATCCATGCCTCGTCGAATTTGCAAACGACTCATTTTCTAAAGAATGCACGAGCGTCATCGATAGCTTTTTTAAAACAATATTTGACTGCTGCGTCGCTAACGATAATGCGAGACTATATGCATTACTAGATTTTAGTCACGAACCTAATGAAACAAAATTGGGACTTTCTCAAAAGCAATCCAGTGGGAAAGGGGCTTCTCCAGAAATTCTCTTAAACATCTTTAAAAAAGTGTCAAAGCTTATTAGGGACGGTCTTATCCAGAATCCTATGGACTTATGTCTGTTTGTAGAAAACTTTGCAGAAGATAGAATGTCAGATTTAGTAACTAACATTCTTAGAAAAAATCTCTATGATTTTACGAAGACGCAATGTGAAAAGCATAAGGTTCTGCTTTCAGATACAAAGGAAAATCTAGGAAGTTACTGGGACCCCGATACACTCTCTTGGAAATCAATGGTAGATTATCCCTTGAAAGCAGGTAATCTTACGTTAATGCTAGTTCCTAAAATTTTTGTTTGTCCTAGTTACATTTACTCTGTTGGCCAATATCTACAGCATAAAATTTTATGTTGTAGGCAGGAGTATCATCAAACACACGAAACAAGCTTAGCCAAAGCTAAAATCGATAAGCACGGTAATACTGTATATGAAAAACCATCAAAAAAATCGGTTTATATAGCTGAAGTGAAAGGTACCAACCATAAGCAATATGTCGAAAACTACTCTCGTGAAAATCCGGCCGACTTAATTGCTTTTAGAAAAGCAATGCATCAGAAATTGTCACTTCCTGGTATTAGATTAACTGATGAAGCTCTAAATAGGGTTGTTTATAATCTTTTATCAAAAGCTTCATAGATTGATTGTAAGCGTCAAAGGAATCGACACATGTACATGAAGACCTCCAGATGAGAAAATAGTTCTAAAAGAATCGAATGGATTGCCTTAGATTCTTTGGGACTCTTAAAAACTCGAAGGAGGTCTATATTTTTGGTCGAAAAGGTAACCCATGAAGTGCGTTTGCAGCATTGGAGCCGGATTGTCACCGCCTGCCGCGGCAGCGGGCAGACGATCAAGGCTTGGTGTGCGGAGCACCAAATCAACATAAAGACGTATTACTATTGGCAAAAACGAGTTTGTCAAAACACCTGCCGCAGTCTTGCCGCTGAAACGCAAGGATCTCTTTCGACGGCAGCCGTTCATCACGAACCGATTTTTGCCGAAGTGGCCGCCTCAGCGCCTATGCGCGAAAAAATTGCGCTGACCATTTGTAAAAACGGAATACAAATTCATATTCACAACGGTGCTGACGCCAAAACGCTGGAAACGGCCTTTGCGTTCTTAGTTCAGTTATGTTAGGCGATCTTTCAAACCTAGAGCATATCTATATTGCCTGCGGTTATACGGATATGCGTAAATCAATAGACGGCCTCGCCGCTCTCGTTCAACAGCGATTTCAAATGGATCCCTTTTCACGCAGCCTATTTTTGTTTTGCGGTCGCAGAAGAGATCGAATAAAGGCGCTTTTCTGGGAGGAAAACGGTTTTGTTCTTCTCTATAAACGCCTGGAAAATGCCGCTTTTCAATGGCCAAAGACAGAAGCTGAAGTACAGGAACTAACCGCTCAGCAGTTTCGTTGGCTCATGGAAGGATTGTCCGTTGAGCAGCCGAAAGCTCATAGAAAAGTGGCTCCGGGGCGGATGATTTAATCCGCCCCATTCCTAACTATTTTTCCCTTCCACAACGAATCGAAGTATAGTATACTGGCTCTATGAGTCAACGAACGGAGCAATCTCAACCAACTACAGAAGAAATGATCTCGATTTCCCGAACGCAATATGAAGCCCTGCAAGCGGAAAACGCTGAACTTAGCAAACAGGTCCGCTGGCTTATGGAGCAAATACGTCTGAATCGCCAAAAGCGCTTCGGTTCATCCAGTGAGAAAAGCCAATACGACTCGCTGGATCTATTTAACGAAGCGGAAGTAACGGCCAATGAAAAAGAGGCGGAACCTGAGCTTACGGAGATCCAGACGCATTACCGGAAGAAAGCAAAACAAAGCAGCGACCGGTTACCGGAAGATTTACCTGTAGAAATCATTGAACATTCGCTGGAAGACGATAGCTGCCCAACCTGCGCTGCAAAGCTGCATGTGATGGGTAAAAAAGTTCGCCGGGAACTGAAACTAATTCCGGCTCGGGCCGTGATCGTCGAACATATTCACTATGTATATTCCTGCCGAAACTGTGAGAAAAACGGGATCGCCGTTCCGGTTCTTAAAGCCCCGGCGTTACAGCCGGTTATAGCGGGAAGCTTTGCTTCACCGGAAGCGGTGGCGCATCTCATGACACAAAAATTTGCCATGGGTCTTCCCCTGTACCGTCAGGAACAGGAGTGGCGCCGGATGGGCATTGAACTGTCGCGCCAGACCATGTCCAATTGGCTGTTGCGCTGCGCTGAAGATTGGTTAGAGCCGATTTACCGGCAAATGCAACGCCGACTTTGCGAAGAAGAAATTCTTCACGCCGATGAAACGGTGCTGCAAGTCCTGCACGAACCGGGAAAAGCGGCGCAAAGCAAAAGCTATATGTGGGTCTATCGAACCGGCAGCGAAACGGCCATGCCACTAATACTGTTCGACTACCAGCCGGATCGAAAAGCCAAACGGCCGCAGGAATTTCTAAAAGATTTTCAGGGCTATCTGCATACGGACGGCTACGGCGGATACCAGAGTTTGCCGGACACGATTGTGACGGTAGGCTGCTGGGCCGATGCCCGACGAAAATTTGATGAAGCGTTGAAATCGATTCCGGAAAAGGACCGACAAGGATCCGGGGCTGCTCAAGGCAAGCGATATTGTGATGAATTGTTTGCCATAGAAAGAAAGCTTTCGGAATGCACAACGCAGGAGCGACATACCAAGCGGCAGGAACTGGCAAAGCCAGTGCTTGACGAATTTTTGTCATACCTTCATACGTCTAAAGCTTCCACCAAAAGCGGCTTTGGCCGAGCCGTTCACTATACGCTGAACCAGTGGAAATATCTTGAACGTTATCTTCTGGATGGGCGGCTTGAGATCAGCAATAACCGGGCAGAACGTAGTGTGAAGCCATTTGTAATTGATCGAAAAAACTTCCTATTTGCTAATACGCCTCGCGGGGCCAAGGCTAGTGCGATCATTTTTAGCCTGATTGAAACGGCCAAGGAAAACGGGTTAAATCCTTATACCTATTTAACTTATATTTTTAAAGAAGCTCCCAATTTAGAACTACAAACCAATCCCGATGCGGTCAACAAATTATTGCCATCCGCAGTTCCTAAATCTTGCAAGGCCAACGCTGTTACTTGAGTAGCAGCGTTTTTTCTATCTTGTTTTGACGCTTACGATTGATTCTAACTTTTATAAAATGAACGATATCCTCAATTCTCAATTGCCTTCCTATTTGCCTTCCAAGCATAAAAAAGCCTTCCGGTACATTGCCGGAAGGCTTAAATTTACTGGAGCGGGTAACGAGATTCGAACTCGCGACCCACGGCTTGGGAAAATGAAGTGTGCTGTTTTATAGGTTCTTTTAATTCCAACAGGTCCTGATTTTTCTGAGATTCTGAATTAGTATCAGTGTATTGTGTCTAATAAATCCAATGCTTCTATTTGGTTTTGCCCCACTAAATGCCCCACTACTTTTATTTACGCTGCGATACTTCGGTCTCAATATAGTGGACCATAAATTCGACAAAAGCCTGGGCGTTGGTTAATTGCTGTTGAGCTTCATCTTTGCTCACAACATAGAAGTCATCGTAATCAGTCTTATTTCGGACCCTAAATGCATTTGCTAACATCTGATAGTGGGTGTGATCGCATTTTCCATTAGCAATGTAATATTGGTTAAAGTATCCGATTATGCTGGAATGCTTCTTGGAATCAAAGCTATCAATAGCAAGCATAGCT
>JBDKUG010000402.1:0-4169 GCA_039679815.1 Smithella sp.
AAACCGCCTGATCTTACGCCGTAATCCGGCCATAATAATAATCGCCAGCAACACCCCCATGGTCGCGACAAAAAGCATTATGACATTATGAGGCCGGACACTGACGATCATAATCAAACCGATAAGATAACCGCCCACCAGCATGATCCAGCCGCGAAAATTAGTCGGTCTGCGGAGCGCTTTCAACCAAGTCAACAAAATCAGGAGTGTTCCGGCAATCGCGTAACCATCTTTGTGCAACTGGCCAAACCAGTTTAACGCAGAAGGAAACAGGATAAAAAAACCGCCAGCCAAAATTCCGGCGTATGTGCCGACGGGCTCTTGGCCCGCCAGTTCGCGTGTCAAAAGAAAAATCAGCAAACCGCCCATGGCGTGTATCGCCGCATTAACCGGGATGATTAAGGCCGGATCGTGGCCAAACAGCATGTACAATAAACTCAGGATCGTAACGTTGCCGGATACCGCAAATGGCCGCCATTCACTCCAGCCGGTCAACTGCACCCACTGCGCGATATCCCACGCCAGAGAATCAAAATAGACAGCATCCTGGGACAACAATCCGCCCCCGGCATGCATTGAAGGAACAAGGGGCAGCAATAATTTTTGAAAGATCAATGCGGCGCATACCGCGTAGCAAAAGAAAACAACCCACAGGATCAGGGGAACGTGCTTCAGCGGATTAAAAGCATTGTTTTGCAAAGCAGGTTTTTCCAAACGATCGCCAACACCTTCCTGAATATGATTCAATACATTCCGCCACTTTTGAAATGCTTCCTCCCCCCGGACCCTGGCGATGGGATACGTGATACCCAAAACCGGCCTCAAAACATCTAAAGCCAAACGTCCGATAAAGGTTAAAACAGCCATCAAGGCAAAAAAAAGCTGCCCTTTCGGCAAAAAATGTCTCAATTGCACCGGCAATATCGTCAATCTGGTTTTGATCAATTTTCGCCAGGAAGTCTTCTCCCGGAGCCGGTAGGCCAGCAACGGTTCTTCGATAATTCCAAACCGGCTCTCTTCGTGGCTGCGCAACAACAATTCCTGGTCTTCATAAAAATACGGCCCGGGCTCGGCGTAACGGTATTTTCGGAACCATTCAATCCTTCCCATCCAGGTCGGGTGGGGCAGGTAAAATCCGCGCCAGGGTTTTGTGGAAATTTCCTTTTCCGCCGACGCCGGCAATATGCCCGTCAATAGATGATCGCCGGCAATGGTGACGGCACGGGCGGCAACCAGATCCAGTTGCGGATCTCTGTCCAGGGCTTCTATCTGCCGGGCAAAGCGCTCCGGATAGGACACGTCATCCTGATCCATGCGCGCAAAATACCGTCCGCGGGCCAAATCGATCGCTTCATTGAGTCTCGCCGCAAGCCCTTTGTTTTCGCCATCCCGCAAGATCCGTATCCGATGATCCCGAATGTCCGCAATGTCCTGAAGCGCGTTATCGGTCGAACCATCATCGATGATCAGCAATTCCCAATCGGCAAACGTCTGACGGACAATCGAAAGCACGGCAAGCCGGAGATAGCTTCCCGCATTAAATATCGGCATGGCGACGGTAATCAGCGGTGCATCGCTTGCCTGAACTTGGGAAGGCTCTGGTCTATCCATAAAATTTCTTCAGCCATTCACGGGTGCAAAGCAGGCCCTCGTCAAACGGCGTCCTGGGTTCCCAGCCGGTGTCTTTGCGCAATTTACCCGAATCGAGAATATTCGCCCGAACATCGAAAGGACGCTCGGGCAAATTCTCGATGCGAATCTCATCTGCCAACCCTCTCATCAGCGGCAAGATGGCTTCAATCACATCCATATTGGAACGCCCCACCCCAGAGCCAAGATTGTAAATTTCCGAAATACTTCCCTTTTCTAATGCGCCGATAATACCGGCAGCAAGATCACTGACATAAAGGTAGTCGCGAACCGTCCCCCTTTGTCCGAATACCGTCACCGGTTGCCCACACATCACGGAAGTCATGGCGTTGGCAATGAAGCCCTGGCCGGTAAATGGCTTCTGCCCCGGACCAAACGCGTTGGCGGGCCGGACACAAACAAATTTCAAGCCATGCGTCACTGCATAAAGATGGGCGTAGCTCTCCAGCGTCAGCTTGGTCACCCCATAGGGAGAAATCGGCTTGGTGGGATGATCCTCCCGAATCGGCAATCTGCTTGCTTCGCCATAAACCGTCCCACCCGAAGACACGAACACCAATTTCCTTCCACTTGCGGCAACCTCGGCAAACAACTGCACGGTGGGAGGGAGATTTTCCAGCAAATCGGAAAAAGGATTCTCGAAAGATGTTTTCGGCACGGAGGTATAAGCCAGATGGATTACTTCTTCATGGCTGCAGAGCAACTTTCGGATCAGCTCGCATTGTCCAAAGTCTCCCCCGACATACTCTGCACCTTTCGGCAATTCCGGGGGCGCATCCGTTCGCTTGTCCAGAACCGTAACGTTTCTGCCGGTGGCCAGCAATGCACAAACCAGATGCGTGCCGATAAACCCGGCGCCGCCTATTACAAGAGTATTCAATTTATCCTGACCGAATTAACTTTCCTTGTAGAATATCCGCCCGGGCCACCCTGACGCCGTGTAAGTGGAATGACCAAACAACCGCCAGGACACTTCAAACAATATTCGCCTCGCAGCCCGCGGTCCCCGTTGTTTTCTCCAAACTAAGCAGCAGGGAATCGTCAGCAACGATCGGAGCAAGCGCAAGCCAAAATTCGTTTGATGCCGCAGTTCTAATTTTTTAAAGTCTTCTGATACAAGCACCGAATTACTTACCGCTACTGCCTTCTCGCCGCCAGTTTCTTGTTTACGCAAACGGTTTGCCGCCTCCAGCAGTTGGGAAAAACGAATCTCGTAAGTATGCTCCGCTCGCGTCCGGGCGTTACCGGCAAGGGCAATACGATCGCGATCCTCCGGGTGGTCCAGGTAGTGCCCGATCTTGCGGGCCAGATCGTCGAGATTGTTGAAGGTCTCGATCTCACTGCCCGGCGTGTAGTAACGCTCCAGATCGTCTGCCGGCTGGGTCATAAGAAAGCCGCCGCAGCCGGGAACTTCAAAAATCCGCGCCTTGATCTGGCGGCTTCGGGATAACCGTAAACCATCCATCGTTACTCCGGAATCCCCAAAATTCAAACTGATCAACGATTCCCGCATGATCCGTGGGATTTCATCCCCGGCTACAGAGCCTCGCGGCCAACCGTGACCGAAGCATTCAACCTCGATTCCTTTTTGCCTGAGGCCGGCGATCCAATCCTCCCGGTTGCCGTAGCGGGATCCGACGAAGGTCACAGCATGGCGGCATTCCCGCGCCGGTAAAGGTTCTTGGAGAGTTGCGCCTGCGGCGGCCCACTGGGTCAGGTAGAAATTGTCGAGGCCGTCCCTCCCTGCCTTTTCCACGGCTATGGCATAGGTCGTAGCGTAGAGATCGAAATGGGGCGCGATCAGGCGGGAGAACTGACGGTATTTCCAGGAATCATCGGTCGCCCAGTTGATGACCGCCGCACCGCCGATCGCCTTCGCGATATCGAGCGTCTCCATCCAGAGCTCGTAATGCATGAGAACGCAGAAGATGACGTCCGGCTTTTCTTTCTGAACTGTTTCGAGAAAACACCGATTCAGATGCGCAAAATCAGTGTAGCGATCACGATCAAGCGTTTCGAAAAAAGCGACGTCATAGCCAAGGGCTTTGAACGCCGGCAAAAAATTGGAAAACTCATACCCACGCCCGCGTTCTCGCTTCCCGTAGTTGTATTCGCCGAAGGCGCAGAGAATCTTCAAGACAACGCGTCTCCGCGAGATGCCATCCGGGTCGCCGTGACATGGTAGCCCACGGTAAAACGACGATCGGTGTCGAAACGATCCAGGATGCTGCAAACGACAGGGATGAAAAGCCCGAAAATCGGCAGGCATATCAGCCAGAAAGGTAACCACACCAATTTTCGCAGCAGTCTAATTTGCAAACGCGCAGGCATCGAGAGCTGTAGAAATCGCAGGGATTCTTGAGAAAACAATTTGTAAAATCCAGCGTTTGACTCAATAGAAATACTATCGAACCCAGCCTCTCCAAGGAATTTCTCATACCAGAATGGCGTGTACCCGCCATAGAACTGGTACGGTTCCTGATGAATTCCCGAACCCAAGGGCGCGGTCAGGATCAGTG
>JBDKUG010000094.1:0-2065 GCA_039679815.1 Smithella sp.
TATCACAGCTGAAACCGGAGCGGAGCAATCTGGAGAGTTGAATATACAATAAAAACGGCAAATGAAACTGAAGATAAGAGTTTGCTGCCGGGGCAATAGACCGGGCAGCAAAAATAAAGACATAAAAAACCGGGCCTGCTCGAAGATTATCATTAAATAAAAATGCATTTTTCTTCAGGCTCGTTAATTGAGGGAATGAACATGAGAACTTGTGACTACTGTAAGCAATTTTCTGATTTTAGCGCGTTAAAGTCGGGGGATAAAATATTTTGCTCTGAAGATTGTGCAAAAAAGGCATTGTTTTGCCGATATTGTATGGGAACAACAAAAGAGATTTCCAATTCTGGATGGCAAAAGTATTTATGGGAGTGGGCTTCAGAAAAACAGAAAGGTTTTGAGTTTGGCCCCGCATTTGGTTCATCTAATGAAAATACATGCCCCAGATGCGGATCAACGGTTAAAAAATTATGGATATGCTTTTTTTTCCCTATCATCCCTCTTGGCAAGTATCGCGTTTTAGCCATCCAAAAAGAAGGAAAATTAAATTATAGTTGTATAGTGCGGGAATTAAAAGACCTATAACGTATATCGAATTGCCTCAAATAAAATGTTACCGAAGGGACTTGTAAAGAGGGTACGTTGACTCATAAACCGATGTTACCGAAGATAGGTTCGGAAACGGAGGTTGAACGATGAGTCCCCAGGCCAAGGAAGAATATTTTGAGGTTCTTTACAAGCGGTATAAAGAAGCATCTCGTAAAGAAAAAACAGTTATCATTAGTGAATGTTGCACTGTTTGTGGTTACCATCGGAAACATGCGATCCGTCGGTTAAGAGGTCATAAGCGGTTTACAAAGCCAAAGGCTAAGCAAAGTATAATACTCCCCAAAAACTGGACAGGTGAATAAGGTGCATGCTAGTCTGCCGTCACCGCGAAGGAGAGAAGAAATGGCCAAAAGCATGCGAAGAAGCCACGATGGAGCCTTCAAAGCCAGAGTCGCCCTGGAAGCCGTGAAAGGGGAAAAGACCATGGCCCAGCTTTCGAGTGAATATGGCGTCCATCCCAACCAGATCCGCCAGTGGCGGCAACGACTACTTGATGAATTGCCTGATGTCTTTTCCGACCGCCGCCAGAAACAGGAAAACCAAGGCGAGGAAATGACCTCCGAACTGTACCGACAGATCGGCCAGCTTAAAGTGGAGCTGGACTGGCTTAAAAAAAAATCCCAACTGCTTCAGTTAAAGAAAAAAGAGCGATGATCGAACCTGAACATAAGATGATTACCGTTGCCCGTCAATGTGACCTGTTGAACCTTTCCCGGTCTTCGTATTACTACGTTTCGGGGAAGGATGACTGTTACAACCGGCTTTTGATGAACCTGATAGACGAGCAATACACCCTGATGCCGTTTTATGGGGTGGCCAAGATGACGGCCTGGCTGCACCGCCAGGGACATCCCGTGAATCAGAAGCGGGTTCGGCGGCTAATGCGTCTCATGGGACTGGAAGCCATCTACCCGAAACCGAACTTGAGCAAAGCCAGCCCGGAACACAAGAAATATCCGTACTTGCTCAAAAATATGGTCATTGATCGTCCGGATCAGGTCTGGGCCTCCGACATCACGTATATCCGCATGCAGCAGGGATTCATTTATCTAGTGGTCGTTATGGACTGGTACAGCCGTTATGTCCTGTCTTGGGAGATTTCCATTACCCTGAACGCCGGTTTCTGCATGGACGCCATGAAAAGAGCGCTCCAATCATCACAGCCGTAGATCATGAACACCGATCAGGGCGTTCAATTTACCTGCACGGCATTCATTGAAATATTGGAGGACAAGGACGTCAGAATCAGCATGGACGGTCGGGGCCGGGCCTTCGACAACATTTTTGTTGAGCGTCTCTGGCGCAGCGTCAAATACGAGGAGGTTTACATTCACCAATACACGACGGTTTCCGACGCGCGGCGCCACCTGGAGCGATACTTCCAGCTCTACAATACGGAACGACTCCACGAGTCTTTGGGCTATCGGACCCCTTATGAAGTTTATTTCAAAGAACAACC
>JBDKUG010000342.1:0-16063 GCA_039679815.1 Smithella sp.
GGATAAATGGACTGGTCGGCAAACGGAAGAATATCGAACGGGATGATCGAGTAACCGCGGGAGGTGTATTTCCGGGGAATGCCCATATTGGCGTCTGTGGTAAAGGAGTTATAGGGGCGTCCCAGAATAGCGATGACCGGACGTTGGGCCCGGCGGGCCTCTTCAAGCGCCTGTTTACCCAGTTCTGTGAATCTGGTAAAGCACTCCATCTGTTTTTCATGCGCCAGAGTGAAGGCGTTTTTCGCTTCGGCCTCACTGAATCCCAGCTGAGCGGCCATGGCGATGAACGGTTCGGCGGCTTTTTTTATCCCGTACATGAAGCTGACGACAGGCGCTAAAAATTTTTCGTCCGGAATCTCCGGGAAAGCCTGCTTAATATAATAGGGCAGACCCTGCGTGATGGGGCAGAAATTAGCCTGTACCGTTTTTTCGTAACTGTCCATATCCCGGAAGTGGGGCAGGAAAACATAATCGATATTACGGTTTAAAATATCCTGAACGGCGCCGTGAGCGATTTCCGCCGGGAAACAATAATTGCTTTCGACGCGTGCCGTGCCTTCGTGGGAGATTTCCTGAGATACAAATGTTTCTATTCCCAGGGTATGGAAAAACCAGGAATAGAGGGGCCAGAGCGTGTATATCGAAAAACAGCGGGGAATGCCGACGACGTGGTCTTTTTTCCTAACCAGCGTGGCGGGATCGGGAGCACATTCTTTAAACAGGATATCATTTCGCTTTTCAACATAGTCAATCACTTCGGCTTCGTTGAAAACTTTTTTCTTGCGGATGTTGGCGTATTTGTTACAGCGGCCTCCGAACATGTATTTGTGGCCGTTGACGTTGAGAATGCGGACCGGGCAGAAATTATCGCAGGCTTTGCATTGAAATTCCTTTTCATAGATGATGTCCGTGGCCAGAATCTGATCAATGTCGTAAATGGACTTGGTCAGAAATCCTTCGGCAGCTTTTTGTCTGGCGAGAATTCCGACGCCGAAACAGCCCATTAATTCCGGATCCGGGGGTACCAGGATGTCTTTGTCCAGCAGCATGGCGAAGGCCAGCGGGACGGCTTTATTCTTGGCTACGCCGCCCTGCAGGACAATGTTTTTGCCGATCGTCCGGTTGCCCACGACACGATTGAGGTAATTGGACACAATCGATGTGACAATTCCGGCGGTGATATCTTCACGGGATGCGCCCTGCTGAATGGCGTTACGGATGTCAGAATTGATAAAAGCCGAACAATGTTCGCCGAACTTTAAAGGCTCTTTTGCCGCCAGCGCGATATCCCCGATCTGGTCGGCTTCCGGGATATTCAAATCTCCCTGCGCCGATTCTTCCAGGAATGACCCGGTTCCAGCGGAACAGGCTTCGTTCATGGCGTAATCGATCGGGACCTTGTTTTTGAGAGAAACATACTTGGCGTCCTGACCGCCGATTTCAAAGATCGTGTCGATGTTGTCCCGGTAAAACGAAGTGCCTACTGCGTGCGCGATGATTTCATTGTAGACGCCAGGTGTTTCGAGGAAAACACCAAGAATCTCACGCGATGAGCCGGTTGTGGAAGCCAGCGTAATGCTGATTTTTCCTTTACCGATATCTTCGTGTATCTGCTTTTTCATCTGCACGAGGCAGTTCTTGAGTGAACTGACCGGATCACCATGCGTGCGGCCGTAAAAGGACGCGGTGATCTCATTGGTTTCGATGTCGATGAGACAGGCTTTTGTTGTAGTGGAACCGCCGTCCACACCCAGAATATATTCACGGCCGGCGACGACTTTTCCTTTTTGGGAGGGCAGATAGGTGACCCGGCCCTGGGCCGTCTGCAGGCTTTTGAATCGTTTAAACTGAATCTGGCTGCTTTTGAATAACTTATCCGCCGGCGGCAAAACACTTCCGGATATTCCGGCCATCAGGGCCGCGCCGTAAGCCTCGAAATAAGGCGCCTGCCGGGGAACGATGAATTCGATTTGAGGCATGTGTTCGCGGATAAAGCGCAGAATGTATTGGTTTTGCGTTACTCCGCCGACGAGCAGCACAGTTCCTTTTTCGATTTTAGCTCTTTTGAGAAAATCGATGACTTTGATGGCCATGACATCGCTCAGAGACAGTACGATATCGCCGGTCGTTGCTTCACCTTTGTTGAGCCGGTGCGTGCAGTCGCTTTTCATAAAGACCGAACAGCGCGAGGAGAGTTTCAGTGCGCGGCAGTTATCGGGGATGTTGTTGATATCGCCGAGCTTCATGTTCATCCGCGCCAGCTGCTGTTTGAAGAATTCTCCGGTTCCCGAGGCGCACTTATTGCCCGAAAAACTGGTGATGATTTTGTTGTTGCGGTCGATGGTGTAGACAACCAGATCTTCTCCGCCCAGGGAAACCAGGGCGTCGATTTGATGATTGAGCTTTTGCAGGGCTTCCTCAATACAGAGGGGTTCAATCACGCCGCTGATATTCAAAAGGTGGCGGCCTTCGGTGCCGGTGACCAGTGTTTTTGTGTCCTGCGGTATATTGCGGGATGACAGGATCTTGCTGAGGGTATCGAGAAAATTGCCTTCATGCGGTTCAACGGCGCTCCATACGATGCGATCTTCCTCCAGCATGGCCGCCTTTACGTTTGACGATCCGATATTGATTCCCAGACTACGCATAAAAACTCCCTTAAAATATTATCCCCGTGGTCAATATTACGATTGATCCGTGTCGTCAAGCATCAGATGAGATCGTTAAAATAACCTTTGATAAGACAAAGGGTTAGACAGATTCGATGAACAAGAAAAAACCAGCTGATCGCACTTGCTTTCAGCTGCTTTTTGTTTCAATTAACGTTGCACGGTTCGTTGCGACAGCATCTTTTGTTTTGCCACAACCCGTAAGGTATTAATGGCCTTCTTCCATCGCGCCGCCAATATACATCATGGCCAGAAGCATGAAAACCAGCGTCTGGACAACCGACGTGAAGATCATCAAAAACATGATGGGCAGCGGAACAATGAGAGGCACCAGCAGAAGGACAACCAAAAGAACGATGTCTTCCCCGGCGATATTGCCGAACAGACGGAAGGTCAGGGACAACGGACGCGACAGGTGACTGATGATTTCAATCGGCAGCATCAGCGGGATCAGCCACCAGACAGGCCCTAAAAATTGCTTGAAATACTTGATGCCGTGCGTGATGACACCGACAACATGCGTGGAGAAGAACACGACGAGTGCCATGGCCAGGTTCGTGTTGATGTTGGCTGTAGGAGATTCAAAGCCGGGGATGATACCGATCAGGTTGCTTGTTAAAATGAACAATCCCAGCGTGGCAATCAGGGGAAAGAATTTTTTCCCGTGTTCCCCCATGGTGTCGAGCAGCAGGGAATGAAGACCATCCACGATCACTTCCATAACATTTTGTATCCGGCCGGGATAAACCTGCAGGTTACGGGTTGCCAGAAACGAAAGCGTGGCCAGTATCAGCATCACAAAAAAAGTGTTGAAAACGATGGTCATGTTGATGCCAATGTCTTTCAACCAAGAAGTATGGAAGAATATTAGGGGTTCCATTTGTTTCTAACTAACCTCCTCAATTAAGTTTTTTTTTGCCAGTGTTGTGATCACAGTGAAGGTGACGTTAATCACAACCACGGAAAGTCCAATGATCAGTCCGACGATATGAACCGTATCGGCGGCAAGCAGAAAATATACGACAACGCCGGTCAGCGCCAGACGGATGTAATATTTCATCATGGTCGGCCGTTTTACATTTCCGGAAAGATTGTTGAAGAGACTGCGCAGGCCGTATTCCATGCCGTGAAAATTGAGAATGCTGATAAAGCCGCCAAGGAGGATTCCCAGGGAAAACTTGAAAGGAGCGAAAAACAGAGAGGGAATAAGTAGAATTGCCAGGATAATCCAGTTGGCGATTTCAAGTCTTTTTTGGAGCGGGTCTTTGACGATGGGGTTCACTTTTCAAACTCTTTATGATGAATTCTTCATCCCTGAAATTCTTTTGTATTAAAACATATATGTTACGAAACCCGGCCGATATGCCGATCGCCAGAAACACGATCGTGAAAACGTGGCCGGAATCAAATTTCCGGTCTAAGTAACTTCCTAAAAGGAGGCAGCCAAAAATCGCCAGAACCATTGCGATTCCAATGCTGCTGGCGTAAGCCATCTGGATGCTCAATTTTTTGGTTTCGCTATCCATTTAGTGATGCGATCCTTAACATGCGTAGTGGGCAAAGTCAATCAAAAACATGACCGCCGTTCATTTTTTATTCAAAACTTGCCGGTTTTGCCTGTACCATTCAATAGTCTTGTTCAGGCCGGTTGTCAAATCTGTTGTTGCCTTGAATCCGAATTCTTTCAATGCCTTGGAAGTATCGAGCTGGCGGCGGGGCTGGCCGTCCGGTTTGGATGAATCCCAGGCGATTTTTCCGGTGAAACCGGACAGACGGGCGATGAGTTCCGTGAGGTCCTTGATGGAAATTTCATATCCCGCCCCGATATTAACCGGTTCGCTTTTTTCGTACAAATCGGCAGCCATGCAAATGGCAGCTGCGGCATCTTCCACATAGAAAAATTCCCGTGTCGCACGTCCCGTACCCCATACTTCCAATGTATCCGAATGGTTGTCCATGGCATCAAAGCATTTTTTAATCAAGGCCGGGATGACATGGGATGAACGGGGATCGAAATTGTCGCCGGGGCCGTAAAGATTGACGGGCAGCAGGAAAATGGAATTAAAACCGTATTGCCGGCGATAGGACTGGGACTGCACCAGCATCATTTTTTTGGCGAGTCCATAAGGCGCGTTGGTTTCTTCGGGGTATCCGTTCCAGAGGTCCTCTTCTTTAAAGGGCACCGGGGTGAATTTGGGGTAAGCGCAGATCGTGCCCAGCGCAACGAATTTTTCAATTTTATGAAGATACGCTTCATGGATCAGCTGAGTGCCCATGATGAGGTTGTCGTAGAAAAGTTCGGCGGGCTTTTCCTGGTTAAAGCCGATGCCGCCCACTTTTGCCGCCAGATGAATGACGATGTCCGGTTTTGTGACGTCGAACATGCGACGAATATGGATTTGGTCAGTGAGGTTGTAGTCCGGCAAATCAACAATATCAATGCTCCGGCAGCCGTAATCGGCAAGTTTCCTGATCAGGTGTTGCCCCAGAAATCCTTTGCCGCCTGTGACGGTTATTCTTTTATCAGCAAGCATTTTTTAATCCTCTTAAATCTCATATTAACTGATTCGTTCCACATTTGCACAGGAATAACCTGCATCGAGCAGGGTCTTTTCTTTTCTGGTCAGTTCCAGATCGGCCGCGACCATCATATCAATAAGCTGATCGAATGTAACCTTTGGCTGCCAGTTCAGTGTCTTTCTCGCCCTTGACGCGTCTCCCAGTAGAACGACAACCTCCATCGGCCGGAAATACCGGGGATCGATCACGACGTGACGGGCGTAATCCAGGTCCGGCTTTGCAAAGACCTTTTCGGCAAACTCCCGGACTGAGTGTGTTTCACCGGTTGCAATGACATAGTCATCCGGTTTTTCGGATGGATTCCAGGATCCTCAACGTTCCCAGTCCCGTGATGTCACCGGTGTATTCAGGCATGTCGAAACTCACACGCACATGACTTTGGGCGCCTAAGTGATAAATTTCATCGGGATTGATTGCGGCAAGCAGATCCATGAGCTGACCGGAAACGCTCAAGTCGCCATAATGCAGAAATAATTTTGCATCCGGTTCGTGGGAGTCGCGATACAAATGATCGATCCGGTCCGTGTTAAAGGTGCTGGAGTGGCGAATCAGACCGCGAACTTCATAGCCCTTGTCCAAAAGGAGCTGGGCAAGATACGATCCGTCCTGTCCCGTAATTCCGGTAACAAATGCTTTCTTCATAAAAATTCTTTCGCCTTCTTCCTTCGGTCGCTGAGCCTGTCGAAGCGTCCCTTGCCCCTTGATCCTTTTCTATAATCTCCAGTAATTAATGCCCAGCGATTTTGCCTGCCCCGGCTCGAAGACGGCTTTAATATCGAGGAGAATTGGACGGCTTTTGCGGCACAGTGAGGCTACTTTTTCAATACCCAGTTCCATGTATTCGCGGTGGGCCACGGCAAGGATCACTGCGTCCACGTCCTTTACCGCTTTCAACGATACAGGCTCAATGCCGCAGTGTTCTCGCGCTTCCTCCGGAATGGCCAGCGGATCATGAGCCATGACGGTCACACCGTAGTCCTTCAACTCGTTGATTATATCAACAACCCGGGTATTTCGCAAATCGGGAACATTTTCTTTAAAGGACAACCCCAGCACCGCCACGCGGGCCTTCTTTACCTGGATGTCGGCGGCAATCAGCATCTTGACGGTTCGTTCCGCGACATACTTGCCCATGTTGTCATTGATTCTGCGTCCCGAGAGAATGACCTCCGGACGATACCCGATGCTTTCCGCCTTATACGTCAGATAGTAAGGATCAACGCCGATGCAATGGCCGCCGACCAGGCCAGGCCGGAAATTGAGGAAGTTCCATTTCGTGCCGGCTGCCTCCAGAACTTCCAGTGTGTCGATACCCATTTTATTAAAGATGATGGCCAACTCGTTCATCAACGCGATGTTGATGTCACGCTGCGTGTTTTCGATGACCTTGGCGGCTTCCGCGACCTTGATGGAAGAAGCCCGGTGCAGGCGGACTTTCACCACAGCTCCATAGATTCCTTCGAGCAGATTCAGCGTTTCAAGATCGGAGGCGGATATAATCTTAACGGTATTGTTAACCGTATGGACTTTATCACCCGGGTTGATGCGCTCAGGGGAATAGCCGACCGTAAAATCCCTGCCCAACTTCAATTTTGATTCACGCTCCAGGATGGGAACGCAGATATCTTCCGTGACACCGGGATAAACAGTGGACTCATAAACCACACAGGAACCCGCGGTTAAATGCCTGCCGATAATGGCCGAAGCGTTTTCCATTGCCCCAAGATCGGGAACGTGAAAGTGGTCAACCGGCGTTGGGACCGCTACAATGAAAAGTTTGCAGCCGGTAAGGTCTGCCGGTCTGGACGTGAAGTGAATGTTCGCCTTTTTCAATTCGCCGTCGGAAAGTTCCATCGTCCGGTCGTGGCCCTTTTTCAATTCAGCGACGTTGGCCTCGCTGATATCAAATCCGATGACAGTAAAATGACGCGACAGGTGGGCAGCCAGAGGCAGGCCGACGTATCCAAGCCCGATGATGGCAATTTTATTTTTCCCGGCGTAAAACGACTGGGCTTTCAGAGATTTTTTCATTTATATTCCTCGATTCCCCCACCTTTATGTATGTGAAACGGCATGACCTATTATCGCATTGATCGTCACTTGTCAATCCCGCTCACGCAGGACGAGCGTTGATTCTCCATAGCTTGCTGCAAAGTGGTTGATCGAGCCGGTCACAGATTCCTCAATGTTTTTGAGCATGCGTCAAGTGTCCGGTCCACATCGTCTGCTGTGTGGGCAAAGGAAAGAAACCCCGCCTCAAATTGAGACGGCGCCAGCCAGATCCCGTTTTTGATCATGCCGTGGAAATAGCGGGCATAAATGCCGGTGTCTGATTTCAAAGCAGCGCTCAGGTCGTTGACCGGTCCTTCCTGGAAAAAAACGGTGAACATCGAGAAGATTCTGTTGGTGCAGGTGGCGATGCCATGTCCTGAAAACAGGTTTTTCATTTCCCGGCAAAGGCCGTCGGCAAGATGAGATTGTGATTTGTAAGAATCCACTTTCGATTTCAAAATATTTAATGTGGCGGTTCCGGCGCTCATGGCCAAAGGGTTCCCGGAAAGCGTTCCCGCCTGATAGACATCGCCAGTCGGCGCAAGCCTCTCCATGATTTCCTTTTTGCCGCCCAGGGCACCGACCGGCAATCCGCCGCCGATGATTTTTCCCAGACATGTCAGATCAGGCTCAATGCCGGTCAGGTTCTGGTAACCGCCGAAGGAAAAGCGGAATCCCGTTATGACTTCGTCAAAAATCAGGACAGTGCCGTTTTCAGCCGTCAGCTCCCGCAGTTTTTTCAGGAAACCTTCCTGCGGCATGACAACGCCCATGTTGCCCGCTACCGGTTCAACAATGAGGGCCGCCAGTTGATCGCCATAGCGTTCTATGGCTTTTTCCAGTGCGCCCGGATCATTGTAGGGCAGGCTCAAGGTCAGACCGGCCAGTTCTTCAGGGATTCCCGGGGAGCCGGGAATCCCCAGCGTTGTGACACCGGAACCGGCCTTGATTAACAGGGAATCGGCATGACCGTGATAGCACCCGTCAAATTTAATAATCATGTTTCGGCCCGTATAACCCCGGGCCAGCCGTACGGCCGTCATGGCCGCTTCTGTTCCGGAACTGGTCATCCTTATTCTTTGAATGGATGGAATGGCTTCGCAGATGAGCTGTGCCATTTGCGTTTCGGCATCCGTCGGTGCGCCGAAACTGGTTCCTTTTTGAGCCGCCCGACAGATGGCGTCAATGACGTCCGGATGAGCGTGACCCAGTATCATCGGCCCCCAGGAAAGAACGTAATCGATGTATTCTTTTCCCGTGGAATCGTAAATCCGGCTGCCTTTTGCATGGCTTGCAAAAACGGGGATACCCCCTACCGATTTCCAGGCGCGTACAGGTGAATTCACGCCGCCGGCGATCACCAAGCCTGCCGCCGCAAAAAGATCTTCATGTGTCGGGGTCATCAAAAATACTCCGGAGATGTTTTTTTGTATTCCTGAAGGCTGTCCAGGATGAGATAATCACAACAGTTGATCTGTTGACACATCCTGCCGATCAGGGAAGCGATATCGTCATTCTGCGCGTGCAGCATCGTAAAAAGATTATATTTATTTTGGAAAGAGGGGCTTCTTTCATAACAATGAGATATGAATGTAAGCGAGGCAAATGCCTGCCCGGCTTCTTCTATGGCGTCGGGCGGCACAGACCACACGACCAGCGCGTTTTTCCGGTAGCCCGCTTTTTGATGACGAAGGATCGCTCCGAACTTTCTCAGGATTCCGTTCGCGGATAGTTTCTTCAACAGATCGATCAACTGGACGGTTGTAAGGCCGCTGGTATCGGCGATTGCCGTAAATGGCCTATCGATGAGCGGCAGATCCTTCTGAAGAATCCGTAAAGCATTTTTCCCCGGTATCGTTAATGTTTTCATGACAGTCCTTTTTATCCTGCTTGAATAATAAAATCAAGACATGCCTTTGTAAAAATATTTATTTAAATATTTCTTGACAATCGGTTTATTGATCGTTAAAAAGGATAAAAATGACCGGTAGTCGTTAAATTTAAAAGAAGGGAGGTTTTAAAAAAATACAGATCTGACGGTTCCGGTAATTTAATTTGTTTCAACAAAAAAACAGGAGGCTGTAAATGAAAAAAAGTTTAGTTTATACCTTGTTGGCAATGGTGTTGGTGATTGTTTCTGCTCCTTTTGTAATGGCGGCTACGGAAGCGGCGGCTGCGGCTCCTGCAGCGGGCGTTGATTACACAAAAGCCATCATCATTGGCTGTTCTTTGCTTGCGGCAGGTATCGCAATTGCTTTTGGAACAATTGGAACCGGCAATGGTATGGGCGCCGGTCTGAATGGTGCAACAAACGCCGTTGGTAGAAATCCTGAGGCCCAGGGCAAGATTCTCCTCACCATGATGGTTGGTCTGGCCATGATCGAATCTCTGGCGATTTACGCGCTGGTTATCGCGCTGATCGTGCTTTACGCCAATCCACTTTTGAAGTATATTGGCTAAGAAAAAATTTTATTGATATTATAAACAGGGAGGGGGAGCGTACATCGACTTTCTCTCCCTTTTTTAGTTCACCTCAAATTCCCGAAGCGAAGCGCATAACCTGAAGGTCACAAGCGGAAATTTGTTAGGTGAACTTATCCCGCGTAACGGAGTGAAGCGGGGTTAGTTATACCTTTTTCTCACCAAACCCAGCGCTGTCATGTTTGTTAGTCTAACTTATCCCACGCAACGAAGTGAAGCGGGGTTAGTGACACTCTTTCGTAATCATTCCTCCAAAACAACTTTTCCGCGCCACTCTTTTTTCTGAGCCTGCTGGTGTTTTGCGGCAAGGATTTTTTCTTTTGCGCGTTTGCTGCGTTTCCTCTTTTGCCGGCGGAGTTTTTCAATCTTTTCTTTTTCTCTGGCGACAAAGCCGTCCCGTTGTAATTCAATCTTATCCAGCAGCAGGCGGCGTGCCAGATAGCGGTTTAAGGTCTGTGACCTTTCCCTCTGGCATTTCACCGACAGACCGGTAGGGATATGGACGAGCTGAACACAGGAAGAGCTTTTATTGACTTTTTGTCCCCCGGGGCCGGAGGAACGGATGAAGGACTCCTCGAGATCGTTTTCAGAAACGCCCAGTTCCTGCATCCTCGCGGCAAGCGCTTTTCCTTTTTCTGTGGATACGGGCATGGCGGGTTCTGTTTTAAGGAATGGAATAAATTTCGTCGTCGATCAGGTTGATCCAGTTTTCGGTCAGAATCTCCCTGGCTTCTTCCAGTTTATCGACGCCGATGATGACGATGGTTTCTTTCCCGATGCGGTTGATGGTGGTGTAGAGGTAAAGGATATTAATATCTGCCTTGGCCAGTGGTTTCAGGATCGCGTTGATGCGGCCTGCATGCAGGGGAACCTCGGCGGCCAGGACAGGAGTCACTTCGATGTTGAAGTTGAAACTGCTCAGAAGCGCTGCGGCGCGGTCCGGATCATTGACCACAAGGCGGACGCGGCTGTCATGTTCAATGCTGGCGGCGGATACCGCTATGTTTCCGATATCCTCGGTTTCAAGAATGTGGGTAAGTCTGGCAAATGACCCCGGGACATTGCCCAGCAGAACGGATATTTGTTTGACGGCCATAAAGTATCCTTATTGATCCTTGAGATAATCGAACCCGGCGGCAAAGGCTTTGCGGTTAATTTCGGCAAGGGCTTTCTTCCGGCTGCCCATAATGTTTTCCAGACTCTTTAGATAAATTTCCGGTGACACCACCTTGAGTTCTTTAATAAACGTACCCATCATGATGATGTTGGCCACGCGGGTGTTTCCCAGTTCCTGGGCTATGTCGGTGCAGGGAACACAGATGGTTTTTACATCATCGCGGTTGGGACGGATGTCCACGATGGATGAATTGATAAAAATAGTTCCGCCTTCGCTCACTTTATTTTGAAAGGTCAGCAGGGACGGTGAATTCATCACCACCAGGCATCCCGGTTCCGAGGCGATGGGAGACGCAATTTCCTCATCGCTTACCGCCACGGTGCAGTTAGCCGTACCGCCTCTCATTTCGGCGCCGTAGGCGGGAAGATAAGTGACGTGATAACCTTTGTTCATTGCGCTGTTTGCCAGGCTGATGCCCATCATCAGGACACCCTGACCGCCAAAACCGCAAAATATGGTTTTCACCAGCATGGCGCAGCCTCCGCGGATTTTTTCATCTCGGCAATTTCATCCTTGTAAACCCCTGGAGGAAATTCTTTGCTCATGACTTCATCAATCCATTTGCATGAATCAATCGATGTCATTTTCCAGTTGGTGGGGCAGGGCGAGAGGACTTCAATCAGCGAAAAACCGAGGCCATCGACCTGGCACTGAAAAGCTTTTTTAATGGCTTTTCTGGTCTTATTCACTCCGGCCGGGGAGCTGACGGAACATCTCTCAACATATGTCGTTCCCCTGAGTTGAGAAAATATTTCACTGACTTTAACAGGATAACCGTCCAGTTCTTTTTTGCGTCCGGTCGGACTCGTTGTTGTTCTTTGATTGAGCATGGTTGTCGGGGCCATCTGTCCACCGGTCATGCCGTAAACAGCGTTATTGATAAAAATGACGGTGATGTTTTCACCGCGGTTGGCGGCGTGGAAGCTTTCCGCAATGCCGATGGCGGCAAGGTCCCCGTCCCCCTGATAGGAAAAAACGACACGGTCGGGAAGGCAGCGCTTGATGGCAGAAGCCATGGCCGGTCCGCGCCCGTGGGGCGCTTCAATCATGTCCACGTCAAAGTAATTATACGCGAGGACGGCGCATCCCGCCGGCGGAACACCAATTGTAATGCCGCGGATTCCCATTTCATCAATGACTTCGGCAACGAGGCGATGAACAATGCTGTGACCGCAGCCGGGGCAATAATGGAATACAGCTTCTTTCAGACTTTCGGGATGTTTGAAAACGGTCTTTGCCATTTTTTCTGACCTACAGCGTAATCGATAATTATAAATCTTTTTTATTGTATAGTCTGGCTACAACATTGGCCAGTTCCGACGGCGTTGGCACGGCGCCTCCCGGGCGTCCGTGAAAATCAATGTTGGCATAACCCTGCAGTGCCAGGCGGACATCCTCAAGCATCTGCCCCGTGCTCATTTCAAAAACCAGGAAAGTCTTAATCTTTGCCGACAGCGTCCGCAGTTTCGCCTCCGGAAAAGGCCAGAGGGTGATCGGGCGGAAAAGACCGATGTTCATGCCGTGGCTGCGGAGTCTTTTAATAGCCCCCTTTGCAATGCGGGCGGCTGTTCCATACGCAACGATGACCAGCTCTGCGTCATCCACCCGATGTTCTTCAGAAAGGGTTTCCTTTTCTGTAATCACTTCATACTTGCGGGCCAGCTTCCAGTTGTGTGCTTCGCTGTCAATCGGATCAAGAATAAGGCCGTGGATGAATTTGCTCTTTCCGGTACCCGCGCCACGCAGCATAAATTTCTCTGGATATTGACGGGGTTTGGGTTTTTTAAAAATTACCGGTTCCATCATTTGTCCCATCATGCCATCAGCCAGAATCATGACAGGCATACGGTACTTATCGGCCAGATCAAAGGCGTCCATGGTTAAATCGGCCAGTTCCTGGCCGGTGGCGGGTGCGATGACGATTGTTCGGTAGTCTCCGTGACCGCCGCCCCGGGTTGCCTGAAAATAATCGCCCTGTGACGGACGGATGTTGCCCAGTCCCGGACCTCCGCGCATAATATTGACGATGATTCCCGGCAGCTCACAGGCCGCCATGGAAGAAATGCCTTCCTGCTTCAGGGATATTCCGGGGCTCGAGGAAGAGGTCATGACCCGCACGCCGGCAGCTGAGGCGCCGGCGATCATATTGATGGCGGCAATTTCACTTTCCGATTGAAGGAAAACGCCTCCTTCCGCGGTGCGCATATGCTCGGCCATGTACTCGGTCAATTCGTTCTGCGGCGTAATCGGATAGCCGGCATAGAAACGGCATCCCGCCCGGATTGCGGCTTCACCAATCACATTGTTTCCCGACATCAATACCTTATTCACGGTAGACCTCAATAGCTACATCCGGACACATGGTTGCGCAAATCGCGCAGCCGTTGCATTCCTTTTCTTCGACGACGCAGACGGGGTGATACCCTTGTGCGTTATATTCTTTGGATGGTGCGATGTGCCCTTTGGGGCAGAAGTGAATGCAGAGGTGGCACTCCTTGCAAAGATCCTTTTTTATCTTGATATATCCCTTCAAATCATGTCCCCGGATCGGTTTTTGCCTGACGTTCAATCACATTCGGCGGTTGCTATCTTGCGCATAATGCTCAGAAAGTCAAGTATTTTTGGTTAGACTTGATGACCGGAAAAACAGAATCCCTAAATTTTGCTGATTTGAAACCCTTCCAGCCTGATGGCCACGGAGCGTTGCATCAGTTCTATGGAAATGACGAAAAGTTCTTTTTCCAGGTCACTTTTCACGACAGTGCCTTCAATCCCGGCAAAGGGGCCGTCCAGGATTCGCGCCGGTTCGCCCGCTTTCGGATACTGCATGGAAAACATTTCCACTTTTTTATCCATGATCCGCTGGATTGCCATGATCTTTTCATCCGGCACCGCGATGGGTTCAGCGTTTTCCTTTTTCCCGAGGATTCGGACCACCCCGGGCGTCTTGAGAATTGCCAGTTTGGTTTCGTTGTCCAGGGAGGCTTCCACAAAAAGATAACCGGGGAAAAGCGGCACGGATATCTTTTTTTTGCGGTCTTTTCGCTTGCTCCAGACTTCCATCTCCGGTAGAAAAGATGTCAGTTGCTTTTGTGTCAGACCGATATGCGCCTTGTATTCGTGGCGGCTTTTAGTATGTACGGCGTACCAGGGCATGGCAATAAACCTTCTTGAGTAAATTATTACGGAGCTCTTATTACTCCAGCAGCTAAATATATAAACGATTGTCACTGCTTTGTCCTCCGCTCGCGGAGGTGTCACGAAGTGACGGAGGTGGATCACGGACTTCCAATCTATAAATTGTATAAAACTTGCAGCAATATTAACACATCCACCCCCTTAATCCCCCGCCAGCGGGGGACAGGGCTGTTTTTCCCCCTCGGGAGGGGGTAGGGAAGTGTAGTAATAATTATCGCATGTATTCACTTTTTGCAATGGAGAAAAAATGAAAGCGATCCGTCTCAACGGCCTGAGACTTACACTGGATGAATCGGAAGAGTGCCTTGCGGCAAAGGCAGCCCGGGTGCTGGATATTACCGCAAGCGATATCCTCTCGCTTGCGGTAATCAGAAAAGCGCTGGATGCCCGGCGCAGCAGGCCACCGTATTTTGTCTATGCGGTAAAAATCTGTCTGGCGGATTCGGCGGTGGTGCCGGAAACCCTATCCGATGGGCTGCGGATTCTGCCTTTCCTCGATGAACCGGCATCAACAGGGTCATCTGATGTTCCCCGTCAGGATGAAGGTGTTGCAGTTACCCCTTTGTCATTGCGAGGGAGTGTAGCGACCGAAGCAATCTCATGTCTATCGGATAACAAAGAGATTGCCACGCTCCCTGCGGGAGCTCGCAATGACAAAGAGGATATTGCGGCCCAGTCTCGGCGGGAGTGGCGTGAAACCCCGGGTACAGAGAATCTTCCGGGTGGTGTTGCAGGCAGCGGACCCGCGGGCCTTTTTGCAGCCTACACGCTTGCCGCAAGGGGCATCCCCGTTCTGCTTCTGGAAAGAGGGCGACCCATCGAAAAGCGGGTGGAGGATGTAAAAAAATTCTGGGAGGAGGGCGTTCTTCAACCGCAAAGCAATGTTCTGTTCGGTGAAGGAGGGGCCGGAACTTTTTCCGACGGGAAATTGACCAGCCGGACAAAGAATCCTTATGCCGCCCTTGTAAAAAAAGCGCTGGTGGAAGCGGGAGCGCCGCGTGCAATCCTGACCGATGCCAAACCGCATATCGGCACGGACAAATTGCGTCAGGTAATCGTCCGGATGAGAAAAAAGCTTGAGGCGATGGGGTGCGTTCTTCAATTTGAATCGCAGGTCACGGATTTTGTGATCCGGCGGGGCGAAATTGACGCAGTGATTATTAACGGCGAACAGGAAGTCAAAACAAGGAATGTCATCCTGGCGATTGGCCAGAGCGCGGACGATACTTATGAAAAACTACATGAGCGTGGTGTAAAAATGGAGCCCAAGCCCTTTGCGATGGGGCTACGTGTCGAGCATCCGCAGGCCCTTATCAATAAAATTCAATATGGCCGGTGGTCGGGACATCCCAAGTTGCCGCCTGCTGAATATTTTGTTACTGCGGCCGTAAAAGAACTGAACCGTTCCGTTTACACCTTCTGCATGTGTCCGGGAGGGCAGGTAATCGGCTGCAGCGTATTTCCGGGGGCAGTTATTACCAATGGCATGAGCAAAAGCAAGCGAAGCGGAGAGTTTGCCAACAGCGCCGTCGTGGTGAATGTGCGTGTGGAGGACTTTGCCGGTTCAGGGGGACCTTTGAACGGCTTGGTCTTCAGAAACCATTGGGAGCGCGAAGCGTTCAGGGCGGGCGGAGGAAATTACTGCGCACCGGCCCAGAAAATGACCGACTTTCTAAAAAATCAAACATCCGGGACTCTCGCGCGGACAAGCTTTCTGCCCGGTGTGAGGGCCGCAGAGCTTGCGGAATTGCTGCCTGCGTTTGTTGTTGATGCCCTGCGCAAGGGAATCAGGCAATTTGATCAAAAAATGCCGGGGTTCATTTCAGAAGAAGCTCACCTGATCGGTGTGGAAACCCGGACATCATCGCCTTTGCGTCTTTGCCGCGGGACGGACGGGCAGAGCGAA
>JBDKUG010000233.1:0-2878 GCA_039679815.1 Smithella sp.
TGGCAGCAGAAGTAGTATTCATCGCCCGCATCTGGACATAGCGGATATGGCCTTTCACTTGTTCCGCCCTGACCTTTAAATTTATCTCCGCCGTGGATGTTACCCGCGAAAATACGACGGCCCCTAAAATGCCGATCAAAATCAGCACCGCAATGATCTCAATTAAGGTAAATCCCTGCTCCCCTTTTTTATAAGGCATTGTGCAATTCCCCTGTGAATGTTGAGCTACTTCCCTGTGCCTGGTTCTCCAGAGCCTTCAATAATGTCATCCCCATCACAATTACCGCCATCCCGAATGTTAGCGATAATATTACGCCCAATGTTGTTTTTACGGCAGCGGCAATTAGAACGGAGCTTAATATCATCAGAACACCATAGACTATAATTGCCCGTTTTGCCCATAGTGCGGAACCAGTTGTATCAGCCGCTATTATCATACCACCCATAATGAGCGAAATGGCTGCCATGAGAACAATGAAAGATTGTATCAATATGAATACCATTGCCCTGAATTCATGTCCTATAAAAAAAACACTGCTGAGAAGAACGGATCCAATAAAGAAGAAGAAGAATCCTGCGATCAAAAAATAAAAGCAGGCATCCCGAGCCCTCGAATCTACACCTGTAAAACGAGCCAGAGAAATCTCTCCCGCCCGTTTAATTGCCCGACGCAGCATATGCCTGATGCTAACACGCGGTTCATCTGTGAGTCGCGCCATCACCTGCTGTGTAATATCCGATGTCGGGTTTACCTGCGGCACTGCCTTAATTTGTTGAATTAGGTTCTTGTATTCGTTATATTCTTCCAGCATTGAGACTTTCCCGCCTTTTTTCTTTCAACAATAAACCGTCACTCATATAATATACAATTATTATGATAAAAATATTCACAAATTATTTTCCCAGTATTTCCTTAATTTTTTCCAGCCCGCGGTAAATGCGCATCTTAACGGCGCTAACGGATTCGCCCGTTACATTCGCAACTTCTTCAAAGGTCAGATCCTGCATAAATTTCAGAATAACGGCTTCCCGTAAATCGAGCGGAAGCTGCTGGATGATTTTTTCCAACCTGAGCATTCTGTCATCAGAAATCACATAGCTTTCCCCTCTTCCTTCGCCACTCGTTTGATGCTCCAAAGCAGAATCAGCCACTGCCAGATGCGAAACGTCCCGGAGATTTTTCTTTAGATGATTTCGAACAAGATTGATGCCGATAGTATATAGCCAGGTGAAGAATTTTTTACTCTGATCAAACCGGTGGAGCTTTTGATAGGCCCTGATGAATGTTTCCTGCGTCAGGTCGTCAGCGTCTTCACGGCTGCCCGTCATCCGGTAAGCCAGATTAAAGACGGGCCCTTTATACTCCTCAACCAGCAGAGCATAAGATTGCTTGTCACCCTTTAAAATCCTGGCAATAATCTCAGCGTCTGCCTTATGATCCATCCACCCTGCCTGCCTGATAACATTATTAAATTAGTCTTTCCTCTTGCCATCTTTCGACAACTCATAAAAACGTCTATCATGGTAAAATGTTATATTTAATCCCGCCGCTACGGGACGAGCATTAATTCTCCGCAGCTTGCTGCGAGGTGGTTGATTTAATTTGCATTATCCTGACTATTTCATAAATCAGGCAAACACGTGATCACTTTGAATCGCCGTTCTGAATTGCCAAATTCTTGTCGATCTTTTGAAGATACTCCGTATCCGCAGGCGGTACTTTTATCCTGGCGATTTTCAGGAAAGTAACTGCCTCCCGTGCCTTGCCGACGGACGCCGCAGACATCCCCAATTGATAGATCTCCTTATAATCCGTTTGCGGATTAAACGGGTTGACGTACTTTGAAAGCACCCTGTACGCCTTGTTATATTCCTTCATGTTAAAATAGCTGGCATGAAGGTTCCAGTAAACGTTTTCCATCTTGGAGGTTCTCCCCATATCCAGGGCTTTTTTATAAAGACGGGCAGCCTCTTCATATCGCAACATCGCAAAGAGCGCATCCGCTTTCAATGCGTAACCGTGTGACTGCTCCGGATAAATCCGAATGATTGATTCCGCATGATGCAGGGCTTTATCGTATTGATGACGGACGACAAAAATGCTCGAAAGAATGTGATGTGCCCTGTAATTATCAGGGTCTTGATCTAGCATTCGTGATGCTTCGGAAAATGTTTTGGATAGGTTTTCGGCGCTTTCATTCGCATAGATGACCTCTGCGTAATGGAAAGGGTCGATGGCTTTCAATTGCCATCGCTCAGCCAGTTCCTTGTATTTAGATTTGTTGATATATAACAGTTCCGCCTGATCGAAGAAAACAGGCACAAATTGCGGATACTCAGCAATGATATTTTTAAAATGAGGTCTGTTCAAAGATATTGAGATGAATGAAGGATCGTACTTCTGAATGAATGCTTTAAAGGTGTTAGTGTTGAAAAAGGCATTGCTTGCAATTGCGAAATCCATATCGCTGAAGATTGTCATCTGCATATCCATGAATATCTTGAATTTCGGACTCAACGCCCATGGCAGGTATCCTCCGGTATTTGCTTCATTGAGAATATTTCCGCCGCCCGGTGCATACTGATTCAAAAACCGGACAACTCCTGTGGGGAGATTCGTTTGTGAAAAAGGATACGCCGGCCGATTTCCCAAGACATTGTGAAAGACCAGAAGCGGGAGAAGAACTACAACTGCGGGAAGAGCAAGGTTGACCACTTTTCGCGGAAGCCAGTCCTTTTCCGACAAAAGAACGGCGGTATGGCACAAAAGCGGGATGGATAGAAGAGTAAATTCATAGTTAAACCGGGCATGTTTGGCCAAAAGCAGGATAGCGCCGATCAAAAGCACAACGTGACTGATTCGCAGTTTTATTTTCAA
>JBDKUG010000201.1:0-14756 GCA_039679815.1 Smithella sp.
ATAACGAAGTGCCCGGTAAAGATCAACAGGATCGGTCTGGCAGGGTGTGGAGAAACGCTGAGACAGCACCACTTGAATGACGTCACCCGCTGCAATATAGGCTCTGGCTTTTTCCACGATGGCCTTGTACTGATCTGGCGTCATGTTGGATTCAAAGGCCACGCCGTTGGTTTTTGGCTCTGGCGCAGGCGATGCGGCAGGGGCTGCAAGAAGACTGATCATTTCATCGATCTTCCGGCAGGCCGCCTCGTAAGCTTCTTCTGGTGAGTCGGCGTCTTCCGTATAGGCGCAAGCCACCACCTTGATCGTGTGGCGGGTGTTATCAAAAATCACGAGCGAATCACTGATGACGAAGACGGATTCATCAAGATTCAGATCGTCAGGGGGTGTGTCGGGAAGTTTTTCAAAATAGCGCACCATGTCATAACCCAGGTAGCCGACGGCGCCTCCGAAAAAGCGTGGCAGCCCGGGCATGGAGACCGGCTTATAACGGCTGAGCAATTCACGCATCGCGTTTAGCGGATCGCCTTTATGCTCCCGCTCGGATACTCTTCCTTTTTCTTCAATGATCACTCTGGGGCCGCGGACTTTGAATACCACCCCCGCATCCGTTCCGATAAAAGAATATCGTCCCCATTTCTCGCCGCCTTCGACACTTTCCAGCAGGTAGACGTGATCCTTGTGCTGCAGTTTTTTTAAAACGGAAACCGGCGTTTCGATGTCAGCAAGGATTTCCCGGTAGACGGGAATCAGGTTTCCCCTTCGGGTGAATGCTTCAAACTCTGGCAATTTGGGCTGGTACATAAATTCTCCTTTAGTGTTGTCCATAATCTCTGCGTGCTCTATGCGCGGGATAATCTTACAGTTTAAATATTGCCTGCTCCCATGTTTTCGGCAAGCATCATAAAAACAAAAGGCCGTGAGTTTCATCACGGCCTTTCGGTTGATACAAACAAAAAAGCCGTGGAGTCCTGAGAGGGTCTCCACGGCTTTTACTTTAAATATAAAAGATCAGCGGCGGAATATCCTCCTTGTGAGGTTCCACCACCAGTTATTAATTATTAAATTTACGGTAATATCCTTCATTTACATTTCTTTCTAAGCTTGCTGGGAAGTTTATATATCAACATCAGATATTCCTGTCAATAATTTTTTCCAGTTGCGCCAGATACATTAAATTGCGTTTCACGAGTTGCCCATCCTGAAAAAGTCCCGATTAAATCCTGTTGATCCGCTTATCTGTGCCCGGCAATCCCGGTAGGATAGCGGTATTTCGGATAGCCGATCATGCCCTCCACCCTTGCATCCAGATCAAGCTCTTCTTTCACTTCACGGATAATGGCATTTTCCGGAGATTCGCCTTTTTCAAGGAATCCTGTGATCAGTCCAAAAAACTTCTGCGGCCAGGCCTTATTGCGGGCCAGAAGGACACTCTCTCGATATTCAATCAGCGCGGCAACCACGGGCAGCGGATTATCCCGAAAGACATATTCACAGTTTTGGACAGGGCACGCCAGGTAATCCCTGCCTTTGATGCTTTTCGTAGAAAGCTCGTGCCCGCAGTGCAGGCAATGTTTTATTTGCGCCATTTTTGAACCTCCTTTAAAAAATCGTTGAGCCACTGAAGACGGGTCTCGTAATTCATTATTCCATATTCCCAAACCTTGATATGCAAGGGATCGACTTTTCTTTCGATCATATGGCTGCGGGCTGTTTTCAAATCAGCGATCGTATTAGTCACCGCATCAATCTGGTGCTGAATTTTTTCAACTGCTTTTTTCTTTGGAAGAAAACGGAGAAAATTAGACTTGATGCAGAAAATATCCTTACGGAAGAAGTCATACCGGAAGGCCCGGTCTTCGCCGTCTGCGCTTTCCAGCCACTGGCCAAAATCCGCCCGTCCTTTGTCAGTGATCGAATAGACATGGCGGCTGGGCGCACCATTTTGATGCTCGACCGTTTTCACGACAAGACCTTCTTCTTCGAGGTTTTTCAGGGTCGGATATAGCTGTCCATCATTGATGCCGAATTCACCAAACCTCTTTTGTGTCAATTGTGACTTAATCTCATAACCATGAGAACAACTGAACATTAAACCGCCGAGAATCATGTATTTGACTGACATCGCATTTCCTTTGCTTTGAGGGATTGCTTATTCAACCCTTGCACTGTTGTGTTTGAATTCCAGGATATTCTTGATTAAAAATTGTTTTGAAAAATGCCCGCCTGTTATATAAAACATCATGTCTTCCCTGCCGAGCAGTTTATTTCTGATCTGCCCTTCTGTCATTCCGGCCTGATGCATGTTCAATATTTTATCACGCAGGTTTTTCATGTATTTAATTTTGTCCGAAAGTGCTTCCCCGCCGTTCGTTATCACACCCTTCAGGCTGCAAAAAAGCGTATCGATTTTGAGGGTTGATAAATTTTCCAAAGATTTAAGCATCAGATTGAAATCTTCATCCCGGCGCAGATAGATATTCTTTACGCCGCAAAACATGTCCCCGGTAAAAAGCCATTTTTTTTGCGGTTCGTAAAGACAGATATGTCCCGCCGAGTGGCCATGAACATGGATGACCCGGAATTGATACGGGCCAATGACAACAAAATCCTTGATCGTTGTTGCTTTGGAGCCTTCCGGATAATCCCAGATGTATTTCTGATATAATCTCAGCTTTACGTTGCGGGGATTTTCGATGTACGGTATGGAATCCCGGTGAGCAAGGATCACCGCAGAATGCTTTTGCTGGATAAGATGATTATTGCCGATGTGGTCTTCATGATAATGCGTGTTGATGATCCGGTTAATCTTCTTATCTTTCATGGCTGACAGGAGTTCAACACCGGCAAAACCGGTTCCCGTATCGATTAGCGTGTCCTCCAGCAAAAAGGCATGGACAAAATAGGGAACAAATTTCCCGATGCTTCTTCCCATCTTGTAAATGGTAAGGTCTTCATATGTGGAGGTCTTCAGCATGGTTTACCCGCTTTCCCGAATTCCCTGGTATGTAAAAGTTCTTTAACCTCATGGGGAAATGATTTCCAGCCATAGCTATCATTTGTAAGATACCTTACTATTAAGGTATGATCCTGTCAAGGTAATTTTCTGTGAATGTAATTGTAATTGTCAAATACCTTACAGAAAACGGCGTTATCCGCAGCCTTCTTTGCTCGACCGGTATCTTACAAAGAAATTTGACACGGATATGCCTGTTATTATTTGGGTTATAATTATGATCGAGGGAGGGAGAGAAACGGTTCCCGCAAAAACTGCCCAATGCCGGCCATTAGGAAGAACAACACAAAAAAATGATTATCTGCAGTTACTTACCAATGTATTCCATGATTTAATATCGACCCGTCAATATCTTTAAGTCGGTTAAAGACATTCTGTAACTCAGGTAAGCTGCCCAATAGTCTGATTCAGCCTTGCTCAATGAAGCTTGCGCTGTGAGAAGGTCCGCTTCAAGGCTCAGTCCAATGGTGGGATTAACCGCTTAAAAGAGCCGGATGCTTTTTATTCCCCGCTTGTTTTTGAGTGCTCTGTATACCTCATAAGCGCAAGCGATGTCCTGGATGGCCAGTCCCGTGGCGTCGAAAAGAGTGATCTCTTCAGTGGACGTTCTACCTTTCTTTTTCCCGGCCACAATATCTCCCAGAGATGCGTAGATATTTTTCCTGCTGATCAACTTTTGTTTCAGGGGCACATTAATCTCACCCGAGTGGGAAGCCTGTGCCCAGTCGTCGATCACCACTTTGGCCTGCTGCAATATATCCGGATTGATTTCCTGTTTATTCGGCGCGTCCGCGCCGATGGCATTGATGTGGGTTCCCGGAGAAACCCGGTTGACCAGCACAACACGTGATGGTGTTGAGGTAACAATAATGTCTGCATTCAGGGTAACATCATCAACGTCCGGAGAGATAACGGCTTCGATCGGATAGGTTGCCTTTGCCCACTGTCTGAAAGCACGGGCACATGCCTTGTCGCCTGGAAACTGCCATATCTTGATTTTGCGGATATCACGGACTTCCAGCAGACAAGAGAGCTGGGACCGCGCCTGAGCGCCGCAGCCTATGAATCCCGCAATTTCCGAATTTTTGCGGCTGAGGAATTTTGCGGCAATTGCCCCTGCAGCGCCGGTTCTGATGCAGGTTAAATAAGTGCCGTCCATGATGGCCAGCGGATAACCGGTTTCAGGATCATTAAGAATGACAACCGCCATGACCGAAGGCAAATTGCTCACCGCGTTTTGCGGGTGAACAGTAACGCATTTGACACCGGCAATGTCAAATCCCTCCCCATGAAGATAAGCCGGCATGGACCGCAGATCGCCTCTGGGGAAATATAAATAGCTCTTGGCCGGCATTTCTGTCTGCCCCATACCGTAAGCCCGGAAAGCCTTTTCGACCGTATCGTTCGCCACCACCGGCGTAAGAACTTTTTCAACATCTTTTTGTGTCAGAAGCAGAGTTTTCATAGTCCTTTAGACCTTATCACGAATTGAAAATCAGAGAATCTCTTTGACTCGGCCTGCGATTCCGCTTTCCAGCCGCACTTTGATGCCATGCGGATGCGTACCCGATTTTGTTAAAAGATTCAGAACAATGCCGTCGGTCAGTATGCCCGTCCGTTGGTCCTTCTTCTGTACGACCTTTACACGTGCCCCGACTTTTATATTCGTCCGGATGGTTCCATCCATTCCTCATGTCCCCGCTCTTTCAGTCATGCCACACTATCATAATATGTCTTCATCGTTCAACTTGCATATTCCGGGTAAAACCCTGTTCATGTTTTAAGTGCTTTTATGCTACCATCTCAAACTGCACTCAGCCTGTTATAAAGAATAAAGGAGCTATGGATATGCGCAACGATATTAAAAGTCTGATTCAGGAAAATCGCGTATGCGTTATGGCGACTGTTTCGGAGGGCCAGCCGCATTGTTCACTGATGTCTTATGTTGCGGATGCAGACTGCCGTGAAATTTACATGGCAACTCACAAAGACACAAAAAAATACCGCAATCTGGCGGCCAATCCTTCCGTCAGCCTTCTGATCGACTCCAGGGAGGGGGGAGGTGAAGGCCAAACCAAAGCGTTGACCGTCACGGGAACCTTTCAGGGCGTTATCGATGAACACGGATGCGTATTATGAGCCGGTATTATGATCAATCCAACTAGATAATTTAAATGAAACCCTTCCGTAGCCCTCCTTCTGGCTAAGGAGAGGACCTGGTAATTGCTGTCAGGATCTTTCGGTCAATATTCGACATCGGCAGGTTTTTTAATTGAGGAGATGTTGCCCAGCGCCAGTTCTGACAGGCCAGTGCCTCGGGATTGCCTTTCAGCAGCCGGCAATTGTATGCCTGAAGGGTCAGGCGAAAATGTGAATAGACATGATTAACAGAGGCCAAATATCTGCCGACACGAATTGAAATATTCAATTCTTCCTTCACGCAATGCTGTAACATGTCATTTATGTTTTCACCTTCTTCAATGAAGCCGCCGGGAAGCTTCCACAGGGAGGCAAGCAGTCCCGAGGCCTGCCTTTGCACAACCAGCAGCAGGTCCTCTGAATTGCGGATAACGGCGGCTGCCGCCTGCCGGTGAGGGATTGCTGGCGTTTTTCCTGTTATGGGCAGAATGTTTTGCAGATTATGAAGTTTCGCGCCGCAAATGCCGGATAACGGGCAGCGTGAACAATCGGGGTTTTTAGCCCTGCAGACGGTAGCACCCAGATCCATTAGTCCCTGGTTGAACTCGCCGGGATGTTTGGCGGGAACCAGCAACACCGCCAAATCACGCAGTTTTTTTTGTTCCCGGGGATCATTCACGGGTTTGCGAATGGCAAAAAGTCGGGACAAGATCCGGCGGACATTACCGTCAACGGCGGGGAGAGCCTGCCGGTAGGCTATGCTCAGAATCGCACCTGCCGTGTACTCACCAATGCCGGGGATCGTTTTGATTTCCTCGAGCTTGTCGGGAATCCGCCCGCCCCATTGATTGACGATCATGCGGCTTGCGGCGTGAATATTTCTGGCACGCGAGTAGTACCCCATGTTTTCCCATGCTTTGAGCACATCCTGCAGGGGGGCGGCCGCGAGCGTCCGGACATCGGGGAAGGATTTTATGAATCGCTGATAATAGGGAATTACCGTATTTACCTGCGTTTGCTGCAGCATGATCTCCGAAATCCAGATACGGTAAGGATCATTCGTCTTCCTCCAGGGAAGAGAGCGTTGATGGTGTTTGTACCAGGCGAGCAGTTTGCGTCCCAGGAGATTCTTGATTCCGGCAGCGTCCTTGATCATGGCAAATGGTATATCCTATGCGCGGGGACAAGACAAGAGTGCTGTTATCAGCCAATGTTTTTTCTTGACAGATAACCGTTAATAGGACAATCTCCCTGCCACACGGACAGACTAATCGTTGGTTTTCATCGTTAGATTTTCTGGTTAATTCATCAATTAAAGAGACAGGGGAGAGGAACACAAAATGAAGAAAGAGGATTGTATTTTATTCAGCGGCGGCGCTCAGGGCGCAGAAGCGGAACTTGGCGCCAACGCAGAGAACTCGGGCATAGAGGAAGTGAACTTTACCTTTGAAGGACATGCCATTGTCCGTCACCGGGGCCTGCGGGTTCTCAATCACGAAGAACTGAAAAACGGCGATGTTTCACTGGAATATATTTCCCGCTTGATGAATCGCCGCTATACGGATAACACGACCTTTCGTAAAATCCTGCAAACCATATGGTATCAGATCAACAACGGCCAGGAGGTTTTTATCATCGGTGAAATCCTGCCGGACAAAACAGTCAAGGGCGGCACGGGCTGGGGTGCGGAGTTCAGTAAAATCTGCAACAAGCCGCTGCATGTATTCGATCAGAAAAAAAATGCCTGGTTCACCTGGAATAAACTCGAATGGGTCGAACGAAAAAAAGGTGATGAGCCGGTTATTACCCATACGCATTTTGCCGGTGGAGGCACCCGCTTTCTGGAAGAGAACGGCAGGAATGCGATTAAGGATTTATTTACCAGATCGATTGTCTGAAAATCTTCATGGTTATATTCTTGACAGCGCCGGCGGGTTTTGCTACCGCTATAACAAATACGACATGATGCAAGGAGGAGGTATGTCTGATTCGTTGAAATACAAAGATGTATATGAGCAGTCGATCCATCAGCCCGACATTTTCTGGGGGAAAGCCGCGGAGGCCGTCCAGTGGACAAAAAAATGGGATAACGTTCTTGATGACAGCAATAAGCCTTTTTATCGCTGGTTTTCAGGTGGGGAGCTCAACACCTGTTACAATGCGCTTGACTATCATGTGGAATCAGGCAGAAAAGATCAGGTGGCTGTTATTTATGACAGTCCCGTTACCGATACCGTCAAAAAGATCACCTACGGGGAACTCCTCGATAATGTAGCTAAATTTGCAGGGGTGCTGGCAGGTTTAGGAGTCACCAAAGGCGATACGGTGATCGTTTATATGCCGATGATTCCGGAAGCAATGATGGCGATGCTGGCATGCGCGCGCATCGGCGCCGTGCATTCTGTTGTCTTCGGCGGATTTGCACCTAACGAACTGGCTATCCGCATTGACGATGCTAAACCGAAAGTCATGATTTCCGCCTCCTGCGGCATTGAAGGAAAAAAAACACTGGCATACAAACCGCTGCTGGATGAAGCGATTAAGATTGCCGCCCATAAACCGGAAAAATGCATCATCTATCAGCGCCCGCAGGTGAAGGCTGAGCTTCAGGGTGGACGCGATCTGGACTGGGATGAATTAGTTAAAGGCGCCAAAGCGGTTCCCTGCGTGCCCGTCGCTGCAACTGATCCACTCTATATTCTTTATACGTCGGGAACAACCGGCAAGCCAAAAGGCGTCATGCGTGACAACGGCGGCCATGCCGTCGCGTTGAAGTGGTCAATGAAGCACATTTACGACATCAAACCCGGCGAAGTTTTCTGGGCCGCCTCCGATGTTGGCTGGGTTGTCGGGCACTCCTACATTGTTTATGCACCGCTGCTTTATGGGTGCACAACGATTCTGTATGAAGGCAAACCCGTGGGAACACCCGATCCCGGAGCGTTCTGGCGCGTCATCTCCCAGCATGGTGTATCCGTATTGTTTACCGCACCGACGGCGTTCAGAGCCATTAAGAAGGAAGATCCCAATGGCGATTACCTGAAAAAATATAATATTTCCTGCTTGAGATATCTGTTTCTTGCGGGCGAGCGGCTGGATCCCGATACGTATCACTGGGCCAGCGATATGTTGAAGATTCCCGTGGTTGATCACTGGTGGCAGACGGAAACAGGCTGGCCGATTGCGGCCAACTGCATGGGGATTGAACAATTCCCGATCAAAGCGGGATCACCTACCAAACCCGTGCCCGGCTATAACGTTCAGATACAGGATATGGACGGCAAAACCCTGCCCAATGGAGAGGAAGGTGCCGTGGTCATCAAGCTGCCCCTGCCCCCCGGTTGTCTGCCCACACTCTGGAAAGACGATAAACGTTATCTGGAATACGTCACCGAAAGACCCGGATATTATGTTACCGGCGACGGCGGCCGCTTCGATCTGGATGGATATATCTACATCATGGGACGCATCGATGATGTGATAAACGTGGCCGGCCACAGGCTCTCCACGGGGGCGATGGAAGAAATTGTTTCCAAGCACAAAGATGTTGCGGAATGCGCCGTGCTGGGTGCGGATGATCAGCTCAAAGGCCAGGTTCCGGTGGGCTTTGTTGTTTTGAAAGCGGGTGTGGATCGAAAGCCCGAAGAAATTGTCGCGGAACTGGTGCAGATGGTGCGTTCCGAACTCGGCGCGCTGGCCTGCTTTAAGGAAGCAGCCGTGGTAAAGGCATTGCCCAAAACAAGATCCGGCAAGATCCTGCGCTCCACGATGCGCAAAATCGTGGACGGCAAGGATTATGTTGTCCCCTCTACAATAGACGACCCGGCAGTCCTGCCGGCTATTGCGGAGTCGGCTAAAATGATCGGTTACGGGAAAAAGTAAAAAAGGCTATTAGACTTTAGACTGTTAGACATAATGGTTATTAGGGAAACGAAGGCCGGCTGGAAAATCTCCAGCCGGCCTTCATGTTTTTTCAAAGCGTTACTATTTGATCAGCTTGGCCAGACGGTTCCAGCGGACATGCTTTTCTTCGGAATCCCATGACCAGTAAAGAATGAAAGCTTTGCCCTGGACGTCCTTCAAATCGACAAAGCCCCAGAAGCGGCTGTCCAGACTGTGATCGCGATTGTCACCCATTACAAAGAGAGAATTCTGCGGGACGGTTAACGGACCAAAGTTGTCCCGGGGCTGGACCTCGGCCGGATAAATCGTATCATCGTCATAAACACCGAAAGAATCCTCATAAACCTTGTCATTAATGAACAGCTTCTTGTTTTTCATTTCTATCTTGTCGCCGCCGATGCCGATCACCCGTTTAATAAAATCCTTGGATCGGTCTTCCGGGTAAATGAAAACAACAACGTCGCCTCTTTTCGGGTCGGTCAGGGGTATAATTGTTTTTCTGAAAAAAGGAATTTTAACGCCATAAATAAATTTGTTGACGAAAAGATGATCACCGACCAGCAGGGTTGGAATCATCGAGCCGGACGGTATTTTGAATGCCTGTACGATAAAAGAGATAATAAAACCCGCGATCACGACGGCCATCAGGACCGCTTCAACAAATTCTCTGAGCTTCGACTTTGTTTTTTTCGGTGGCAATTTTTTCCCCATAAACATGAACCTCTTTAGCGGATAGAAATACTTTTTTCTCAATAAATTCCCATGGCGCAACCGCCGGCGAGCGTTCCACCCAGCTCACGACATTTTTCCATGATTTCTTCGGTAATTTCTCCTTTGGCGATGACCGGGGTGAAAACATTTTTGAGTTTGTAGCCCAGGGCGATGCGCTCGATAGCCCTGAGTGCTCCCGAGCCGTCATTGCCGGCGCTGATGAAAACGACATAAGGCTTACGGAAGACTTTGTCCTGAGCGTCGCCGTAAGTCCGGTCAAAAAAATCCTTGATCATACCGGACATATAACCGAAATTTTCCGGCGTGCCGATTGCCAGACCGTCACAGGTCAAGAGGTCGTCAATGGTTGCGTCACCGGCTTTTTTTAAAATGACCTCCACACCGTCAATACCCCTTGCCCCTTCGCAGACAGCGTCAGCCATCTGCCGGGTGTGCCAGGTCTGGGAATGGTAAACAATTAAAATTCGGGTCATAAAATAAAATAGGTTATAGGTTATAGGTAATGGGTGATAGGTAATAGGGGAGAAGCAATGAAAATTTTTTCTTCGAACCCCTCACCCCTCACCCCTAACCTTTTCTATGGCATTTTGGAAATGATGCCGAGGAATCCATCGGCTTTTAGCGACGCCCCACCGACCAGCGCCCCGTCGATATCTTCCATCGCAATCAACTCGGCAATGTTATCTTTCGTTACGCTGCCGCCATAGAGAATGCGAACATCAGCGGCCATACAGCCGTATATTTCAACAAGAAGCCGGCGAATGAAGTCGTGAACGTCCTCGGCCTGCGCCGGGGTGGCCACCACGCCCGTTCCGATCGCCCAGACCGGTTCATAGGCAATGACGACGTTATCAAGCTTATCAATACCGGCCAGCGCTCCGCGCACCTGACGGTTCACAACCGCCTCTGTGACGCCCTTGTTTCTTTCCCCGTCCGTTTCGCCGACACAGACAATCGGCTTCAAACCGGTTGCCAGCGCTTTCTTCACTTTTAAGTTAATGGTTTCGTCGTTCTCGATGAAATATTTGCGGCGCTCTGAATGCCCGATGATGACGTACGTGCAGCCGACATCCTTCAGCATCAACGGAGAAACTTCGCCGGTATACGCCCCCTTGTCTTCGCAATACATGTTTTGCGCGGCAAGCGCCACATTTGAGCCCCGGAGGGTATCGCCAACGCTCGTTAACGCGGTAAATGGTGGAGCAACAACCACCTCGCCGGTTTTTAAACTGGAAGTTCCTTCTTTCACCGCGCGGGCCAGCGCGACGGATTCGGCAATCGTATTATGCATTTTCCAGTTGCCGGCAACGATCCATTTTCTCATGGGTTTCCTCCGCGTTAACCGAGTGCGGCAACGGCCGGTAGCGTCTTGCCTTCCAGAAGTTCCAGAAACGCGCCGCCGCCTGTGGAAATATAGGATATTTTATCGCTCTGGCCGGTCTTGTGAATGGCCGTATCCGTATCGCCGCCGCCGACAATGGTCAGCGCGCCGGAGGCAATAACTGCATCCACCAGCTTAAATGTTCCTGCGGAAAAAGGAGCAAGTTCAAACATTCCCATCGGACCGTTCCAGACAATAGTCTTTGCCGTTTTTACTGCGTCTGAAAACGTCGTGATGCTTGCGGGTCCGATGTCCAGGCCCATCCAGCCTTCCGGAATATCCTTTATTGCAACAATATTTCTTTCAGCGTCCGCTGACGGTTCCTGTGCGATAACGGTATCCACCGGCAGCAGGAATTGCACGTTTTTGGCTTTGGCCTTATCCATGATCTTTCTGGCCAGATCCAGCATTTCCGTTTCACAAAGGGATGTGCCGACGTTAAAACCCTGGGCTTTCAGAAAAGTGAAGGCCATGCCGCCGCCCACGATCAGGCGGTCCACTTTATCGATGACATTTTCCAGAACCTTGATTTTGTCGGATACCTTGGCTCCGCCGATAATGGCGACGAGCGGTCTTGTCGGATTGCCCATGGCCTTGTTGAAATATTCAATTTCATTTTTCAGGAGGAAGCCCGCGGCGCTGACGGGCACAAGCCTGGTGATTGCAGTGTTGGATGCGGCCGCGCGGTGCGATACGGCAAACGCGTCGTTGACATATACATCGCAAAGTTTAGCCAGTTCCTGTGCAAAAGCTTCATCATTTTTGTCTTCACCCGGATGGAAGCGCAGGTTTTCCAGCAGGATTACGTCACCCGCTTTCATGGCGGCCACGGCCTTCTCAGCTTTTTCGCCGATGCAGTCGTCGATAAAGGGAACGTCAATAGACAGCATTCCGGCTAGAATCGGGGCGACCGGCTTTAAGGAAAATTCTTCAACTCTTTTCCCCTTGGGCCGTCCCAGGTGAGACGTAACGATCACCCGGGCGCCTTTTTCCCTGATAAAATTAATCGTAGCCAGGCTTGCTTTGACGCGGGTATCGTCAGTGACGTTGCCTGATTTGTCCATGGGCACATTGAAATCCACCCGTACCAATACCTTCTTGCCGCGTACATCAATCTGATCCAAGTACTTCATGCACGTTACCTCTTTTACGTATTATTTTATTTCATGATAAAGGACAGGAGCTCCAGCATGCGATTGGAGAAGCCCCATTCGTTGTCATACCATGAAAGTATTTTTACCATTTTACCGCCGATGACGGTTGTGTTGGGCAGATCCACAATCGATGAATGGGGATTGCCGTTAAAGTCTTTGGATACCAGCTCTTCTTCAGAGCAACATAAAATGCCTTTCATTGCCCTTTGTGAATGTTCCTTCAGTTTATCATTGACTTCCTGCTTGCTGGTCTCACGCGACAGCATCGCCACAAAATCCACGAGTGAAACGTTGGGTGTGGGGACGCGTATGGCCAGTCCATCAAGCCTGCCTTTCATTTCCGGAATGACTTCCGCGATGGCGCGGGCAGCACCGGTTGTTGTCGGAATCATGGAAAGCGCCGAAGCACGGGCGCGGCGCAGGTCTTTATGGGCCTCGTCAAGCACGACCTGGTCATTCGTGAATGAATGAATCGTCGTCATCAAACCGTATTCAACCCCGAATTCCTCATGCAGAATTTTAACAATCGGCGCCAGGCAATTTGTGGTGCAGGATCCCATGGAGATGATGTGGTGTTTCGAACGGTCATAATCTTGCGAATTGACGCCGAAAACGACAGTGACATCCGCTCCCCTGGCCGGTGCGGAGATGACCACTTTTCTGGCGCCTGCTTTCAGGTGCTTTTCCGCCCCGTCCTTATCGGTGAATCTCCCGGTGCTTTCGAGAACAACATCCACTCCTAACTCTCTCCATGGCAGTGTTTCCGGGTCTCTGACGGCAAAGGCTTTGATTTCCCGGCCGTCAACGGTGATCGAGTTGGGAGTCGCTTTCACTTCGGCGTCAAGTGTTCCATGTGTAGAATCATATTTGAGCAGGTGGGCAATTGTTTTAGAGTCTGCAAGATCATTGACTGCTACGAATTCCACATCTTTGCTTTTATAACCGGCGCGAAATACCAGGCGCCCGATTCTTCCGAATCCGTTTATTGCGATCTTTATAGCCATCTTCGCCTCCTCAATCCATTAATAAAAAAGATTAAACAAAAGTCTGTGGATTGTCAATCCATTTCTCCTTTCCAGGGGAAGTATGTCCGGCCGGATGGCGTCCTGAAGCATGATGGATGCAGGGGAAATTGTTGTGTTGAAGTAAAAGTGCTTATTTGATACAAATCAACGATGTTCGGTAATCTTGAAAATGATATATACGGCGGCATGTTGCGAAAAGATAGATGGAAAAATTGCATGCACGGAATGAACAATCACCGGCAAAACCCGGGGTGCAAACACCGATGAGCGATGATAAATTATACATTGTGCTGATGGGACTTCCGGCCCGTGGAAAATCAACACTGGCCGTGCGCCTGCGGGATGCTTTCCGCAAAGATTCCATAGCCACCCGGATATTTAATAATGGCAATCTTCGACGGAGTTACCGGCCGCTTACTGAAACGTCCCGCGCTGAATTTTATTCTCCGAACAATTCGAACGCTGTGGCTCTGCGAAATCAATTTGCACGCATGCATTGCGAAAAGGCCAAAACCTATCTTGACAGTTCCGGACAGGTCGCGATTCTAGACGCGACCAACGCAGGCCGTAATCGTCGGGAGATGCTTGAGAAATATCTTAATAATCACCCCCTTCTCTTCATTGAGTGTATCAACGATGATGAGGATATTCTTGATCTGAGCATTCTGGAAAAAACGAAACTGCCGGAATTCAAGCATCTGGATGGCAAAACAGCCAAAGCGGAGTTTCTCAAAAGAATCGATTACTACAAGATGATCTATACCCCGCTGAGGGTGGAACGAAATTATGTCTGCCTGGATTCACTGCAAAACAAGATTCTATCAGAAAAACATACCGATGCGATTCCCCTGTATGCACGCCTGCGCGATTATCTGGTGACAGACGAAGTAAAGAATCTTTTTCTGATCCGGCACACACAAACGGAATATAATATTGAAGACCGCATCGGCGGCGATCCGGGTCTTACAAAAAAGGGAAATGAGCAGGCCGAAGCACTGGGGCAGTTATTTGCCTGCAGAAAAATATCCTACATCTTTACCAGCAGTAAGCTTCGCACGAAACGCACGGCGGAGGCCATTGCTGCAAGACAAGACGCATGCCGGATCATTGCGCTTAAAGAGTTTAATGAAATCCATGCCGGCATCTGCGAAGGCATGACTTACGCTGAAATTGAAAAAGAGATGCCGAAAGTTTTCCGCGCCCGCGAAACGAATAAATATGCCTATGTTTATCCCGAAGGCGAAAGTTACGCGATGATGAAGCCGAGAATTGAAGAGGGAATCAAAAAGTCGTTTTTTCTGAACCGCCGCGCGCACAACATTATGATTGTAGGCCATCAGGCCGTCAACCGTTTGATTCTTTCACATTTTCTTTACCGGCGGGAAGTGGATGTCCCTTACATTTAT